>CAKTFD010000065.1 GCA_934553285.1 uncultured Faecalibacterium sp. | reverse complement strand
ATGCCCTTGACGAAGCTGAAGTAATCGGGCAGCAGGTCGGCGCACTTCTCCATGATGAGCACGCCGGATGCGTACAGGGCCAGACCCTTCTCGTAATCCTTGGTGTAGAAATCGTAGGGGCGGTGGCTGGGCACGAACAGCAGGGCGTTGTAGTTGGCAGTGCCCTCGGTGCGGCTCACGATGACCCGGGCGGGGTCGGCATAGTCGCCGAACTTGTCCTTATAGAAGGCGTTGTATTCCGCATCGGTCACTTCGCTCTTCTGCTTCTTCCAGATGGGGATCATGCTGTTCAGGGTCTCCAGCTCGGTGTAGGTCTCCCACTCGGGCTTGTAGTCCTCGGGCTTGGGGTCCGGTTCCGGCTTCTGGCGGCTCTTTTCGCGCTCCATCTGGATGGGATAGCGCACATAGTCGCTGTATTTCTTGACGATGGCCACGATGCCGTACTCATCCAGGAAGTTGTCGTAGTGGTCGGTTTCGGTGTCCGGCTTGATGTGCAGGATGATCTGGGTACCAGCAGTGTCCTTCTCAGCCGGGGTCATCTCGTAGCCGTCCACACCGGAGGACTCCCACTGCCAGGCCTCGTCCGAGCCGTAGGCCTTGGAGATGACGGTGACCTTGTCGGCCACCATGAAGGAGGAGTAGAAGCCGACGCCGAACTGGCCGATGATGTCGATGTTCTCGTCCTTGTTGTCCTGCTTGAAGTCCAGCGAGCCGGAGTGGGCGATGGTGCCCAGGTTCTCCTCCAGCTCAGCCTTGGTCATGCCGATGCCGTTGTCCTCCACGGTGAGGATGCGGTTTTCCTTGTCGCGGGTGATCAGGATGCGGAAATCGCTCTTGTTCATGCCCACGGAGGTGTCGGTCAGGCTCTTATAATACAGCTTGTCGATGGCGTCCGAGGCGTTGGAGATCAGCTCCCGCAGGAAAATTTCCTTGTTGGTGTAGATGGAGTTGATCATCATATCCATCAGCTTTTTGCTCTCTGCCTGAAATTCTTTCTTGGCCATAATACAAAACCTCTTTTATCGCATATTTGGTGTGCCGCAGCCGGAAAGCACCGGAGCTATTAGCACTCATAACTTCTGAGTGCTAATATACAACGCTTCCGGATAAAAATCAAGGCTTTTCATAAAAAGTTAAAATTTGCTGTCTCCTGCACGGAGTGGAGCCGCCGAATCGTATCAGAAACAGAGGCCCGGATCTGCTAAAAAGTTTTTCCCCTTTTCCGGCAGAGTGTGCTATAATGGAGGGCGAGTATGCAGGAAAAGGATGTGAAAGAATGTCAAAACAGGGCGATGCAGCCTATAGCTGGTTTCTAAAAGGCTATAACTGCAGCCAGAGCGTTGTGGCGGCCTTTGCACCGCAGCTGGGGCTGACAGAGGAGATGTCGCTTCGGCTCTCTGCAGGTTTTGGAGCAGGCATTGGCCGTATGCGGGAAGTGTGCGGCGCGTTCTGCGGTGCAGTCAGCGTGCTGAGCCTGGTCTATGCTGACCCGGCGGACCCCGAGGATAAATCCCGGATGTATGCGCTGGTGCAGGAGGCTGCAGAGATGTACCGCACCCGCAACGGCGGCGGCAGCATCATCTGCCGGGAGCTGCTGGCAAAGGCAGGCGCTGCACCTACCGGCGGTACGGCAGCGCAGCCGCGCACGGCAGACTACTATAAAAAGCGCCCCTGCCCGGAGCTGTGCCGCATCTGCGCCGATCTGTGCGCAGAGTTCATTGCCGCCCACCCGGAGGGACGGCACGGCATCTACAGGGAGGAAGCATAAATGCAGTTTGAACAACTGGAACTGACCGGCGGCGGAACGCTGACGCTCTACCTGCGGGAGAGCGTGGAAGCCATGCCGCATTTCCGGCAGCGTCCACTGGTCTTGGTGGTGCCCGGCGGTGGATATAACCATGTCAGCCCCCGGGAGGGCGACCCGGTAGCGCTGCAGTTTGCAGCGGCAGGGTACCATACGGCGGTGCTGCACTATGCAGTGGGGGAGCAGGCCCGGGACGCACTGCCCATGCGGCAGCTGGCACAGGCCATTGGCCTTGTGCGGCAGTACGCAGCACAGTGGAACATCCTGCCGGATAAGATCGCCCTGTGCGGATTTTCCGCAGGCGGGCATCTGGCACTGTCCGGTGCGGTGTGGGATATCCCCGGCATGGAAAACCAGCCGCGCCCCAATGCCCTGGTGCTGGCCTACCCCGTGGTCACCGCAGGAAAGTACGCCCACAGGGGCAGTTTTGTGCAGCTGAGCGGTACCGGGGACACTGCCGCCCACCAGCGCTTTACGCTGGAGGATAAGATCACACCGGCTGCACCGCCGGTATTTGTCTGGCATACCATGGAGGATGAGACCGTCCCGGTGGAAAATACGCTGCTGCTGCTCAGCGCACTGCACAAAGCCGGTGTCCCATGCGAGGCGCATCTGTTTGAAAAAGGCCGCCATGGTACCAGCATCAGCACGCCGGAGGTGGATGCCGACAGCTCCCACCGCCACCGCTGGGTACAGCTGGCTGTGGAATGGCTGGATCAGACCTTTGCGTTCAAAGCCTGAGATAACCGACCGAAACAGGAAAAAAGTATGTAAAATTTGGCCGTACCTACAAAAAATTCACAAATAAACCGTTGACTTGCACAGGCGTATGCCGTATACTGTCCAACGGGGATAAAACCAGGAAAGAAGGAAACGATAATGGTTATGGACCCCACACTGCCGCGCATCAAGGTGCGCGATCTGCTCATGCAGGCATTTCTCACCGGCTGGGAACTATCGGATAAGAGCACCTCGCAGGACGAGTACCTGCAAAGTTCCATCCAGGTCATCGAGATGCTGCAGGTGGAACCGGAAAATCTGTACGCGGAGGAAGGCCTTGGCCTGCCGGACGGGGAAGAAGTGGATCATCTGGATGACTGGCTGCGTGCCGATGGCATCTGGCTCTACTACGGGGTGGAAGCAGACAACTTCTTCCTGATCCAGTGGTACCCGGACGAAGCATCTGCCATGGCAAAACTTGCCCAGCTGCAGGAGCTGGGGGACGGCAAACAGTATCTGGTGGATCTGACCCTCAAGCGGGTCAACCCCTCCAAGGCTGAAAACTTCGGCAATTCCAATCCGGTGCAGCTCCGCTCCTGAACTGACGTTTTGAGTTGAAAGGATATCTTGCTCATGCAGCTTTCTGTTACGGAACGCGAACGGCTTCATGCCATTCTGGAAAAATACGACCGCAACCCGCAGGTACAGCAGATGCGGGAGTTTATCCAGCATGGCGATGTTACTACCTATCAGCACTGCAAAAATGTTGTGCTGGTCAGCTGCTGGCTGAACCACCGCCTGCATCTGGGTGCAGACGAGACCTCGCTGGCAGTCGGCGCTTTCCTGCACGATTTTTATCTGTATGACTGGCATAAAAAAGGCACCTTCCACGGCATCCGCCGCCTGTTCGAGATGCACGGCTTCTCCCATCCGGGTCATGCCTGCGTCAATGCCGAAAAGGTGTTCCACATCACCAAAAAGGAACAGAGCATCATTGCCAGCCACATGTGGCCCCTGACCTTCCGTCATGTGCCCAGCTGCCGCGAGGCCATCATCGTCTGCCTGGCAGATAAATACTGCGCCGTGGTGGAGAGCATGTTCAAGCGCAGCCGCGTAGCTGCCGCTAAAAATGCCGATGGCGAATACGCCGAGTGGTAAAACTGAATTATCGCAAATAACAGGAGCCGCTGCACCCAATAAAGTGCAGCGGCTCCTTCTGCTTTGGCTGAAAATTTGCCGGAACAAAAACCGCAAGGGATGCAGAGAATGCAAATCCGTGCTTTTACAGCTTTTTAAACCCCTCCGGTTCGTCTGCGGCGGCGCGGCGCTCCATCAGATAGGTGTCCAGCCAGCGTCCATGGCAATCCCGTGCAATACGCTCCCGCCTGCCTACCAGCCGGAAACCGCATTTGGTATGCAGGGCGCGGCTGGCGGCATTATCCTGTAAAACGGTGGATTGCAGCGTCCAGTAGCCTGCCTGTTCGGCTGCAGTGCAAAGGGCGCTCAGCAGGCAAAACCCCAGCCCGTGCCCGCGGAACCGTTCGCCTACATAGATACTCACTTCGGCTACGCCCCGGTAGCACCAGCGGGGGTCCACCCGGTGCAGCGCAGCCCAGCCTGCCAGCACGCCATCAGACAGGATGACCAGGCGGCATTCTCTGGTGTGGGAGGCGTCCCACGCGGTGTAAGGCGGGCATTCGGTCTGGAAGGTAGCATACTCCGTGGCGATGCCCTCGGCATAAATCCTGGATACAGCGTTCCAGTCTTCCGGCACCATGGGCCGGATGTTGATCTTATTCATACTTTCATCCCCGGCGGGCCAACAGCTGCCCGCATCCTCTTTCCACTCCCGGATCCTTTTCAGTATAGCAGAATTTGCCGGGTGGTACAAGAAGCGGACTGCACAGAAATTGCTTTGACATCCCACCCGTTTGTGATACAATAAAAGAACTGGAATGTAAAAATGGGCGGTGTATCCGTGCCGGGGATCGGGGTGCCAGCTGATGGCTGCGGCAGATCTCCGGCAGCAGGCCGCTGTGGCATAAGGAGAATATTATGAAGGATATGAATACCTGTTTTGCGTATCTGAACATGGGTCTGCCGGATGATATCCGCCGCCTGAAAGAGGCGGGCTATTACGATGCCGCCATTGCGCGGATCGACGCCTGCCTGGCGGAGGACTGGACAGCGCACCAGAACCAGCCGCTGCATCCCCGGCAGGCACTGCCGGAAAACCCGGCTCCCCACGGTGTGGATGCCTGGCGGCAGGGGCTGCTGGCCCACCGGGAGATCCTGCGCCGCCTGCCGCAGGAGTATCCGCTTACCGCCGAGCAGCTGCTGGCACAGCTGCAGACCATCCTGCGGGATTTTACCGCCGAAGAATTTGCCGCACTGGACCGTGCCGGGCAGATGGACTGGCGCTTTGTGGAAGGACAGAAGCGCTATATCTACCGCGCAGCCGAAACGCTGGTAGCGACCCATCCGGATCTTGCGGCCCGTCAGCTGGACCCACCCGCGCCGGAACCCAGCTGGGAGCGCTATGAGCCCCAGCACGACCAGATGGTACGCACTGGTGCGGCCAGCGCAGATATCACCCTGCGCACCAGCATCGGCATGACGGACGAGACCTTTGCACGCGCCCTTGCTGCCGCAAATGCGCAGGGGAGAAGCACCGTGCACGTTAAAGTATGGCTGCCGCTGCCCGCTGCCTGCCCGGCACAAAGCAACATCACACTGGACAGCTTTACCGCAGAGCCGACCCATATCGCACCGGAAACCGCACCCCAGCGCACGGCCTACTGGGAGGCAGACCTTGCGGAGAACTGCCGCTTTGGGGCGCAGTACAGCTACCGCAGCACGGCACACTATGCAGACCCGCTGGAACTGCAGGCAGACGCAGTACAGCCGGATCATGATACCGCCGAGCAGCTGCCCCACATTGCCTTTACCCCGTACATGAAGGCGCTGGCAGCCCAGCTGACCGCCGGCCTTACCGACCCGGTGCAGAAGGCAAAGCGCATTTATGATTATGTTACGCTGAACGTGCATTACCACTTCCAGCCCATGTATTTTGTGCATGAGAACATCACCGATAGCTGCGCTCGTGACCGCCGGGGAGATTGCGGCGTGATGGCAGCGACCTTTATCACCCTGTGCCGCATTGCAGGCATCCCGGCAAGGTGGCAGAGCGGCATGGTGGCCCGCCCGGAACTGGCAGGCTGCCACGACTGGGCCATGTTCTATATTGCACCCAAAGGCTGGATGTACGCCGACTGCTCTGCAGGTGCCTCTATGGCACGGGCAGGCAACGAGAAGATGCGGCTGCACTATTTCGGCAATCTGGATACCGACCGCATGGTAGCCAACAGTGCCCTCTGCGCCCCCTTTGACCCGCCCATGTGCACCTTCCGCGCCGACCCCTGTGATAATCAGGTGGGCGAGATGGAAGTGGATGGTATTGGCCTGTACGGCCAGCAGGTAGAAACCACCCAGGAAATCGTAAAATATCAGGAAGTATAACACGATCCGGGTCTGCAATTGCCGCAAGACCCGGATTTTTGAATCAAAGGAGAACCAGTTTATGGAAATTTTGGCAGGATTGTATACTTTTCTGCTGGTCGCCATCTGCCTGCTGCAGGCGCTTTTGCTGTACCGCATCAGCAAACCGGCCCCGCAGCGGGATAACGAGGAGCTGAAAGCGTGGCTGCGCCAGCAGCTGGAAGCGCAGTCCCGTGCGCTGGAAGAAAAACAGGCACAGCAGGCACAGCAGAATCTCACCGCCATGGCCCACATCAGCGATACTCTGCAAACAGCAGTCCAGGGGATGAGCAGCACCCTGACGGCGGGGCAGAACGCCCAGCAGCAGGTGATGGAACAGCGCCTGCAGGGGCTGGAAGCCTCCAATGCCCGCAAACTGGAAGAAATGCGCAAAACGCTGGCGGAAAGCATCGCCGCCATGCAGGCGCAGAATGCCCAGAAGCTGGATGAGATCCGCCATACAGTGGACGAACAGCTGCAGGACGCTTTGCAGAAGCGGGTGACCGAGAGCTTTAAGGCAGTCAACGACCAGCTGGAGCAGGTGTATAAGGGCCTGGGCGAGATGCAGAGCCTTGCCGCCGATGTGGGCGGGTTGAAGCAGGTGCTCTCCGGGGTCAAGACCCGGGGCATCCTGGGCGAGATCCAGCTGGGGGCTATCCTGGAAGAGATCCTGGCCCCCGAACAGTACGATACCAATGTGGCGACCATCCCCGGCAGCACCCAGCGGGTGGAATACGCCATCCGGATGCCGGGTGTGGACGGCGGCAGCGTCTGGCTGCCCATCGATTCTAAATTCCCCGGCGATACCTATGCCCACCTGCAGGATGCTCAGGCTTCCGGAGATGCCCAGGCAGTGGAAAATGCCCGCCATGCGCTGGAGCTGGTGCTGCGCAGCGAGGCAAAGGATATCCGGGAAAAATATGTGGAGCCGCCCTATACCACCGCTTTCGGCATCCTGTTCCTGCCCTTTGAGGGACTGTATGCCGAGGTGGTCAACGCAGGTCTGCTGGAAGTGCTGCAGCGGGATTATCAGGTCAATGTGGCCGGCCCCAGCACTATGGCGGCTCTGCTCAACAGCTTGCAGATGGGCTTCAAGACCCTTGCCATCCAGAAGCGCTCCGGCGAGGTCTGGCAGCTGCTGGGTGCGGTCAAGACCGAGTTCGATAAGTTCGGGCAGGGGCTTTCCAAGATGCAGCAGCGCCTGCGCCAGACCGATGAGGAACTGGATAACCTTATCGGAGTGCGCAGCCGTGCCATCAGCCGCAAACTGCGTGCCGTACAGACCCTGGACGAAAATACCGCCGCCGCTTTGCTGGAACTGGACACCGAGCCGGGCAGGCCTGTAGCAGCAAGGCTGCCGCAAGCCCCGGAAGAAACCTGATATGTACAAGAACCCGCGGCTTTTCCCTTGCGAAATTTCTGACAATGTGCTATACTAGGAATCGTTATCAGAAATATTTGCCATCTGACGGCACAGTATAATAAAAAAGGAGTCTGAACGGTATGAGCATGAAAAAAATCAGCGAAGCCATCCTTGGTGTAGGGGTGGACGATACCACCATCGACCTGTTCGAGAGCCAGTATCCGGTACCCACCGGTGTCAGCTATAATTCCTATGTGATCCTGGACGAAAAGACCACCATCCTGGATACGGTGGATGCCCGCGCTACCGAGCCGTGGCTGGCCAATCTGGCCGAGGCACTGGGGGAGCGCAAGCCCGCCTATCTGGTGGTTTCTCACATGGAGCCGGACCATGGTGCAAACGTGGCAAAGCTGGCTGCGCTCTACCCGGAGATGCAGGTGGTGGGCAACGCCAAAACCTTCCAGTATATGGAGCAGTTCTTTGGCGCAGATGCCATTGCCCCGGAGCGCCGCGTAGTGGTAAAGGATGGCGAGAGCCTCAGCCTTGGCACCCACACCCTTACCTTTGTACTGGCACCCATGGTGCACTGGCCGGAGGTCATGGTCAGCTACGAGAGCAGCGAGAAGGTGCTTTTCTCCGCCGATGGCTTTGGCCGTTTTGGCGCTGTGGCAAAGTTTGACGAAAAAGCGGATTGGGCCAGCGAAGCCCGCCGCTATTACCTGAACATCGTGGGCAAGTATGGCCCCCAGGTGCAGGCGCTGCTCAAAAAGGCGGCTGCGCTGGATATCAAAACCATCTGCCCGCTGCATGGCCCGGTGCTGACCGGCGATCTGAGCAAGTACCTGAACTACTACGATACCTGGTCCAGCTATAAGGCCGAGGAGCCGGAAAAGATCCTGGTCGCCAGTGCTTCCATCCATGGCCACACCCGCGCTGCCGCCCACACCATGGCCGAAAAGCTGCGCGCACAGGGTGCCAAAGTGGTGGAGATGGATCTGACCCGTACCGATGTGTCCTATGCAGTCACCGAGGCGTTCCGCTGCGGCAAGATCGTGCTGGCCTGCGCCACCTACGATGGCTTCCTCTTCCCGCCGATGGAGAACCTGCTGGCCCACCTCAAGACCAAGAGCTTCCAGAGCCGCACCATCGGCCTGATGGAAAACGGCACCTGGGCACCCATGGCAGCCAAGCTCATGCGTACTGAGCTGGAAAGCATGAAGAACATCACCCTCTGCGATACCGTTGTTACCATCCGCTCAGCTGCCAATGCCGCTGCCGAGGCCCAGATGGATGCGCTGGCAGCAGAGATCCTGGCAAAATAAACTGTGCTGAATGTACAAATGCCTCTGCTGGTGCTTGCAAACCGCTGCAAAATGTGGTAACATAGCTCTTGGTTATCATAGTACCAAACGCAGCGACGGAGAGAGTAGGCGCTGCCTGCACGGCAAAGAGAGGAGCTTCACCGGCTGAAAGGGCTTCCATGTGCGGCAGGGGCCGAAGTTCGCTCCCGAGCGGCCTGCGCGAACGATGAGGATGCATCTACTAGCACAGGACGGTTGCGCCCCGTTACGGCGTTTGAGCGCCGCCTGCCTTTGTGCAGACGGAAACCGGGTGGTACCGCGGAGCATAAATGTTAATAGCTTCGTCCCTTTTGCCTGTGCAGTCAGGCAGGGGGACGGAGCTTTTTTGTTGTGCACCGCTCCATGAACACGACGAGATAAAGGAGAGAAAATCCATGCAAGCAATGATCGATGAGCTGGCCAAGCAGGCCGCTGAAAGCCTTGGTCAGGTGTCCAGCAAGGAGACGCTGGCTTCCTTCTGGCAGGAATACCTCAGCAAAAACGGCAAGATCCCTGCCCTGATGAAGAACCTGCGCACCGTTGCGCCGGAAGAGCGCCCCGCCATGGGCAAGATCATCAACGAACTCAAGCAGAAGGTGCAGGCAGACTACGATGCTGCCGCCGAGGCCGTAAAGCAGGCTGAACTTGCTGCCCGCAACGCTGCCGAAACGGTGGATATCACCCTGCCCGCCAAGACCCGCGCCGTGGGCGGTCTGCATCCGCTGACCCTGGTCACCAATCAGATCATCGATGTGTTCTCCGGCATGGGCTTTGCGGTGGCAGATGCCCCGGAGATCGAGGATGACGACCACAACTTTACCCGCCTGAACGTGCCCAAGGATCACCCGGCACGCGATATGCAGGATACCTTCTATCTGTCGGATGAGTTCCTGCTGCGCACCCAGACTTCCGGCGGCCAGATCCGCACCATGGACAGCCAGAAGCCGCCCATCAAGGTGCTCATCCCCGGCCGCGTGTTCCGCTCTGATTCGGATGCCACCCACAGCCCCATGTTCCACCAGATGGAAGGCCTGGTCGTGGATAAGGGCATCACCCTGGGCGATCTGCAGGGCGCACTGAATACCTTTGTGCAGAAGCTGTTTGGCGCCGATACCCATACCCGCCTGCGCCCCTCTTACTTCCCGTTCACCGAGCCGAGCGTGGAGGTGGACGTAAGCTGCTTCGAGTGCCACGGCAAGGGCTGCCCGCTGTGCAAGCACACCGGCTGGATCGAGGTGCTGGGCGGCGGTGTCGTCAACCGTAAGGTGCTGGAAAACTGCGGCATCGACCCGGACGAGTATTCCGGTTTTGCCTTTGGCATCGGCATCGAGCGTATTGCCATGCTGAAATACGGCATCAACAATATTGGTCTGATGTTCGAGAACAATCTGCAGTTCCTCAAGCAGTTCCACGAATAAGAGGGGAGAGAACAAACAATGAAAGTACCTTTCAGTTGGTTAAAAGAATACGTTGATATCGATGTTACCGCCCAGGAACTGGAGGAAAAGCTGTTCTCCTGCGGTTTTGAGGTGGAAGAACTGATCCCGCTGGATGCCGGCATCAGCAAGGTCGTTGTCGGTAAGATCGTAGAGATGGAAAAGCAGGAGGGCACCCACCTGACCAAGTGCGTGGTGGACTGCGGCGCTTACGGCCACGATATCCGCATCAGCACCGGCGCATCTAACATGAAGCTGGGCGACTGCGTGCCCGCTGCACTGGATGGCTCCACGCTGCCCGGCGGCATCACCATCAAGGCCCGCAAGATGCAGGGTGTGGAATCCAACGGTATGCTGTGCTCCGGCGAGGAGCTGGGCCTGAATGATGACCTGTTCCCGGGTTCCGAGGTCTATGGCCTGCTCATCCTGCCCGAGGATTCTGTCCCTGGTACTGACATCGCTCCCGTGGTGGGTCTGGATGACTACATCTTTGATATCTCCATCACCGCCAACCGCCCGGACTGCCAGTCCGTTCTCGGTATCGCCCGCGAGGTGGCTGCTGTGCTGCACAAGCCCCTGCATATGCCTGCCATGGACTACCAGACCGTCTGCGAGGCGGATGCCCCCATTACCGTTAAGGTAGAGGCACCGGATCTGTGCCCCCGCTACATGGCGCACTATGTCCGCAACATCCGCATGGGCGAGTCTCCCCGCTGGATGAAGCGTCATCTGGCGCTGTGCGGCCTGCGCTCCATCAGCAATGTGGTGGATATCACCAACCACACCCTGCTGGAGATGGGCCAGCCCATGCATGCCTTTGACCTGAACAAGGTGGCCGGCCGCACCATCGATGTGCGCCGTGCCCGCGCAGGCGAGAAGATCGTCACGCTGGACGAAAAGGAATTTACCCTCAACCCCAACAATCTGGTCATCTGTGATGCCGAAAAGCCGGTTGCACTGGCCGGCATCATGGGCGGCGCAAACTCCGGCATGGACGAAAACACCACCAGCCTGCTGTTCGAGTGCGCTACCTTTGCCCGTGACTGCGTCCGTAAGACCAGCCGTGCCCTCGGCCAGAACAGCGATTCCTCCGCCCGCTACGAAAAGGGTGTGGATCGCTATTCTCCCCAGCTGGGTCTGGCACGCGCCCTGCACCTGATCCAGGAGCTGGACTGCGGCGACATCACGACCCTGGAGTACGATCTGACCGATGGCCGCCCGCTGGAGCGCCGCCATATCGTTACCACCCCGGCCAAGATCTGCGGCGTGCTGGGCATCACCGTGCCGGAGCAGACCATGATCGATATCCTGCAGCGCCTGGAGTTTACCGTGGATGTGCAGGCTGATGGCAGCTGGGATGTGTCCGCGCCGCTGTACCGCGATGATGTGGAGAGCTTCCCGGATCTGGCAGAGGAAGTTATCCGTGAGTATGGCTACGACCATATCGTGCCTACCTTCCTGAACACAGCATCCGTCACCAACGGCGGCCTGAACTACGACCAGAAGCAGCAGCTCAAGACCAAGCGCCTGCTGGCTGCACAGGGCTTCTATGAGGCATCCACCCTGGCGTTCTACTCTAATGCTGAGCTGGATATGCTGCATATCCCCGCCGAGGATGCAGCCCGCAAGGCCATCCGCATCCTGAACCCCATCAGCGAGAACCTGTCCATCATGCGCACCCTGCTGACCCCCTCCATGCTGAATGTCATCGTGGACAACCTGAAAAAAGGCAACACGGAGGGCCGCCTGTTCGAGATGGCACCGGTCTATCTGGCCAAGGAGCTGCCCATCAATGAGCATCCCCACGAGCGTCAGACCCTCTGCATCGGTGCATTTGGCCCCGAGGAGGATTTCTTTACCGTCAAGGGCGCACTGGAAGCACTGGCTGCCGGTTTTGATCTGACCTTTGATTATAAGCGTGAAACGGCTGCATGGCTGCATCCTGGCATCAGCGCGGCTGTGTACTGCAATGGTAAGCGTCTGGGCGTGTTCGGTAAGCTGGCTAACGAGATCAATGCGGAACTGGAGATCGCCAAGGAGCAGAAGGACAGCCAGAACATCTATCTGGGCGAGCTGGATTACGAAGCCCTGATGTCCTGCGTAGAAGGCGAGCTGCGCTATAAGCCGCTCAGCCCCTATGCGCCTGTCAAGCGCGATCTGGCACTGGTCTGCGATGAAGCTGTGTCCTGCGGCGAGATCGAAGAAACCATCCGGAAAGCCAGCCCGCTGGTCAGCGAGGTCAAGCTGTTTGATATCTACCGCGGCGCAAACCTGGGCGAGGGCAAAAAGAGCATGGCGTTCTCCCTGTCCCTGTCCGATCCCAAGAAGGAAATCTCTGCTGAGGAAGTGGAGCGCGTGGTCAAGAAGATCCTTGGCAACCTGAAATTTAAGCTGGGCATCGAGATCCGCTAATCGCTTATATAAGTAATAATATAGAGCAAAAGACCGTCTGTGCAGCGCATGGACGGTCTTTTTGTATGGAGGAGAGAGGTGAATGCCCGCAAAAGTGAAGGAAAATCAGTTTTCTTTGCAAAAACTTGTCAAAAAGTGTTGACAAGTAAGCGGGGGTGTGGTATTATACTTGAGCGCCAAGCGCTGAGGCAAAAGAATGACTT
>CAKTFD010000064.1 GCA_934553285.1 uncultured Faecalibacterium sp. | reverse complement strand
GTGTACATGGTCACCCGGCCGGGACTTGCCGCAAGCACCTCGGCGGCGCAGCTGATCCGGTACAATCAGCAGCGCGCCATCCCGGAGTTGGGACATCAGCCCCGTGCCGATGGCGGAAAAAACATATGATCTGCCGTCGGTTCTGGCTGCGGCGGTTCCGCAAACTGGACATGAGCCTGAAAGACCAGCGGCAGGCACTGGTGGATACCTTCATCAATGCGATTTACCTGTATTGTCTGCCTTTATATCACTTTTTCTCAAAAGTTAAAGCACTCGATGCTGTATTATTGAAAATTGCTATAATTTGATCATAGATCATCCTCCTCATCTTGGGCTGCGTTTTTCAGCAACAGGTTGCAAGCAGTGCTGGGCGGTCGTTTTGCAGGAGCGGCTGTACAGATCGCCGAAAGAACTCTGCCGGATTTGGTGAAATCCGCAAAGAAAAGGGGTTGACACCCCTTTCTGCGTGTGGTATACTGCGGCCATTGAATCTTAAACCAACCTTCCTTGTTGGTTTGTTGTGAATGGAAAGGGGCGTCTGCCATGCATAAGTATTTTGGTGCTCTGCTGCGGCAGAATTTTCGATGTGGCCGAATGTCTTGCTCCCGGGCGTATTGCACTGACCGGGCGCAGGGCTTTGCCGCTGTGCCCAGATTCAGGCCGGAGAAGGGATAACGTTATCCTTTTTCGGTCAGACGGTCAGTTTTCGCCCGGGAGCTTTGGAAAAAGCCCCGGTTTTTTGTTGCCTGCAATGCGGCAGGCACGCCGGAAAAAAGAAGGATCAAGAGAGGGAAAGTTATTATGAGCGACGAGATCAAGACCTGCGGTTTCAGCTGCGCAAACTGCGCGGTGGGCAACTGCGCCAATCACCTGAAGGCCTACCCCAGGGAGTGCCTGACCACAACCGGCGACACCGAACTGGTGGAAAAGACCCTGCACCACTATCGGCACAGCCGCACCGACCGCAAGATCGCGTTGACGGCTGCCAGCATTGAGGGCGAATTTTACGGCCGCGCCACCCGCGTGGAGGAAACGCTGCTGTTCATCAAGCGCATGGGCTACAAAAAAGTGGGCGTGGCCACCTGCATCGGCCTGCTGAACGAGTGCAACGCCTTTGCCAAAGTGGCCCGCGCCAAAGGCATCGAGGTCTACGGCGTAGCCTGCAAGGTAGGCTCCCACGATAAGACTGAGATCGGCATCCCGGAGGAGGGCAAGCTGCAGCCCGGCAAGTTTGAAGCCTTCTGCAACCCGGTATTGCAGGCCGAGATCTTGAACAAGGCCGGCACCGAGCTGAACATCATCATGGGTCTGTGCGTAGGCCACGATACTTTGTTCATCAAGCACTCCAAAGCGCCGGTCACCTACCTCATCGTCAAGGACCGGGTGCTCTGCCACAACCCCGCCGGTGCGCTGTACACCACCGGCTCCTACTACAAGCGGCTGCTGACCGCCGACCTGCCCAAGAGCAAGTACGAGCTGGACCCCGCATCTGCGCCCAAAGATCATAGACCCGAGGAGGATAAGTAAAATGAAAAAGCATATTTCCCGCCGTCAGTTCCTTTCCGTTCTGGGTGCAGCCGCTGCTGCCGCCGCTCTGACCGCCTGCGGCGGTTCCTCCTCTGCAGCATCTTCCGCTGTATCGACCGCCTCGGGCAGTGCATCTGCTTCCGGTATCGACCTTTCCGGCGTGACTCTGCGCATTGCAGCGGCCTCTGCCTCCAACGGCCATGGCCTTGTGCAGGCTGCAGGGCTGGATGATACCCCCTACAAGGTGGATTTCACCGTGCTGCAGGGCGGCAATCTGGTGATGGAAGCGCTGGCTGCCGGGCAGATCGATCTGGGTACCGGCAGCCAGATCCCGCCCCTTGCGGCCAGTCAGGCAGCCAACGGCGGCAACTTTAAGATCATCGGTGTGCGCCGGATGCACACGCTGGATCAGGAACTGATCGTTCCGGCAGGCTCGACCCTGACCGAGGTATCCCAGCTCAAGGGCAAGACCGTGGGTTATGTCAAAAACACTACCGCGCATTACTTTCTGGAAAAAATGCTGGAGCAGGCCGGGCTGGAATGGACGGACATCGATGCCGTTGCCCTGACCACCTCGGACGGCCTGTCCGCCGTGCTCACCGGTGAGGTGGACGCGCTGGCCAGCTACGGCAACGCCATCCGCACTGCAAAAGCCAAGGGCTGCACCACCCTGCACTCTGCCGCCGACATCCTCAGCGGCGACTACTACTGGTACGCCACCCCGGCTTCCATTGCGGATGCCGCCGCCCACGCAGCGCTGACCGACTGGCTGAGCCGCTACAACGAAGCCGCCGAGTGGGCACGCCAGAACCCTGAGGCGTATGCAAAATTCTATGCCGACCTGACCGGCGAGGATCAGGACGATGTGCTGGAGCGCTTTACCGAGGAGGAAGCGCAGACCCATCTGAGCGTGCGCCCCGTCAGCGACGAGACCATTGCTTCCGAGCAGGATATCGCCGATACCTTTTATAAGCTGGGGGTGTTCAGCGCCCCCATCGATGTGACCCCGCTGTTCGATCATTCCTTTGATGCAGAGCTTGCCGCCCTGCCCCAGTATTGAGGAGGCCTTTCCATGGATCGCAAGCTGCTGAACCGTATCCTGCCCTTTGTGGTGCCGGTGGCACTGCTGGCGGTGTGGACACTGGCCACCCTGCACGCCACCGGTGCAAGCCTGATCCCCTCCCCTGCCGCCGTGTGGAAAGCCTTTCTCCGCCTGCTGCGCAACGGCACCCTGCTGGAAAATATCCGCATCAGCACCGTGCGTGCCTTTGCGGGTCTGGCGCTGGGCGGCAGCATCGGCTTTGTGCTGGGCGTGGTCAACGGCCTTTCGCCCACGGCAGAAAAGCTGCTGAACACCCCGGTGCAGATGGTGCGCAATGTGCCCTACCTTGCCATGATGCCCCTCATTCTGGTGTGGCTGGGTATCGGCGAGGCCACCAAGATCGTGCTGGTGGCCATTGGCACCTTTTTTTCCATCTACCTCAACACCTTCCACGGCATCCGCTACATTGACGCCTCCCTGCTGGAAATGGCAAAAGCCTACGGCCTGCGCGGTTTTGCGCTGTTCCGGCATGTCATCTTTCCCGGTGCGTTCCCGTCCATTCTGGTGGGTCTGCGCCAGTCGCTGGGGCGGATGTGGGTCACCCTGATCGTGGCCGAGACCGTGGCCGCAAAATCCGGCATCGGCTACATGGTCACCAACGCCCGCGAATATATGCTGATGGATGTCATCGTGCTGGGTGTGATCTTGTACGGCATTCTGGGTGTTTTGTCTGACCAGCTGGCCTCCCTGCTGGAACGCAAACTTCTGGTCTGGCGCAGAGAAGGGAGAAACTGAACATGGCACAAACCACAACGACACCGCGCCTTGCGCTGTGCGGCATCACCAAGCAGTTTGGTGACCATAAGGTGCTCAAAGGCGTAGACCTGACCGTAGCCCCCGGCGAGTTTATCGCCATCGTGGGCCGCTCCGGCTGCGGCAAAAGCACCCTGCTGCGCATCATCTCCCAGCTGGACGCCCCCACCTCCGGCACCGTGGAGATCGATGGGCAGCAGGTCAAAGCCGCCGACACGCCGGTCAAATTCCTGTTTCAGGAGCCGCGGTTGCTGCCGTGGAAGCGCATCTGGGAAAACGTGGCCCTGTTTGCTTCTGACCACAGCCGTGCCGCCGCGCTGGACGCGCTGCGGCTGGTAGGACTTGCCGACCGGGCAGACGAGTTCCCGGGCATCCTTTCCGGCGGGCAGAAGCAGCGTGTGGCGCTGGCGCGTGCACTGGCTTCCGACCCCAAGATCCTGCTGCTGGACGAGCCGCTGGGCGCGCTGGATGCGCTGACCCGCATGGAGATGCAGACCCTCATCGAGCGGCTGTGGGCTGAAAAAGGCATCACCGCCCTGCTGGTCACCCACGATGTGGGGGAGGCTGTGTATCTGGCCGACCGGGTCATCCTGATCGAGGAGGGCGAGATCACGATGGATCAGCCCATCGAGCTGGCCCGTCCGCGCGAGCGGGATCAGTCCTTTGCATACTACGAACAAAAAATTCTGGATCGGGTAGTACACCATAAAGAAGAACCCCAGCCCGATCAGTACACGATTTAAAGGAGAAGCTGCCTTATGAAGATCACACAGGTCACGATCTACCATGTTCACAAGCGCCCCACCACCGGGCAGCGCCCCATTCTGGTGCGGGTGGATACCGACGAAGGCATTTACGGCGTAGGCGAAGTAGGCCTTGCCTACGGTGTAGGCGGTGCCGCCGGTGCCGCCATGGTCAAGGAACTGGCTGCCCGCATCATTGGCAAGGATCCGTTCCAGACCGAGCGCATCTGGGAGGACTTTTTCAAGCACACCTTCTGGGGACAGGGCGGCGGCACGGTGGTGTTCTCCGGCATCAGCGCCATCGACATTGCGCTGTGGGATATCAAAGCCAAGGCGCTGGGCGTGCCGCTGTATCAGCTGCTGGGCGGCAAGACCCGCGAAAAGGTGCGCGCCTACGCCAGCCAGACCCAGTTTGGCTGGAACCACCCGGGCCGTCTGGTGCTGACCTCGGTGGAACAGTACGCCGAGGAAGCCCGCCGCGCCGTTGCAGACGGCTACGATGCCATCAAGGTGGATGTGCTGGCGCACAACGCCGAGGGGCAGCTGGCCCGCGAGGGGCTGACCGGGCGGCTCTCCCAGCAGACGCTGCGGCTGGGCGTTGCCCGCGTTGCCGCCATCCGCGAGGCGGTAGGCCCGGATGTGGATATCATCATCGAGAACCACGCCAACACCGACACCGGTGCCGCCATCCAGTTTGCGCAGGCGCTGGAGCCATATAACATCTATTTCTATGAGGAGGTCAACACCCCGCTGAACCCGGAACTGACCCTGGCAGTCAAGGATAAGACCACCATCCCGCTGGCGGCCGGTGAGCGCATCTACAGCCGCTGGGGCTACCGTCCCTTTATCGAAAAGCGGGCGCTGGATGTCATTCAGCCCGATATCGGCAGCTGCGGCGGCCTGACCGAGTTCCTTAAAATTGCTGCCGCCGCCCATGTGTATGACATCACCGTGCAGGCGCATACCGCCGGCACCGGCATCGCGGAGATGGCTGCCGTCCACGCCGAGACCGCCATCCCCAACTTTATCATCCACGAGCATCACCAGAAGACCCTGCTGGACGAGTACACCCAGCTGGTCACGCCGGTCGTCCAGCCGATGAACGGCTATTTTACCGCACCGGAGACGCCGGGCATCGGTGTGGATCTTACGGATTATGTGCTGGAGCACTCGGATATCGAAAGCGTCCGCTAAAAGGGCGGTTGCAAAATGGTAAAAAAATGAGATCGGTTTTCCTCAAAAGGAGGCACCGATCTCATTTTTTTGTTATAGGCTGACAGCGGCTTCTCCTGCTCACTGCGCCCGGTGCAGGGCGCGGTATTCGGCGGGGGTGATGCCGTAGAGGCGGCGGAAGGTCTTGAGGAAGCTGCTGTAATCCGGGAAGCCGCTCTCGGTACAGGCGTTCAGAACGGATACGCCCTCCTCCAGCGCCTTGCGGCAGTGCTGCATCCGCAGGTAGGTCAGGTAATTGTGGATGCTCTCCATGGTGCACTCTTTGAACGCACGGGAAAGGTGCTCCCGGCTGGCGTAAAGTTCCTGCGCCAGCTGCGCGGTGGTCAGGGTCGGATCCTGATAATGCGTTTGCAGGTAGGCCACAGCGCGCGCGACCAGATCGCTGGTGCTGTTGGGCGCGGTCGTCTGGCCGCTGCCGGTGGCCTGGGTGATAAGCAGCATCATCTCGCTGGTCTGCGCCTCAAAAACGATATCCCGGATAGAGGCCGGCAGCTCCTGACTTTGCGCCATGCGGATGAAAAGCCCTTGAAAGTCCCATTTGCGGCAGGCCTCGCCGTCCAACACAGTGACCTGATGCATCCAGCCGGTGTTTTTCAGGTTCGCGTGCCGGCGGGTGGCCTGCCACAGGGCATCGTCGATCTGGATGACCAGACGGTCCGACTGGTCATCATCAATATTGAAGTTGCCGGAGTGGTAGAACTGGGAGGGAAAGTAGATCAGCTCTCCCACATGGACCATGTACACGCTGCCATCCACCGAGTAGCGCACCGTGCTGCCGCCGATGGGCAGCACCAGCTCGTGATACGGATGGGAGTGCACCACCGACTGCTTGTTGTCCCGGTTCGTGTACCAGGTGACCAGGAGCCGGGTGTTGCTCAGCCCCATCCGCGCCTGTGCCTCCGTAAGGACATTGTCGATATAATGTGTGACCCGTTCGATGTCCATAGCCGTCCTGCCTTTGTTAAAAAAACCAGAATCATGTTTTTGCGTCGTTTTTTGCCCTAGTATATCAGTATATATCACATTTTGCAACATTTAAATCACAAAATCGGCTGAAAAACAGCGCGATTTTTAGTATTATAAGGGTGCAAGAAGACGAGATTGACCAAACTTACAAAACTGTTTCAACATTTTTGTAAGTTTTGACGAATGCATTGGTTGCATTTCGTGATTGCCCGAAAGGAGTCCGTCCATGCAGACCTCTAAGAATCATTTTGAAGCCAAAGTAGTCTTTAATGATGACACCATCCGCCGGATGTTCCGCACAGAGTTCTACACCTACGAGGGGATGCGGCATCTGCTGTGGCTCGCAGCGGCCTTTGTGCTGGTGATGGCAGCTTTGTTTACCGCCATCCCCGCCTTCGTCAAGGTGCTCTGCCTGCTGGTGGGCTGTACCATGTTCGCCATGCCGGACTTTCTGAGCCGTGTGGCGGCCGAGGGGGTCATCATGCAGCGGGGCGGTGCCGAGACCACCGTAAGCTGCAGGGTCAACGATAACGGCGTGGATGTGGAAAACGGTGCCCACATCCCCTTTGCAAAGATCGACCGCCTGGTGGAGGATGACCAGTATTTCTACATCTTCCAGAACCGGCAGATGGCTGTTATGATCCCTAAGGGGAGCCTGCTGCCGGCAAACCCGGAGCGGTTTGCAAAGGTGCTTGCAAAAGAGACCGGCAAGGACTGGCAGCGCTCCAAGAGCCTGTGGGGCCTGAACCTGAAAGACCTGATCCAGATGGGAAAGGATCGCTTCCAGCGCAGCGCGTCCTGAGCGCTGCACCGCAATCATGTTGTTTCACAGCCGGTTGGCTGTGATCGAGGGATACGAAAGAACAAGATAAGGAAGGAAATCACTATGAAAATCACTCGCAGACAGTTCGTACAGGTCATGGCAGTTGCTGGTGCATCTGCTCTGCTCACCGCTTGCGGCGGTTCTTCCAGCAGCACTGCCGGTTCCGGCGCAGCTGCTGCCACCGGCGGCAGCTTCAACCTGAAACTGGGCCACAACCTGGCCGAGGACCACGCTGTGCACATCCAGCTGACCAGCTTTGCAGAGCAGGTCAAGGAAAAGACCGGCGGCAGCATCAATATCCAGATCATCCCCAACGGCACCCTGGGCAGCGAGGCTGACATGATCTCCCAGATCCAGGCAGGCGCACTGGATATGGCCAAGGTCTCCGCTTCCACCCTGGGCAACTTCAGCGAGAAGTACAACGCCTTCTCCGTGCCTTACGTGTTTGACGACCAGGCCCACTACTACAGCTATATGGACAGCGACTCCGCACAGGCTGTCTTTGCGTCCACCGATGATCAGGGCTTCCGCGGCCTGACCTGGCTGGATTCCGGCGCACGTTCCTTCTACACCAAGGCTACCGCCATCCGCACCCCGGCTGACCTGAAGGGCCTGAAGATTCGCACCATGGACAGCCAGATGGCTATTGATATGATGAACTGCCTGGGCGGTTCCGCTACCGTTATGGGCTACAGCGATATCTACACCGGTATGCAGCAGGGCGTCATCGATGGTGCTGAGAACAACGTTACCGCACTGCGTGACCACGGCGATGTGACCAAGTATTACTGCTTCGATGAGCACACCCGCATCCCCGATATGGTGGTCATCTCCTCCAACGTGTGGAACAAGTTCTCCGATGAGCAGAAGTCCATCGTGTCCGAGTGCGCTAAGACCGCTACCGAGGAGTACAAGGATGCCTGGAAGAAGTTTGAGGACGAAGTGCTGGATAAGGCTGTGAACCAGAACGGCGTTGAGCTGGTCAAGGATGTGGACATCGCCGCATTCCAGGCCGCTGTGCAGCCCATCTACGAGAACCTCAAGACCTCCAACCCCACCACCTACGCGATCGTGGAAGAGATCCGCGCCATGGCCTAAGCGCCGGGCAGTCGGCTTCCCATTCTTACCTCCCATGCTGCGGGCGGCGCACAGTGCTGCCCGCAGCTGCGCGGGAGGGAATGAACTCAAGGAGATGATCTTGTGAAAAAACTGGATAAAATTCTGGATAATGTCATGCGCTTCCTCATGGCAGTGGCAATGTTTGCCCTGCTGGCAGGCGGCACCTGGCAGATCTTTACCCGCTGGGTCCTGCGCAACCCCTCCACCGTAACGGACGAGTTTCTGCGCTATGTCCTGATCTGGGCCTCCATGATCGGTTCTGCCTACTGCTTCTACAAGGATAAGCACCTGGCACTGGATTTGGTCAAGGGCCGCGCAAAGGGTGCGTTCAACATCGTGCTCAGCGTGTTCATCGAGGCCGCCATCGTGTTCTTTGTGGGCTACGTCTTTGTTTACGGCGGCTGGAAGCTGACCGCAAACGCCACCAACGTTTCCTCGGTCATGCGTATCCCCTTCAAGTTCCTGTATTCCATCCTGCCGATCTCCGGCATCTTCATCATTCTGGCCCGCGTGCTGAAATACGTGCAGCTTTTCGCGGAGCATAAGGAAAAGAAAGGAGGAAACGCATAATGGTTGCACAGGCTACGTTACTGTTGTTCGGTTCCTTTTTTGTGATGCTGCTGGCCGGTGTGCCTATCTCGGCAGGCATCGGCATCGCATCCATCTTTACGGCGCTGTTCAGCATGGATCCCGCCATCTTTGCCCTGACTGCAGCCCAGCGCTGCTTCTCCGGCATCGACTCCTTCTCCCTGCTGGCTCTGCCCTTCTTCTCTCTGGGCGGCAACATCATGAACAAGGGCGGCATCGCTAAGCGCCTTGTCCGTCTGGCACGCCTGGCCGTGGGCAAGATGCCCGGCTACCTGGCCGCTACCAACGTTCTGGCCAACATGTTCTTTGGTGCAGTTTCCGGTTCCTCTGTGGCAGCTACCTCTGCCATGGGTTCCATCATGGCCCCGCTGGAGCTGGACGAAGGCTACGACCCCAACTACTCTGCAGCAGTTAATATCTGCTCTGCACCTACCGGCATCCTGATCCCCCCGTCCGGTCCGCTGATCCTTTACTCCATCACCGCCGGCGGCGTTTCGGTGGCAGCCCTGTTCATGGGCGGTTACCTGCCCGGCATCCTGATGGGCCTGTGCGTGGCTGGCCTGGCCGTGTTCATCGCCGTCAAGAAGGGCTATAAGTCCTCTGACGTCAAGGATCCCGATCCCGCCATCAAGATCATCATCGATGCAGTGCCCTCCCTGCTGGCCGTCATCATCGTCATGGGCGGCATCCTGGCAGGCTTCTTCACCGCCACCGAGGCCGGTGTCGTGCTCTGCCTGTACTGCGGCCTGCTGTCCATCCTGTACAAGGAGATGACCTTTAAGAGCTTCTACGATCTGCTGGCCGACACCATGGAGAGCAGTGCTACCATCCTGTTCCTGATCGCTGCTTCCTCCATCATGTCCTACGTCATGAGCTACTCCGGCATCCCTGCCGCGATCAGCAACGCTCTGATGAGCATTTCCAGCAACCGCTATGTCATCCTGCTGGTCATGAACGTCTTCCTGCTGGTCATGGGTATGTTCCTGGATCTGACCCCTGCGGTCCTGATCTTCACCCCCATCTTCCTGCCCATCACCCGCAGCATCGGCATGAGCGATGTGCAGTTCGGCATCATGCTCATCATGAACCTGGGCATCGGCTCCGTTACCCCGCCGGTCGGCTCCTGCCTGTTCGTGGGCTGCGGCGTTGGCAAGGTCAAGATCGAGGGTGTTACCAAGTACATCGTGCCGCTGTTCACCGCCATGGTTGTGGCACTGTTCCTGGTCACCTTTATCCCGGCCATCTCGCTGTGCATCCCGTACCTGTGCGGTCTGGTGCCCAGCCTGGGCTGGACGTTCTAAGCCCTGACTGTTCCGGGTCAAGCAATATGAATCGTTGCCCCCATTTCTCTGAGGATAACATGCGTCTGAGGGGGAATGGGGGCTTTTTTTCTCAAAAATCGACTGAGAGGAATGAAAATTATGGAGATCTGCTCCCGTTTTACCGGCATGGAGCGCAAAGACGGCGCTTTTCTGCTGCATACTGATAACGCAGATATCAAGATCTGCTTTGTGACCGATGAGATCGTCCGCGTCCGCGCCAGCTTTGACCACGAGCTGGCAGAGGAGTCCTACATCCTGATGACCACCGCCTGGGAGGACCGCATGGATGCGCTGTTCAAGAATGAGCGCACCCGGGTGGAGCCTTTTGCAGCCCAGGTCACCGAGGACGATGCCGCCATCACCTTTGCCACCGGCAAGGTGACCCTGGTGGTGGACAAGGACCCCATCAACTTCAAGCTGCTGGCTGCCGATGGCTCCGAGCTGTACAGCACCCTGCCCGGCAACCCCTTCGTCAAGGATTCCAACAACCGCGTGGTGGCTTACAGCCGGATGAAGGAGGACGACTGCTTCTACGGCTTTGGCGAAAAGACCGGCCTGCTGGATAAGAACAAGACCTTCCAGCGGGAGCGCGCCACCGATGCCATGGGCTACGATGCCGAGAAGATGGATACCCTGTATAAGCACATCCCCTTCTACATCCGGCTGGACCGCGACACCCACAAGGCAGTGGGCGTGTTCTACCACAACTTCTACGAGTCCGTTTTCAACATGGGCTGCGAAAAGAGCAACTACTGGCCCCGCTACACCTACTTCCAGGCAGACGGCGGTGATCTGGACTGCTTCCTGATCGGCGGCGACACCATTGCCCGCATCGTGGACAACTACACCCTGCTGACCGGCCGCCCGGCCCTGCTGCCCAAGCGTGCACTGGGCTACCAGGGCTCCAGCATGTACTACCCCGAGCTGGAAAAGGACAGCGATGATGCCGTGCTGGGCTTTATCGATACCATCAAGGAAGAAGGCTTCCCCATCGATGGCTTCCACCTGTCCAGCGGCTACGCTACCTACAACGGCAAGCGCTGCTTCTTTACCTGGAACACCGACCGCTTCAAGGACCCCAAGGCATACTTTGCAGCCATGAACGCAAAGCACGCCCAGAACGTGCCCAACGTCAAGCCCGGTATGCTGCTGTGCCACCCCCGGTTTGACGAGTTCCTGAAAGATGATGTCTTTGTCCGGGACAGCAAACACCCGGAGACCTACGGCGTAGGCAAATGGTGGGGCGGCGATGGCGCATTCTGGGATTACACCAAACCCGAAGGCCGCGCAGCCTGGAAAAAGTACCTCACCGAGTCCATCATCGCCGTGGGCACCGATTCCGTCTGGAACGATAACTGCGAGTACGACAGCCTGATGGATCAGGAGTGCATCTGCGATTTTGACGGCAAGGGCGGCACCATTGCCCAGCTCAAGCCCATCATGAGCACCCTGATGTGCCGGATGAGCGCAGAGGCCGTGACCGACCATGATCCCAACGCCCGCCCCTACATGGTCTGCCGCAGCGGCAGCTCCGGCATCCAGCGCTACGCCCAGACCTGGTGCGGCGATAACTACACCAGCTGGAAGACCCTGAAATACAATATCCCCATCATCACCGGCATGGGCCTGTCCGGCCAGCCCAACGAGGGCGGCGATATCGGCGGCTTTGCCGGCCCCGCCCCCACCGAGGAGCTGTTCGTCCGCTGGGTGCAGAACGGCATCTTCCAGGCCCGCTTCTCCATCCACTCCGCTTCCAACGATAACACCGTTACCGAGCCGTGGATGTTCCACGAGTCTACCGACCTTATCCGGGATGCCATCCTGCTGCGCTACCGCTTTACCCCGTATCTCTACAGCGCTGAGTACGAGGCCAGCCAGACCGGCGCACCCATCATGCGTGCCCTGGTCTACGACTTCCAGGATGACCCCAAGGTCTGGGAGGAGAGCTTTGAGTTCCTGTTCGGCCGGGATATCCTGGTGGCCAACGTTCTGGAAGATGGTGCCAAGACCCGCACCGTCTACCTGCCCGCAGGCTGCAAGTGGTACGACTGGAACGATAAGTTCCGCTGCTACGAGGGCGGCCAGACCATCGAAGTGCCGGTCACCATGGCCACCATCCCCATGTTCGTCCGCGAGGGCGCAGTGATCGCCATGGCAGACAACCAGCTGATGACCATGGAGGGCGACCACACCACCGCTCTGCACCTCATCGTGGCACCCAAGGGCAAGACCACTACGACCCTGTACGATGACGATGGCGTTACCAACGATTTCAAGAGCGGCGTGTACCGCAAGACCACCATCACCACCACCGCAGGCGAGCGCGTGACCATGGACTTTGCCGCCGAGGGCAGCTACAAGGACACCGTGGAGACCATCAAGGTGGAGATGATCGCCAAGGAAAAGAGCCCCTTCTGGGTCACGCTGGATGGCCGCAAGATCGAGCACTTCCTCAACCGCCGCAAGTTCGATGCCGCTGCCGAGGGCTGGTATTACAGCCAGAGCAAAAAGGCGGTGGAGGTCAAGTACGCAAACCCCGCCAAGGATCACAACCTGACCGTTTCGTTTGAGCAGTTCGACCTGATCGGTATGTAAGCAACACTACACGGAGGAACCTTTTATGCTGCTGCGTAGTTTTGAATCCTTTGAAAAGACCGAAAACGGCTACCTCATCCACGGCGATGCCGCCGATGTG
>CAKTFD010000063.1 GCA_934553285.1 uncultured Faecalibacterium sp. | reverse complement strand
GATTCTCTGGACAAAGATGTGCTGATGGTCAAGGGCCAGAAGCGCACCTCCCGCCGCAGCTCCAACAACGGCGAGGACAACATCATCACCAACGGCAGCGGCATCGCCGTGGCAGACGGACAGTGTATGCTCATCGTGGAGCAGGGCCGCGTGGTGGAGGTGTGCGCCGAACCGGGCGAGTTCACCTTTGACGCATCCACCGAGCCCAGCGTGTTCACCGGCAACTTCGGCGACAGTCTGGCAGCTACCTTCCAGACCGTAGCCAAGCGCTTTACCTACGGCGGCGACACCGGCAAGGACCAGCGGGTGTACTACATCAACACCAAGGAGCTGGGCGAGATCCTGTACGGCACCGCCACCCCCATCCCCTTCCGGGTGGTGGTCAGCGAGGAGCGGGGCTATAAGCTCTCGGTCAATCTGCGCTGCAACGGCAGCTTTACCTGCCGCATCTGCGACCCGCTGCTGTTCTACACCAACGTGTGCAGCAACGTTTCCACCCAGTACGATGCCGAGGAGCTTGCCCCCCGGCTCAAGAGCGAGCTGATGAATGCACTGCAGCCCGCTCTCGCCACCCTTTCGGCCAAAAAGGTGCAGTATTACGAGATCCCTGCCCATACGCTGGAGATCTCGGAAGCGCTCAACGAGCAGCTTTCCAACATCTGGCGCAAAAAGCGCGGTATTGAGGTATTCTCCTTCAACATCAACTCGCTCTCCATCCCGGAGGAACAGCAGAAGAAGATCACCGAGTGGGAAGAAAACGCCATGACCACCGACCCCACCACCGCTGCAGCCCGTCTGGTAGGCGGCCAGATCGATGCTATGAAGACCGCCGCCGGCAACACCGCCGGTGCCTTGACCGGCTTTATGGGCATGGGCATGGCCGCCGGTGCAGGCGGTATGGGCGGCATGAACGCCCAAAACCTGTTTGCCATGGGCCAGCAGGTCCATCCGGACAGCGTGGATGCTCCCCAGCAGGTGGCAGTGCCTGCTAACAGCTGGCAGTGCAGCTGCGGCGCTACCGTTACCGGCAAATTCTGCCCGGAGTGCGGCAAACCCCGCCCTGCTGCTGCGGAAAGCTGGACCTGCAGCTGCGGTGCTGTAAACAAGGGTAAGTTCTGCGCCGAGTGCGGCAAGCCCCGGCCCACTGCAGCTCCCAGATACAAATGCAGCAAGTGCGGCTGGGAGCCGGCAGACCCCGCGCACCCGCCCAAGTTCTGCCCGGAGTGCGGCGACCCCTTTAATGACGGAGATCTGGCCTGAGCCGGGCGTACCCGCCGCTGCACAGAATATCTGACCCGAACAGCGGGGCCGGGATAAGCCCCGGCCCCCATGAACAGGAGGAAACACTATGGCAGGAATCCTGGAATACAAGTGCCCCTGTTGTGATGGTGCCATCAAATTTGACAGCGCCACGCAGAAGATGAAATGCCCCTACTGCGACACCGAGTTTGAGGTGGATGCACTCAAGGGCTACGATGAGGAACTGAAAGACACAAAGCCCAGCGAGATGGATTGGGCCACCCCCGGCGGCAGCTGGGCAGAGGGCGAGACCGCCGGGCTGCACACCTACGCCTGCAAGAGCTGCGGCGGCGAGATCGTGGGCGACGACACGATGGCGGCTTCTGCCTGTCCCTTCTGCGGCAACCCCATCGTGCTTACCGGCCAGTTTGCCGGGGCGCTGCGGCCCGACCTTATCATCCCCTTCAAGCTGGATAAAAAGGCTGCCAAGGCAAAATTGCAGGAGCATTTCAAGGGCAAGACCCTGCTGCCCAAGGTGTTCCGCAGCCAGAACCATATCGATGAGATCAAGGGCGTATACATACCGTTCTGGCTGTTCGACAGCGATGCCGATGCTCAGCTGCGCTTTACTGCCACAAAGATCCGCTGCTGGTCGGACAGCAAGTACGACTACACTGAGACCAACTACTACTCCGTCCAGCGGGACGGCACCCTCGGCTTTGACGCGGTGCCGGTGGACGGCTCCTCCAAGATCGAGGATGACCTGATGGAATCCATCGAGCCGTTCAGCATGGGCGATGCCGTACCCTTCCAGACTGCCTATCTGGCAGGCTATGTGGCGGATAAATACGATGTGGACGCCGAAACAAGCATCGAGCGGGCCAACAAGCGCATCCGCCGCTCCACCGAGGAGACGTTCCAGCAGACCGTCTCCGGCTACGACTCGGTCAAGGTGGAAAACAGCAGCATCCAGCTGCACGGCGGCAAGGCAAAGTACGCGCTGCTCCCAGTCTGGCTGCTGAGCACCAGCTGGCGGGGTGAGAACTACCTGTTTGCCATGAACGGACAGACCGGAAAATTTGTGGGCGACCTGCCTGTGGATAAGAGCGCTGCCCGCAAGTGGATGCTGGGGCTTACGGCTGCTCTTTCCGCCGCATCCTACGGTGTGATGTGGCTGCTGTGGCTGGCACGGATCCTGTAAAGGAGGGACGAACGATGAAAAAGACTGCAAACCGCCAGCGCTCCCTCTTTGCAGCGCTGGCAGCTCTGGCCCTGTTGGCGGCCCTGGCCGTCCCTGCCTTTGCAGTGGAGGGCGGCTTTGCCGACCTGTACTACCGCATGAACGACAGCGCCGATCTGCTGACCGAGGACGAGGATAACGAGCTGGAGGCCTCGCTGGAGGAACTGAGCGTCCGCCAGAACTTTGATGTGACCATTGCCACCATCGAATCGCTGGAAAGCGTGGACTACACCAGCATGGAAGCCTATGCAGACGATCTTTATGATTTCTGCCAGTTCGGCTACGGAGCAGACCGGGACGGCGTGCTGCTGCTGGTGAGCAAGGGCGACCGCAAGTTGCATATCTCCACCTGCGGCTACGGCATTACCGCCTTTACGGATGCCGGTATCCAGTATCTTGGTGAGCAGATGAGGCCCTTTATGGCCGAGGGCGATTACGCCGCCGCCTTCCGCACTTTTATCCAGTGGACGGATGATTACGTTACCGCCGCCCGCGAAGGCCACCCCTATGACGTTAAGAACCTGCCCCGGGAGCCGCTTTCCCCTATGTACCTGTTCCTTGCGCTGGGCATCGGCCTTGTGCTGGCAGGGGTCATTGTCAGCGTGATGAAAAGCCAGCTGCGCAGCGTGGCGTTTCAGGAGAACGCCGCCAGCTATGTGCGGGAGGGCAGCATGAACCTGACCAACCAGCGGGATCTGTTCCTCTACCGGGATGTGCAACGTACCGAGCGGCCGAAGGAGACCGACTCCGGTGATTCCGGCGGCAGCTCCACCCATACCTCCTCCAGCGGCACCACCCACGGCGGCGGAGGAGGCTCGTTCTGAAAGGAGCACACTTATGCGCCCTTATCTTTCGGAAAAAGCCCGTGGCGAGATCCCCCGTGTCCTCAAATGGCTGCGGAATGCGGGGCTTGCCTTCTGCGTGTTCTGCTCCGTTGGCGGGCTGTATACCCTGTGTCTGAGTTTGCAGGATAAGGACTATTCCCTCATCGGAGGCTATGTATTCTGGATCGTGGTGGGGGCTGTGCCCCTTGCGCTGTTCGTCCGCAGCGTAAAGCGCCGTTATGATGCCAGGACCATCGCCAACCGGTTGGAGAGCTACTCCGGGCCGGAGGTGCCCCTGCGATGGCTGTGCAGCAGCGTTGGCATGGATACGAAAGACATTGCGTGGTATTTTGAAAACGGCTATTTTGCAAACCTCAGTCTGGACCTGAACCAAAAGGTGGTCCGCAAGCGGACCGTGCCCCGCTATGACCCGAACCGGGGCTGAACCTTTACAGCTGAAACAGAAAGGAGCATTGTTTATGGGACTTTTTGATAAGATGAAACAGGCCGCCACGAATGTTTCCGGCAACCAGACTGTGACCTTTACTTTTCAGGCTCTGCCGGAAAGCCTTGCCCAGATGCAGGCCCTGCCGGAGGCCAGCCTGGATACACCGTTCAAGACTGCCGCGCTCACCGTTTGCGCCCTGTGTGCCTACGGTGCCGACAAATTCATCGGGCTGGAGATGCTCAACTGGCTGCGCGGCCCCCGCCCCATGAACGGGCAGGACATCTCCTTTTTGAACGACCGCTTCCGGGATGGCAAGAGCTATATTCCCTTCTCCTACTTTGTGGGGGCCGCACCGGAAAACGGCTATACCCCCCGCCAGCCCTTCACCCTGCTGGTGGGCAGCAATCACACCTCTGATGCCGAGGAAGATTACTGCAAGCTGTTCATCCCCTGCGGCGGGGCCGATAGCCCCCGCCCCATCACCCTGCGCCGCAAAGGCAGCGGCCAGTGGTTTTTGTGGGAGCAGGCCCTGATGACCGGTATCCGTGCCCCGGCATCTGCCGACCCCTGGGCGTAAGAAAGGAGCGGATATGAAAGCCATGAAAACTTTTGCAGCGCTGCTTGCACTGGCTTTCAGTCTGGCAGGGTGCGGCCCTGTGGACAGCGACCCCATCCGCCCCGCCCCCGGCAGCGCCGGGCAGGGCAGCAGCACAGCGGCTTTCGATGCCGAATCTGCTGAGCCGGAACAGCTTGCCGCGATGCGGCAGCTGGCCGGGGAAGACGGAGACCTTGCCGGGGTGCTCTATCTGGGCAGCGTCCCGGAGCGCACCACCGATGTGCACGCCGTGCTGGACAGCTTGCAGGAACAGCCGTGGCAGTTTGTTGCGGATATCCCGGCAGACCACTGGGTCGTAGCGCCGGGCGGCGGGTGCGAGCTGTACTGCATCTTTGCCGTGCACAGGGAGGATACGCTTTTTGTCTATGAAAAACAGGCCCCTCAGTACCCGCACCAGACGGGCAGGGAGCTTTATTGCAAGCAGGACGGCCAGCCCATTCTGCTGCTGTGCAACGGCAGCAAGGATGCTCCCGACACCATGGCAGTGGTCTATTGCAGCACCGGCCGCCCACTGGACTGGAACCCGCAGCTTTCCGGCAGCACCGGGCAGCCGGTGCTGCCGGAGGGCGTGGTGGACTTTTCTGCCAGCCCGGAGCCCATCGCTGACCATTGACCACGATCACAGCGCTCCCGACCTTATGGGTGCGAGAAAGGAGAACCTATGAAAAAGATGAAACTTCTGGCAGCGCTTCTGGCGCTGGCCATCGGCCTTGCGGGCTGCGGGTCGTCCAAGAGCGGCAGCAGCGCGTCCGGCTCCGTGCGCGACAACATGCTGGACGGCGATGGCATGACCGCTTCCTCCGCTCCGCAGACGACCTACGATACCCCCGAAGATGTGGCCTATATGCGCCTGCTGGCCGGTGAGGCCGGAAACCAGGCCTGCGTCCTCTACCTGGGCGGCTCCTACGAGATGACCACCGATGTACAGAAGGTGCTGGACAGCCAGCAGGATCTGCGGCAGCTGTGGAGCTTTGTCTATGACATCCCGGAGGATCACTGCGTTGTGGCACCCGATGGCGGATGCGAGCTGTACTGCATCTTCCCTCAGGACCCCAAAGCTACCCTTTTCGTCTACGAGCAGTCCTGGGCGGACGACCTTGAAGATCCGCTCAAGCGCGGCAAACAGCTGTACTACAGCGAGGACGGCCAGCCCATCCTGCTGCTGTGCAATATCAGCGATATCATCCCCAACACGGAGATCGAGCTGTATACCAGCGCGGGCGAAGAGCTGACCTGGAGTCCTTCCCTTTCCGGCGAGGACGGCCATGTGGTGCAGACAGACGGCGTGTGCGATTTTACCATCTACCCGGATGGGGACGGCTGGGAGACCACCAGCCCATGGTCGCTGGAGGGCAACTGGCTGGAAACCAGCCGCGACACCGATGAGGGCTATTTTGACACCGACCCGGCGGAAGCCGACCGGATGTGCTTTTTGCCCGTGGACGGCGAGACCGAGGGCGACCAGCTGCCCTTCACCGCCAGCTACATCACCCCCTACCCGGAGCTGAACATCGAGGAAGCGGACCTGTTCTACCACGAAGGCACCCCGGAGGTACCTTTCCGCTCCAATCAGGAATGGTACGCCACCTTTACCGGAGAGAACGGTTCCCGCTATGCAGTCACGCTGGAGGACGAGGACACCCTTGCCCTCAAGTGTTATCTGGAGGGCCAGGAGAGCTACATGAGCCTTGTCAACACCGTCTACTTTGCGCGGCAGGAGGCCATGGGCTGACCGGCACACCCTAACACCGGGAGGAATGCATCATGAAACAGACCAAAAAGATCACCATCCTCCATTCCAACGACCTACACGGGGATTTTCTCGCAGAGCAGGTGGACGAAAAGCTGGTGGGCGGTGTTTCCATGCTGTCCGGCTATATTGAAAAAGTCCGGGCGGAGGAGCCAAATACCATCTACGCCATTGCAGGCGATATGTTCCGTGGTTCGGTCATTGATTCCGAATACAAGGGGCTTTCCACCATCGAGATCATGAACGCCCTTGCGCCGGATGTTGTGACCATCGGCAACCACGAGGTGGATTACGGCATCGCACACCTGCTTTTTATCGAAAAATGCGCCCGTTTCCCCATCATCAACGCCAATCTTTACATCAAAAACACCCCTACCCGGCTGTTCACCCCGTACAAGATCCTCCAGATGGACGGGATGAATATCCTGTTCATCGGCATCATCACGCAGGATGTTATCAACCAGACCAGATCCGAATCTCTGGTAGGCTCCTTTGTGGATACCGCCGCTGCTGCCGCCGAAGTGGGCAAGATCTGCAACGCACACAACAGCATCGATATCGATTTTACCGTGCTGCTGACCCATATCGGCTTCGAGGAGGACCGCCATCTGGCGCGGCAGCTGGACCCGGTCTGGGGCGTGGACCTGATCATCGGCGGCCACAGCCATACCCTGATGCAGCAGGCGGTGGTGGAAAACGGCATCGTCATTGCGCAGGCGGGCACCGGCACCGACCAGATCGGCCGCTTTGACATCATTGTGGACACCGACAACAACTGTATCGACTCCTACACCTGGCGCATCGTGCCCATCACCGCAGAGACCTGCCCCCGCAACCCTGCCATGGAGGAAGTGCTGGAGCACTTTATCAACCGGGTGGACCAAAAATACAGCCACATCGTAGGGCGCTTCCGCCGGGAGCTGACCCACCCGGAGCGGACACAGGAGACCGAGCTGGGCAACCTGTTCGCCGATATTTTTACCCGCAGCCTCGGGGTGGATATAATGCTCATCGGCTCCGGCAGCATCCGGGCGCAAAAACTCGGCCCCATCATTACCTACGGCGACCTGATCGAGGGTTTTCCCTATAACGATGCGGTACATATGTTCAAGGTGACCGGGCGGCAGCTGCGGCAGATGCTGCGCTATATGCTGCGTGAGGAAGCCTACACCGGGCACACCGAGTTCTATCAGCTGCCCTCCACCCTCCGCCTGCGGTACGACCGGCAGAAAGGCGATTTTGATTACTTTACCTACTGCGGCAAAGAGGTGGGCAAGGAGATCAGCGACGACGCCCTGTTTACCGTTGGCCTGCAGAACTACCATTTCCAGAACATCGAAAGTTTTTTCAACATCTCTTACGATACCCTTTGCAGCATCCAGAAGCCCCGCAGCGTTGCTACCTCCTGCCAGGACATCCTGCTGGAGTATTTCCGGGAGCACGAGCTGGTGGATGCCATCGTGGATGGCAGAATGACCATCCTGCCCTCTACCAAAGCGGAAAAGGCGGTGTAACCCGCTGAATGCAGAAAGGAGTGCTGCAGCCATGCGTCTGATTTTTACCGCCTTGCTGGGGTTGGCTGTGGGGGTCACCCTGTCGTGCTGCCGCAGCCCGCAAATCCCAGCCCCCTCCCAGCCGCAGGCCCCCTCCCCTGCAGTGGCTGCAGACGAAGTGCAAAGCATCGAGTTTTTTGAGCACGGGACCTGCGTCCCAGCTGTTTCCTGCACCCGCTTTACCCGCACTGCAGAGGGAACACTGGTGCACCTGTGGCTGTATTACGAGGACGAATACGAAACCACGGAAAGCCCGGAGTTGATGGAAAGGGCGGAAGCCATCCTGAGCACCTACAATGTGCGCAGCTGGAACGAGTTTTCCGGCTGCGACCCCAACGTACTGGACGGCAGCAGCTTTTATCTGGAAGTGATCTACACCGATGGCACCAGGCTGGAAGCCCGGGGCTGCAACAGCTTCCCGGAGAATTATCGGGCTGTGATGTCCGCCCTTAACGAACTTGCCGCCCCCATCGCAGAACAGGCAGCCATATAAGAGCCTTTTTCCCGAAGGTAACTGATGAGGTCGCACCAATCTCTGCCTCTTACTTGCCCCCTCATCCGGCGCTACGCGCCACCTTCCCCCGACCGATGGAAGGCTTTCGTTTCAGCAGTTTTTTCGCTTTCGCACATGATTACATTATGCGCAAAAGGGCTGTTGCACATCATTTGGTGCAACAGCCCTTTCTGCATCTATGCTATTTTTATCATCTCTTACCACTGGATAGCAAGGTCATTCGGCGAAAGTGCACAGGCCTTGCCAGTCGAAAAGAGCAGCATTAAACCAAGTGCTGCTAAGATAACTCAAAAACATAAAAGGAAAAAGTCATGGATAGATTTATAGAAGTTTTGCTGTTGGTTGCTCTGGCCGTACGATTGGCGGTACTTTTCCTTTTTAAGTAGAATATCATCCTGAATGAACCAATCTTTGGTATTGTTCATAGCCGTTTTCGTGGTTGCTATTATTGTAATGCTGGCAAAGTGGTGGAAATGGAGAACGAAGTGACAGTTGTCTGCATTGACTTCGTTGCACAATATGGATATAATATAATTAGAATTTTACTATTATGAGCCACACAGGAGCAGGAGGTGCTTTTATGAATATCCGTCCATCTGCAGCGATTCGCCAGAACTACAATGAGATTGCCGATCTGTGCAGAGAAACCGCTGAGCCGATTTTTCTCACCAAGAACGGCGAGGGTGACTTGGTCGTTATGGACATCGAAACCTACAACCGCCGAGAAAAAATGCTAAAGCTCCGTGAAGAGCTGCTTTCCGTGGAAGAGGACCGGATACGAGGCAACGAGGGCTATTCGATTGATGAGGTCACTTCCATGATGCGCAGCGCAATCAAGGAGGCCACAGGGCATGGAACAGCAAAATAAATACCGCGTGATCGTGTCAGCGCGGGCTGCTCAGATGCTGGTGTCCCATGCCGCATTTCTGGCACAGGCCAGCCCTGCAGCAGCAGAGCGGCTTACAGCCGAATTTGAAAAGGCTGCAAAATCTTTGGAGCAGATGCCGCAGCGCTGCCCATGGCTCAAAGGCGAATACATTCCTAAAAACGCTTACCGATTTATCTTGTTTGAAAAACGCTATATGCTCATCTTCCAGATCGTAGATAATACGGTTTATGCGGATTATGTGGTAGATTGCAGACAGGATTACGGCTGGCTCATCCGATAATCAACAAAGGCGGTGGCTTCCCTTATTGTGGAAGATCACCGCCTTTTGCTGCATCTATGTAAAAATCAGGAATTGAGGGGGATGATGCAGCAGCCTGCTGAAAAACCGGGCGGCAAACATTCTTTTTTAAAAACGGTGTAACGTCAAAAGTTGGGGGTTGTATAGGAACCGCCTGCAAAAGCCTGAAAACGGTGCAGGCGAAGCAATGCAACCCCAAAAAACGGCTTCAGCAAAAAGAAAAGCACCATACTTCCTACGAAGTACAGTGCTTTTTTGGTGGAGAATACCGGGATCGAACCGGTGACCTCTTGCATGCCATGCAAGCGCTCTCCCAGCTGAGCTAATCCCCCAGATGTTTGGCATCGTGCCTGACGACATGGGTTATTATACCAGCCGGGAGCGCGCTTGTCAACGGTTTTTTACAAAAAATCGCGTTCCTTTTTTATTGTTTCTTTTGCGTCCGCCGCTTTCAACGCAGCTGCGTTTTTCTTATAGATATGCTCGGCGCAGCATCGCGTTACCGGTCCCATTTATCGCACAGGGCGTTGATCTGGTCGGCAAATTTTGCCAGATCCTTATTGGCACCGCCCTCGTTGTGCTCAATGACCCGCAGCAGGCGCTTGCCGGCACTGACCAGCCGCTGGAATACGGTGGCCGCACGGTTCGTTCCCTCACCGGCTCTCTGCTCCATGCGGACTTTTGTGCCCTCCTGCAGACAGACAGCGCCTTCGGCACCGATGGCCCACTGTGCACCGTTATAGGGTGCGCAGGCGGTAAAGCCGTGTTCTGTAAGGGTATTGACAAAGATGTTTTCCACCTCGTCCTCGCCGTGTATCACGAACACCCGCCGGGGCTTTTCGGTAAATGCCTCCACCCATTGCAGCAGGCCGTCCCTGTCGGCATGGCCAGACATGCCGGTCAGCTGGCAGATCTCCGCCCGCACCTCGATAGGTTCGCCGAACAGTTTGACCGTTTCCGCTCCCTCGATGAGGGTACGCCCCAGGGTGCCCACCGCCTGAAAGCCCACGAACAGGATGGTGCACTCCGGCCGCCACAGGTTGTGCTTGAGGTGGTGGCGGATACGCCCGGCTTCACACATGCCGCTGGCAGACAGGATGACCTTTGGCACACGGTCGGTATTGATCATGCGGGAGTCATCGCTGGTCACGCTGATGCGCAGCCCCGGCACTCCGATGGGGTCGATGCCCTTTTCCAGCAGCGCACGGGTCTGTTCGTCAAAACAGTCGGCATCGGTATCCTGGAAGATGCGGGTAGCCTCGGTCGCCAGCGGGCTGTCGATGTAGATGGGAAAGTTGCCGTGCCCCCGCACCAGCCCCTGCTCCTTGATCTCCCGCAGGAAATACAGCATCTCCTGGGTGCGGCCCACCGCAAAACTGGGGATGACCACATTGCCGCCGCGGTCAAAGGTGCGCTGCAGGATCTTTGCCAGCTCCCCTACATAATCCGGACGCGGGCCATGGATGCGGTCGCCGTAGGTGGACTCCATGAATACATAGTCCGCCTGCTGGATATAGGCAGGGTCTTTAAGGATGGGCTGATCGTGGTTGCCGATATCGCCGGAGAACACCAGCTTTGTGGTGGTGCTGCCCTCCGTGATCCACAGTTCGATGCTGGCCGAGCCAAGCAGATGGCCAACATCCACGAAACGAGCCTCGATACCGGGGGCCAGCTGGATGCGTTTTTCGTATGCCACCCCAACAAACAGGCGGCAGGCGGCCTCTGCATCCTGTATCGTGTACAGCGGCTCCACCGGCTCTGCGCCGGAGCGCCTGCCCTTGCGGTTTTTCCACTCTGCTTCAAACTCCTGGATATGCGCCGAGTCCCGCAGCATGATGCCGCACAGCTCCACCGTGGGGGTGGTGGCGTAGATCCTGCCCCGGAAACCGTTATGTGCCAGCAGCGGCAGCAGGCCGGTATGATCGATATGTGCATGGGTCACCAGCACAAAATCGATCTCGCCGGGTGCCACCGGAAGCGGCTCGTTTTCATATACATCCTTGCCCTGCTCCATGCCATGATCGATCAGGAACCGCTGGCCAGCGGCTTCCAGCATGGTGCAGCTGCCGGTCACTTCGTGATTCGCGCCCAAAAAAGTGATTTTCAATGCAAAGCACCTCCGGTTCGTTTCGTGGCTGTTTTATGGCTATAGTATAGCATATTTTAGAAGTGCGCGCCGCACAAATCTGCGGGATCTTTACGGGCATATTGCCGAATTGCAGAAAAAATTTTTATACAATCTTGACAAACCACCCCGTTCTGTTATAAACTTAGGTGTGTATGATGTCTGTTCGTATTTTATGATATTTCCAATATAGAGAGGTTGAAATTTATGGTTCGTAACGATTTGCGCAACGTTGCCATTATCGCTCACGTCGACCACGGCAAAACCACCCTGGTGGATGCCCTGCTGCGTCAGAGCGGCGCTTTCCGCGACAACCAGGTCGTGTCCGAGCGCGTGATGGACAGCGGCGATATCGAGCGTGAGCGCGGTATCACCATCCTGGCCAAGAACTGCTCCTGCACCTACAAGGGTGTCAAGATCAACATCGTGGATACCCCGGGCCACGCCGACTTTGGCGGCGAGGTGGAGCGCGTGCTGAAAATGGTCAACGGCGTTCTGCTGCTGGTGGATGCTGCCGAGGGCTGCATGCCCCAGACCCGTTTCGTGCTGCAGAAGGCCCTGCAGCAGAACCTGAGCCTGGTGGTCGCCATCAATAAGATCGACCGTCCCGATGCCCGCATCAAGGAAGTCATCGATGAAGTGCTGTACCTGCTGATGGACCTGGGCGCTACCGATGAACAGCTGGAATGCCCCATCCTGTTCTGCTGCGGCCGTCAGGGCACTGCAAGCCTGGATCCGGATGTGCCCGGCACTGACCTGATCCCCCTGTTCGACACCCTGCTGGACACCATCCAGCCGCCCGAAGGTGATCCCGAGGCTCCCTTCCAGATGCTGGTCTCCTCTGTGGACTACAACGAGTTCGTTGGCCGCATCGGCATCGGCCGCATCCAGAACGGTGTGGCCAAGGTCGGTGAGGAAGTGGTCGTCTGCGACTGGCACAACCCCGACCTAAAAATGCGCGGCCGCCTGACCAAGCTGTACGACTTCCAGGCCAATGGCCGTCAGCCCTGCGATAACATCACCGCAGGCGATATCGTGGCTTTCTCCGGTCTGCCCGATGTGACCATCGGCAACACCCTGTGCAGCCCCGCTCTGGTGGAGCCGCTGCCCTTCGTCAAGATCAACGACCCCACCGTGGAGATGACCTTCTCGGTCAACGACAGCCCGCTGGCCGGCCGCGAGGGCAAGTATGTCACCAGCCGCCAGATCCGCGACCGCCTGCAGAAGGAACTGCTGAAAGACGTTGCGCTGAAGGTGGAGGACTCTCCCACGACCGATTCCTTCCGCGTGATGGGCCGTGGCGAGATGCACCTGTCTATCCTTATCGAGACCATGCGCCGCGAAGGTTACGAGCTGCAGGTCTCTCCCCCGCACGTTCTGACCAAGGTCATCGACGGCAAGACCTACGAGCCTATGGAGCATGTTGTCATCGATGTGCCCACCCAGTATCAGGGCGCTGTCATGACCGGTCTGGGCCAGCGCAAGGCTATCCTGCAGCAGATGGAGTCTCTGGGCACCGACCGCGTGCGTCTGGAGTTCCGTATGCCCAGCCGCGGCCTGTTCGGCTACCGCAACCAGTTCCTGACCGATACCCACGGCGAGGGCATCCTGAACCAGAT
>CAKTFD010000062.1 GCA_934553285.1 uncultured Faecalibacterium sp. | reverse complement strand
GGCCCCGTCAAGATGAAGATGGATCTGGGCGTGGATGTTCTGCCCAAGTTCAGCAAGGACACCACCGACCGCAACCGTACCTCTCCCTTTGCCTTCACCGGCAACAAGTTCGAGTTCCGTATGCCCGGCTCCGCTGAGAACCTGAGCGACTGCAACACCATCCTGAACACTGCTGTCGCCAAGGAGCTGAAGGGTTACGCCGACGAGCTGGAGGGCGCTGAGGACTTTACCAGCGCAGCCATTGCTCTGGTAAAGCGCACCATCCGCGACCACCGCCGTGTTATCTTTAACGGCAACGGCTACACCGCCGAGTGGGAGGCCGAAGCAGCCAAGCGCGGCCTGCCCAACAAGAAGAATACCCCCGCTGCTCTGCCTGCCCTGATCGCACCCAAGAACATCGCCCTGATGGAGGAGTTCGGCGTGCTGACCAAGGTGGAGATGCACAGCCGTTACGAGGTTGAGCTGGAGCATTACTCCAAGATCATCAACATCGAGGCTCTGACCATGCTGGAGATGGCCCGCAAGCAGCTGCTGCCCGCCGTCAATGCCTACATGAGCGAGGTTGCCAATACCGCCGCCTCCAAGCTGGCTGTCAGCGAGCACATCAGCGTGCGCAGCGAGACCAAGACCCTGGAAAAGCTCTCTGCCGATGCCGATGCCATGAGCGATGCCATCGATACCCTGCAGGATGCCGTGAATGCCGCCAAGGCACTGTCTACCGAGGCTGATAAGGCCACCGCCTTCCATGACAACGTTCTCCCCGTGATGGATGCCCTGCGTGCTGCCGCTGATGATGCTGAAACCATCTGCGGCGAGGATTACTGGCCTCTGCCCAGCTACAGCAAGATGCTTTACTACGTCTGATATCCCTATAACAGCGTAAAGACAAAGCATCCGTAGGCTGCCGGATCCATTTGCCATTCTCCTTTTCCTATTTCTTACACCAGCCCGAAGACCTGCTCCCATCCTGAGGGCAGGCCTTTGGGCGTTTTATTTGAGGGGGTAATTTATGAGCTATTCGACCCAACAGGATATTCTTGATTTTGTTGAGGACAACAACGTCAAATTTGTGCGTTTTGCCTTCTGTGATATCTTTGGCACCCAGAAAAACATTGCCGTACTGGCCAGCGACCTGCCCAAGGCGCTGGAGGACGGGGTGTGCTTTGATGGCAGCTCCATCGCAGGCTTTATGCATGTGGAGGAAAGCGACCTTGTGCTCCGGCCGGATCTGTCCACCGTGACCATCCTGCCCTGGCGGCCTACCGAAGGCCGGGTGATGCAGTTCTTCTGCGATGTGGAAAAGCCGGACGGAGCCTCCTTTGGCGGCAACTGCCGCGGCTTTCTGCGGGCGGTGAACCGCCGCTTCAAAAAGCTGGGGCTTACCTGCAATGTAGGCACCGAGTGCGAATTTTATCTGTTTGAGAACGACGACCGGGGCCGCCCCACCTGCATCCCCATCGATTTTGGCGGGTATTTTGATGTTGCGCCGCTGGATGCCGGCGAGAACATCCGCCGGGATATCTGCCTGACCATGGAGCAGATGGGCATGAGCCCCCAGCACAGCCATCACGAAAGCGGCAACGGCCAGAACGAGATCGACTGCCGCTATGCAGGCCCCCTGAAAACGGCGGATCATGTGATGATGTTCAAGCAGATCGTCCGGGCCATTGCCACGCGCAACGGCCTGCACGCCAGCTTTTTGCCCAAACCCCTGCCGGAGCAGGCAGGCAGCGGCCTGCACATCAACCTATCCCTTTATATGGACGGCAAAAACCTGTTTGAGGGCGATATTGCCCCGGACAGCATTGCAGGCAGCTTTATGGCCGGTGTGCTGGCACACAGCCGGGAGCTGACCGTGTTTACCAATCCCCTGCCCAACAGCTACCAGCGCTTTGGCTGCGACGAGGCACCCCGCTATGTAAGCTGGAGCCGCCAGAACCGCAGCCAGCTGGTGCGCATCCCCATGGTAAAGGGCGATAACTGCCGCATGGAGCTGCGCAGCCCGGACCCCGCCTGCAACCCGTATCTGGCCATCGGCCTTGTGCTGGCTGCCGGGTTGGACGGCATTGAGCACCGCATGGTGCTGCAGCCGCCGGTGAACCGGAACCTGTTCCATGTATCCGAGGCCGAGGGGCTTGGGCTGGAGACCCTGCCCGCTACGCTGGAAGAAGCCGTGCAGGTGGCCGAAGAGAGCGCATTTTTGCACCAGGTGCTGCCGGAGGAGCTTTCGCGCCGCTATTTCTCGGAAGAACTCAAGCGCTGTGCCGCGCTGCACGATGCGCCTGACCGCGCCGAGTACGAGCGTGTCCACTATTTCAACGCCATCTGATCCCTGCCTGTGCAGGAGAAAGGAGCGCGAAATATGGGACGCGCACTCATCGTAAGTGCCGGTGCCACCTCCAACGAGTATATTTCCGCACGGCTGACCGAGATAGGCTACAGCCGTCCGGTGATCATCCCCAGCGGAGCCGAGGCCCGGCGGCGGATGCTGGAATCCGATTTTGAGCTGATCGTGGTCAATGCTCCCCTGCCCGATGAGTTCGGGCACGAGCTGTGCATCAATGCCGTGGAGCAGACCGATGCCGGCGTGGTATTTCTGGTCAAGGCCGCGCAGGCGGAGCAGCTGCTCACCCCGCTGAACGAGCAGGGCGTGCTGCTGCTGAGCAAACCTTTTACCAACACCCTGTTTCTGCAGGCCATGCACATGGCTGCTGCCGGCAATCACCGCCTGCAGCGCCTGCGCCAGGAGAACGCCCGCTTGCAGGACAAGATCTCCCAGCTGCGCCTGATAAGCCGCGCAAAGTGCTGCCTGGTGGAGCACGCGCATATGACCGAAGCTGCGGCGCACCGCTATATTGAAAAGCAGGCTATGGATACCCGGCAGGACCGTGCCGATATCGCCCGTCAGATCCTGGAAGATTACGAGGAGACGGGCACATAGTAAGAACTAGGAAAGTTTTTATTGAAAAAATAATAGAGGATGGTGTTTTTATGGCAAAGTTTATTTTTGTGACCGGTGGTGTCGTTTCCGGTCTGGGCAAGGGCATTACGGCAGCATCGCTGGGGCGGCTGCTCAAGTGCCGCGGCCTGAAAGTGGCCAGTCAGAAGCTGGATCCGTATGTAAACGTGGATCCGGGCACTATGAGTCCGCTGCAGCACGGCGAGGTGTTCGTGACCGATGATGGCACCGAGACCGACCTGGATCTGGGCCATTACGAGCGTTTTATCGATGAAAATCTGAACAAATACTCCAACCTGACCACCGGCAAGGTGTACTGGAACGTGCTGAACAAGGAGCGTCAGGGCGCCTACCTGGGGCAGACGGTGCAGATCATCCCTCACATCACCAACGAGATCAAAAGCTATATCTATAACCTGGCTGCTTCCACCGAGGCCGATGTGGTCATCACCGAGATCGGCGGCACCACCGGCGATATCGAGAGCCAGCCTTTCCTGGAAGCCATCCGGCAGGTGGGACTGGAACAAGGGCGCGATAACTGCTGCTTTATCCATGTGGTGCTGGTGCCCTATATCTCCGGCTCGGACGAGTATAAATCCAAGCCCGCGCAGCACTCGGTCAAGGAGCTGCAGGGCATGGGCGTAAGCCCCGATATCATCATCCTGCGCGCCGATGGCAGCGTGGGCAGCGATATCCGCCGCAAGATCAGCACCTTCTGCAACGTAAAGCCGGAATGCGTCATTGAGAACCTGACGATGCCCAGCCTTTACCAGTGCCCGCTGATGCTGCACACCAACGGCCTGGACGATGTTGTGGTGCAGAAGCTGCATCTGGATGTTCCCGCCGCCGACCTGACCGAGTGGAAACAGGTAGTTTCCCGCATTGCCACCCGCAGCAAGACCTGCACCATTGCGCTGGTGGGCAAATATGTCAAGCTGCACGATGCTTATCTCTCGGTGATGGAGAGCCTGTACCATGCCGGGTTTGAGAACGACAGCCAGGTAGAGATCCGCTGGGTGGAGAGCGAGGACCTGACCGACCAGGCCGCCTGTAAGGAAGCCTTTGCCGATGTGGACGGCATCATCGTGCCCGGCGGCTTTGGCGACCGCGGTATCGAGGGCATGATCCAGGCTGCACAGTACGCCCGGGAGAACCGTATCCCCTACTTTGGCATCTGCCTGGGTATGCAGATCATGGTCATGGAGTTTGCCCGCAATGTGCTGGGCTACAAGGACGCCAATTCCAGCGAGTTTACGCCGGACGGTGCCCACAACGTCATCTCCCTGATGCCGGATCAGCAGGGCAACATCCCCAAGGGCGGCACCATGCGCCTGGGCAAGTACCCCTGCAAGGTGATGCCCGGCACCAAAATGGCCGCCTGCTACGGCGAGAGCGAGATCTGGGAGCGCCACCGCCACCGGTACGAGTTCAACAACGACTTCCGGCAGGAGATGCAGGATGCCGGCCTGGTCATCTCCGGCACCAGCCCGGACGGCCATCTGGTGGAAACGGTGGAACTGCCCGACCGCGATTTCCATCTGGGCGCACAGTTCCATCCCGAGTTCAAGAGCCGTCCCAACCGCGCACATCCGCTGTTCAAAGCCTTTATTGCTGCCGCTCTCCGTATGCGCGCCAGCGCACAGCGGGATACCCTGCATCTGTGATGCCGCGGCCATCTCCAGAACCGCCAGGATAGCACCAATACCCGCCTGATCCATCTTACACAAAGGCCGCTGCACAAAAACGTGCAGCGGCCTTTTATTTTGCCCGTAGAAATATAACGGAGCACAGCTGACGTAAAAAAGCCCGCAGACATGCCTGACTGCTCAAGCGTGCCTGCGGGCCTGGTTTTTGGTGCAGAAGAAGGGACTTGAACCCTCACTCACAAGGAACTGGTGCCTAAAACCAGCGTGTCTGCCATTCCACCACTTCTGCGCAAAGAAAAAAGGCAAGCCAAAAACCGGCTTGCCTTCTGGTGCGAGGGAGGGGATTTGAACCCCCAAGGATAAACCACACGCACCTCAAACGTGCGCGTCTGCCAGTTCCGCCACCCTCGCATACGTGTTCTACAGTTCTCCGGTTTTTGAGGTAGAAAACCGTTGGTGCGGACTGCTTGGATATAGTAACACATTTCTCCCGGTTCGTCAAGTAGTTTCTGCGTTTCTCATAAGTTTTTTGCAGTTTCATATCTATAGTAGAAGCACACGGTATCCAAAACCGGCATTTCGCGCAGAACGCACAAGGAGTCCTGCTGCGCGGACGCTGCCGGTCCTGCATTATGGCAATTTTCAAAAAGGAGGGGTTTTGTATGAAGATCTCTTTGCGGCACACCGGGCTGCAGCTCGGGCTATGCGGCGGGCTGCTTGCGGCGGCTCTGGCTGCGTTTGCGGCGGGGTGGTTTTTGCCGGTGCGCGCTCCAGTGGGCTGTGCGGCGGGCGATCTGACCATCGCGCCGGATACGATGCCCTTCTCCCCTGCTGCACCGGCGGCGGCTACCGGAACCGCGCCGGACACGGCCGCTGCCCTGCCGGAAAAGTGGGTCTGCCTGACCTTTGACGATGGCCCCAGCAAGACCACCCCGGCCGTACTGGCCGCCCTGCAGGCCGCCGGGGTGCATGGCACTTTTTTTGTGGTAGCCACCGGTTACAACGAAAAATACCTGCCCCTGCTGACCGAAGCCGCCGCTGCCGGGCACCAGATCGCGCTGCACTCGGCTTCCCACGAGTACAACGATATCTACCGCAGCAGTGCCGCCTACTGGAAGGATATCGACCTGCTCAAGAGCCGCATTGCGCCCTATGTGGACGCCGGGAGCATCCGGTATCTGCGGTTCCCCGGCGGCAGCACCAACACCGTGAGCCGCCGGTACGGCGGCAAGGGGCTGATGCAGCAGCTGAAAACCGAGGTGGAACAGCGGGGCTGGCAGTGGGTGGACTGGAACGTCTGCGCGGAGGACGCTGTGGGCGGGCACCCCAGTGCGGACACCATCTACCGCAATGTGGTGCGGGAGACCGGCGAGCAGACCCATTGTGTGGTGCTGATGCACGATTCGGCCACCACCCGCACCACCGCCGAGGCGCTGCCCGACATCATCCGCTGGTATACGGACAACGGCTACGCTTTTTTGACCGTAGCCGAGGCGCTGCCGCTGGGCTGAAACGCCTTACAGCCATTTTTCAAAGCAGCGCCCCAGCAGCACACCGGCAGCTGCCAGCGCCGCCAGCCAGAGCCAGTCCGGCCCGCCGGTCGCCACCCACCCCGCTGCCAGAATGGCGGCAAAGGTGCATACGGACGGCAGCACGGCCCGCGCACCGCGCAGCAGCTGTTCCCGCCGGGAAGGCAGCCCGGTATCCAGCTGTTCCGGAGATACGGCGTCGCAGCAGATCTCATCCCGGTACTTGCCCTGGACACGGTAGGCTTTGTACCGGATGCCGTCCAGCGAAAACTCCGGGTACATTCCCTCCCGGTCAAGGCTGAGCTGCAGCCCGTTGTCCTCGGCGTATATCTGCAGCGCCGCTGTAAATGCCTGCGGGGTATTGATGCTGCCCTCCGGGATAAAGAAAAAGTGCTTCTGATGCTGCACCTGCGCCAGCGTGCGATAGTCCCGGATCCAGCCGGCGAAAAAGCCCTCCTGGGCGGCAGGGGCGGTCATCCGGGTCAGGCAGGCATCTACGTCCAGCGTATCCGCCTGCGGCTGCTGACGGGCAAGATCTGCACAAAAACGCATGGCAGCTGCCAGCTGCGCCGCCTGCTGTTCCAGCACGATCTGCTGGGCCTGCAGGGCCTGCTGCAGCGGCTGCTCCCCACGCAGCACGGCTTTGATCGTGGGCAGCGGAACATCCAGCATACGCAGCATCCGGATAAGTTTAAGGGTGCGGATATCCCCTGCTGTGTAATCGCGGTAATCGTTCTCCTGCCTGCGTGCCGGTGTGAGCAGCCCCTCTTTTTCATAAAAGCGGATATTAGGGGCGGACACACCGCTCTGTTTGGAAGCCTGTTTGATATTCATTTGCTTCACCTCCGCCCTTACATTACACCTTAAAGCCGGTTGAAGGTCAAGGATTTTGCGCAAAAAACAGAGCCGCCGCACAAAAAATGTGCAAACGGCTCTGTTTTTTCAGCTTGTCGGGGGGATCTTACTCTGCAGCCTGGCAGAATACGGAGAAGGTGCGGTAGGCCATGTACAGGTCGGTCTTATGGATGACCTCAAAGGGAGAGTGCATGGACAGCACCGGCACGCCAACATCCAGCACCTTGATGCCACGGTTGGCCACGTACTTGGCGATGGTGCCGCCGCCGCCCAGATCCAGACGGCCCATCTCGCCGATCTGCCATGCCACGTTGTTGGCATCCAGCAGGCGGGTGATATCGCCCACCAGCTCGGCGTTGGCATCGCTGGCAGCGCTCTTGCCGCGGCTGCCGGTGTACTTGAAGAAAGCCACGCCGCGGCCTGCGTAGGTGCCGTTCTGCTTCTCAAACGCGCTTGCCCAGGAGGGATCGTAGGCAGCGGTCACATCTGCAGATACGCAGACGCTGTTGCGGAAGGCAAGGATATCGTCCTGCCCGGCAGCACGGCAGAGCAGCTGCATAAAGTGGAACACATACATGCTCTGCATGCCGGTCACGCCGTCGGAGCCGATCTCTTCCTTATCGGTCAGCACACATACGGTGGTGTGCACGGGGTTTTGGGTCTCAATTTCAGCCAGCAGTGCGGGGTATGCGTCCACACGGTCGTCGTGGCCGTAGGCACCGATCATGGAGCGGTCAAAGCCTACATCGCGGGCCTTGGTGGCGGGCACCACCTCGATCTCGGCGCGGGTGAAGTCGCGCTCGGTGATGCCGTACTTCTGGTGCAGCAGGATGAGGGTGTTCAGCTTGACAGCCTCCTTGATGTCCTCTTCCTCAACAGCATCGGAGCCGATCAGCACGTTCAGCTCCTCACCCTTGATGCCATCGCTCAGCTTGCGCTCGTTCTGCTCGGCGCCCAGATGGGGCAGCAGATCCGTAATGCAGAACACCGGATCGTTCTCGTCCTCACCGATGGCAAAGTTGATGCTGGAGCCATCGGCACGGGTAAACACGCCGTGGATGGCCAGCGGGATGGTGCCCCACTGGTACTTGCGGACACCACCGTAGTAGTGGGTCTTGAAGTAGCTCATGTGGTCGGCTTCATACAGCGGGTTGGGGCGCAGGTCCAGACGGGGGCAGTCGATGTGGGCGATGACCAGACGGAAGCCGTCCTCATAGGGCTTCTGGCCGATGGTAGCCGCCACAACAGCCTTGTTCTCCTGGATAAAGTAGATCTTTTCGCCGGGGGCGTAGACCTTTTTGGGTTCAAACGGCTTATAGCCGGCTTCCAGCAGCATCTGCTCGCTGACCACTGCGGCCTCGCGCTCGGTCTTGGCCTTATCCAGGAAGCGCTTGTAGCCCTCAGCAAAGGCAGCAGCCTTTTCCTTTACGTCTGCCTGCTTATCAGCGGCATACGCCGGGGTGTAGAGCAGCTGCTCGGCATACTCTTTTGCAGAAAGTTTCTCACTCATGGTTTTTACTCTCCTTAAAATATATCATTTGCCCGCGTACAGACGCTGATACGTCTGGTAACAGGCGGTGATCTTGTTGACGTAGTGGTGCATCTGGTTGTAGGGGAAGCCCTGCAGGGTCTGGCCATCTGCCGAGTGCTGCTCCATCTGCAGCAGCTGATCCACGGTGCCCCAGCCGCTGTGGTAGGCAGCTGCCGCCGTGGATACATCCCCCTTGTAGCGCACCAGGCACAGGTGCAGGTAGTAGCACCCGAAGCGGATGCTGGTGTCGGGGTCGTACAGGTCCGCAAAGGACAGCTGCTCGTCCGGGGCGATCTTGCTGCGCAGCCACAGAAAGGTCTCCTCGGTCATCTGCATCAGCCCCCGGGCATCCACACTGGAGGTTGCCTGCGGATCAAAGCCGCTCTCGGTGCGGATAAAGGCATCCACAAGCAGTGGATCCAGCTCATAGGCAGCGGCCCATTTTTCCACCAGCTGCTCATATTTGCGCGGGTACAGGTACCGCTCCACCCGGCTGCACAGGGCAGGTACGGCGTATACCGTAAACGCCACAGCCAGGCACAGCACCGCCAGCCGCAGCACGAGCCGCCGTTGCCGCTGTTTGCGGCGGCGCTGTTTTTCCCGGGTGGCACGGCGTTCCTGCGCGGCGGGGGTGCAGGGATACTCCTTATAACGTTCGTTCAAAGTGTTCTCTTCACGCCCCTTCCGCCTGTAGCTGCTCGCACAGGCGGGCCGCTGCGGCCTGCAGTGCTTCCAGCCCGGCATCGTTGTGCAGGGTGTAGTCTGCCTGTGCAGTCAGGGTCTGTTCCGGGGTCTGCGCGTTCAGGCGGCGGGCGGCCATCTCCGGCGAGATGCCATCCCGTGCCACGATACGCGCCACACTGGTGGCAAAAGGTGCGGTGACAACACACAGGCGGTCGCACTCGGCCTGCGCTGCCGTGCCCACGATGACCGCACCATCCAGTACAAAGAGGGGCGCCCCGGCAGCCTGTGCCGCCTGCTTTGCAGCCCGGATGCGCGCCACGATGGCGGGATGGGTCAGGCTGTCCAGCGCTGCCTTGCCCTCCGGGGTGGCAAATGCACGGTCGGCCAGCAGGCGGCGGTCCAGCGTACCGTCCGGCCGCAGGATATCGGTGCCGAACCGTGCCGCAAGCTCCGGCAGCAGCGGCGAGCCAGGCAGCAGGATTTCGCGGCTGAGCTGGTCGGCATCGGCCAGCGGCACCCCATGGGCGGCAAATACCGCTGTGACCGTGGACTTGCCGCAGCCGCTGCGGCCCGTGATCCCCAGCGTGATCATAGGTCGATCACCCGGAAGGCGGCGGCGCGGATCAGGCGGTTGTACACCGCCATGGACAGGCCGTCCTTCTGCGGGCAGCGGGCATAGACCACACCATCGCCCTGCTCATCCAGCGCCCGCAGGGAGCGGAAGATGTGCTTTGCCTGGTCGGCACCATCCCCTTCGCGGCCATATTCCACGCAGGGCACCCCCAGCTTTGCGCTTTCGCCGGTAAAGCACAGGCAGCTGGGGTTTTCGTCCATGTGGGCATCCACATAGGCCTTGAACTGCTCAAATGTGCCATGGAGCAGCGTTACATCCGCCTTGGGTGCGTAGTGTTTGTACTTCATGCCCGGGCTGCGCACCTTTTCGCCCTCCGGCAGCTTTTCCAGGATGGCTTTGGATACTTCCACTTCCTCGCCGAGGGCGCGTTCCAGGTCTTCCAGCGTGATGTGGCCGGGGCGGAACAGGGTGGGCTTATCTCCCACCACCGACACCACGGTGCTCTCCACACCCACATCGCACTCGCCGCCATCCAGGATCAGCGGCAGGCGGCCATCCATATCGGTGAACACATCCTGCGCGTTAGTGGGGCTGGGCTTGCCGGACAGGTTTGCGCTGGGAGCTGCAAAGGCGCAGCCGCTCTGCTGGATGACTGCCCGCGCTACCGGATGGCTGGGCATCCGGATGCCCACCGTATCCAGCCCGGCGCAGCATTCATCCGCCACCTCCGGCCCGCGCGGCATAATGATGGTCAGCGGCCCGGGGCAGAATGCTGCCATCAGCAGCTGGGCGCGCTCCGGCACCGCGCTGACAAGGCCCGGCAGCATCTCCGGCCCGGTGACATGGACGATCAGGGGGTTATCCTGTGGGCGGCCCTTCGCCACAAAGATATTGCGCACCGCTGCGCTGTTGCGGGCATCGGCTGCAATGCCGTACACCGTTTCGGTAGGCAGTGCCACAAGCTCGCCCCGGCGCAGGAGCTGCGCAGCTTCTGCTACGCCTGCTTTATCGGCAGGCAGCACTCTGGTTTTGATTTCCATACGAATCATCGTTCTTTCTATCTGTAAAGTATATTTGCTTGGCATCCGTTTTATGGTTTTGCAGGTGTTTTATGCGCTAGAGCTGCGTTTATCCGCCCAGCTTCTGCAGTTTTTCGGCCTGTTCCCGGGTGGCAAGGGCATCGATGACCTCGTCCAGGTTGCCGTCCATGATCTTTTCTAAGTTGTGGACGGTCAGGCCGATGCGGTGGTCGGTGCAGCGGTCCTGCGGGAAATTATAGGTGCGGATCTTCTCGCTGCGGTCGCCGGTGCCCACCTGCCCCTGCCGCTGGGCGTTGATGGCATCCTGCTGTTCCTTCTGTTTTTGTGCCAGCAGGCGGCTGCGCAGGATCTCCAGTGCCTTGTCCTTGTTCTGGAACTGGCTGCGCTCGTTCTGGCACTCCACCACCGTACCGGTGGGGATATGGGTCACGCGGATGGCGCTGGAGGTCTTGTTGATATGCTGGCCGCCCGCACCGGAGGAGCGGAAGGTATCGATGCGCAGATCCTTCATATCCAGCGCAAAGTCCACTTCCTCCGCTTGGGGCATCACTGCCACCGTTGCGGTAGAGGTGTGGATACGCCCCTGGGTCTCGGTCTCCGGTACCCGCTGCACCCGGTGCACCCCGCTCTCGTACTTGAGGCGGTTGTAGGCACCCGCGCCATCCACCGAGACGATGGCTTCCTTTACGCCGCCAAGCTCGGTCTCGTTCAGGTTGAGCAGTTCCAGCGTCCAGCCATGGTTCTGGGCGTACATGGTGTACATCCGCAGCAGGCTGTGGGCAAACAGGGCAGCTTCCTCGCCGCCTGCACCGCCCCGGATCTCCATGATGACATTTTTGCCATCGTTCACATCCTTGGGCAGCAGCAAAATTTTGAGATCATTTTCCAGCTTTTCCACATCTTGACTTTTTTCGCCGATTTCCTGCTGTATCATCTGTTTGAAGTCCAGATCAAGCGGCCCCGGTTCCTCCAGCAGAGCTTTGGCCTGCGCCAGATGGTCCAGCGCGGTCTGCCAATTCCGGTAGGCCTCGACTACCGGCTCGGTGTCGTAGTACTCCCGCATCAATTTGCGGAACAGCGCCGGGTCGGCGGCGGTAGCGGGCTGGTTGAGCCGGACGGAAAGTTCTTCAAAGCGGCGGCAGACAGCCTCCATCCGGGAAGAAATATCTTGCATCGTTGCAGTTCTCCTTACATATTCGTTCCGGTTCGGGGGTCTGTGCAGCGCTACTGCTCTGCGTTGGGCTTTACCACTTTTTTAATGTTCTTTTCAATTTTGGCGCGGGGCAGCATGACCTCGCGTCCGCAGCCGGTGCAGCGGATCTTAAAATCCATACCCACCCGCAGCACCTCAAAACTGGCAGCCCCGCAGGGATGCTTTTTGCGGGTAAGGATGGTATCTCCCACAGCGATGTCCATATTTTTCTGGCATCTCCCTTCCTGTCTGCCGGGCACGGGGCCTGGCAGGCGCACTGTATGCCGCGCGCCGCACTGCGGTGCTGCACATACAGATATAGTATAATGCAAAGCCGCACAAAATGCAAATATCTGCGCGCATGGATGCATATCGTTTTACCATCGCACAGAGACCCAAAAACGATACAGAAAGAGGAATGAAACATGATGCAATCTTATCGTACCGAAGGCAACTACCGCTCTGCCGCCCGCCTGTCCCCTGCCGAACTGCGGGCCGCCATGGCCAGCGGTGAGATCCTGCAGGCCACCGCACTGGCCTTTGACACCCAGCGGCAGCTGCGGTTTGAGCTGGCCGGGGTAAAAGCCGTGATGCCCTTTGTGCAGTGTGCCGATGGTGCCGAGACCGGCACTGTGCGGGATATTGCGGTGCTGACCCGGGTGGGCCGCCCCACCTGCTTTGTGATCCAGGGGCTGGACACGGAGGCGGACGGCACGCCCTGCTACCGGCTTTCCCGCGCGGAGGCGCAGCGGCTGTGCAAGGCCGAGTATCTGGACACCCTGTCCCCCGGGGATATCCTGCCCTGTACGGTGACCCATATCGAGCCGTTTGGCGCCTTTTGTGATGTGGGCTGCGGCATCAGTGCGCTGCTGCCCATCGACTGTATGTCGGTAAGCCGCATCTCCTCCCCCGCCGACCGGGTCAGTGTAGGGCAGCAGATCCTGTGCGCCATCAAAAACCGGGATGCACAGGGGCGCTTTGTGCTGACCATCCGGGAGCTGCTGGGCACCTGGGCCGAGAATGCCGCGCGTTTTACTGTAGGCGAAACGGTGGTGGGCATCGTGCGCAGCGTGGAAGAATACGGCACCTTTGTGGAGATCGCGCCAAACCTTGCCGGCCTTGCCGAGAGCTGCACCGGCCTTGCCCCGGGGCAGGCCGTGAGCGTCTACATCAAAAACATCCTGCCGGATAAGATGAAGATCAAGCTCGTGATCGTGAACCACACCCTGAACCAGACCCACCGGTTTGCGCTGCGGTATTTTATCACCGAGGGACATCTGGACAGATGGGTGTACTCCACCCCGGAGTGCCCCAAGCGCATCGAGACAGATTTTGCCGTTGCGGCTTGCAATCCGGTGTAAAAGCCTTTATACTAGTAGAAAGATAAATCCTGCCCGGCCGGGGGCTTTTTCCCCGCTCCGGGGCAGGCTTTTGGGGAAATGTTGAATCGCAAGGGGGATGTATGGAACGATGACCGCCAACGATGCTTTTACCGCCGGTGTCCGCCCCGGCGGCCTGACCAGCAGCACCGAGATCCGGCTGCTGCTGTGCTATCTGGT
>CAKTFD010000061.1 GCA_934553285.1 uncultured Faecalibacterium sp. | reverse complement strand
TGCGCAGCAGCTGCTCGGCACCGGGGGTCATGCGGCAGATGCGCCGCACCTGCCCGGCGTTCAGCTGGGCGTTGCAGCGCACCCCCTCGTAGCCCGGCGCAGCGTAGCGCTTTGCCTGCACGGCGCGGGCGGCCAGCACCTGCCTGCGCAGGTCGGCGCTGCTCTCGGAGGGGGCAGCGGTGTGCAGCTCGTCAAACGCGATGGGATCCATCTCCACGCACAGGTCGATACGGTCTAAAAGCGGGCCGGATACCCGGCTGCGGTACTGCCGCACGGCGCTGGGCGAACAGGTACACGGGCGGGTGGGATGGCCGTAGTAGCCGCATTTGCAGGGATTCATGGCCGCCACCAGCTGGAAATGGCTGGGGTAGGTGGCGCTGCCGGCGGCGCGGCTCACGGTGATCTGGCCATCCTCCAGCGGCTGGCGCAGTACCTCCAGGCTCTCGCGGGAAAACTCCGGCAGCTCGTCCAGAAACAGCACCCCGCAGTTGGCCAGGCTGCATTCGCCCGGGCGGAACTGCGCCCCGCCGCCTGCAAGGGCTGCGGCACTGGCGGAGTGATGCGGGCTGCGGAAAGGCCGCGCGGAGATCAGCCCGCGCCCCTGGGGCAGCTGCCCGGCGATGGAGTAGATCTTGGTGGTCTCCACCGCCTCCTCCCGGGTCAGGGGCGGCAGAATGCCCGGCAGGCGCTTGGCCAGCATGGATTTGCCGGTGCCGGGCGCGCCCATCATCAGCACATTGTGCCCGCCGGCTGCGGCAATGACCATGGCGCGCCGCGCCAGCGACTGCCCCATCACATCCGCAAAATCCGGTACCTGATCCCAGGCATCTGCAGGGTCAAAGGGGATGACGGCGGCAGGCGCAAGCGGGCGCAGGCCCTTCAGGGCGTCCACTACCTCCCGGGCGGTGCGGGCAGGGTAGACGGACATGTTCTCGGCGCAGGCCTCGGCGGCTTCGGCAGCATTTTCAGCCGGGACATACAGCGCCCGGATCCCGTGCTCGGCAGCGGCCAGCGCCATGGGCAGCACGCCGGACACCGGCCGCAGGCTGCCGTCCAGCGCCAGCTCACCCAGAAAGGCTGCATCGGTGGGAACCTCTTCCAGCTGGCCGCTGGCAGTCAGCAGGGCCAGCAGCAGGGGCAGATCGTACACCGGGCCGGTCTTGCGTACATCGGCCGGGGCCAGGTTGATGGTGATGCGCCGGTCCGGGAAGCGGAACCCCAGGTTCTTGATGGCGGCGCGCACGCGGTCGGCGCTTTCCCGCACGGCAGAGTCCGGCAGGCCTACGATGGAAAATGCGGGCAGCCCGCCGGAGACATCGGCTTCCACCGCAACGGCAAAGCCGCTCAGACCGTTCAGGCCAAAGCTGTTGGTCACAGAATACATGGTGTCCCTCCCTGTAAGGTGCTGGATTTGTGATAAATGCCAAAAATGGTAAATACTGGGTATTCGTGCGATGATTCGACAGTTTTCTCCGTTTAAAATCATTATAGTAAAGCACAGGAAAGATGTCAATGCAGCAGAAAGGGGAACGAGATATCATGACAAATCGGGAATGCTGCCGTTATATCCGTACATATTCAGAGCTGGAGGGGCTGCAGCACGCATACACGCTGGTGTACTGCGCTGCCGCCACCCCGCAGGGGGTGCTGATGGAGCTGCGCCGGGAGCAGGATGGCCGGGTGCGCAGCAGTGCTGCACTTGCCCCGGCAAACAGCTTTGGCCGGGTGATGCAGCTGCTGCGCTACCTGTGCGAAAACGGCATCGGGCTGGAGCAGTGGCAGGAGGTGCTGGATGATGTACACCAGCCCTACCGGCGGCTGGATACATCGAAAAACGCAATCTCTCCCGAAGAAAACCCGGCTTTTTGTGGTATTTGCCGGTTTTAAAGGCCAAAACTTAGGGCATATTACGCAATTGACATAGGCAGAGCAAAAGTTTATAGTATAAGTAGGTTTACACAAACCATCCGTCATGGATAATAAATACAAAGGTAAGGTGTACAAGATGTATCTGGATGAATACAAGCGCTGGCTGGCAGCGGATCTGGAAGATGCGGACCTCAAGCCGGAACTGGCTAAGATCGAGGGCAATGATGACGAGATCAAGGATCGCTTTGCTGTGGCATTGAAGTTTGGCACCGCAGGTCTGCGCGGTGTGCTGGGCGCCGGCACCAACCGCATGAATATCTATGTTGTGCGGCAGGCAACGCAGGGTCTGGCAAACTGGGTGCTGACCCAGGGCGGCACCCAGACGGTGGCCATCAGCTACGACAGCCGCCTGAAGAGCGATGTCTTTGCCAAGACCGCAGCAGGTGTTCTGGCAGCCAACGGCATCAAGGTGCGCATCTATGATGCACTGATGCCTGTGCCTGCTTTGAGCTTTGCTACCCGTTACTATAACTGCAACGCCGGTATCATGGTCACCGCCTCCCACAACCCGGCCAAGTACAACGGCTATAAGGCCTATGGCCCGGACGGCTGCCAGATGACCGATGATGCCGCCGCCATCGTGTACGATGAGATCCAGAAGACCGATGTGCTCACCGGTGCAAAGTACATCTCCTTTGCCGAGGGCGTGGAGAACGGCATGATCCGCTTTGTGGGCGATGACTGCAAAAAGGCACTGTACGATGCCATTGAGGCACGCCAGGTGCGCCCGGGCCTGTGCAAGACTGCCGGCCTGAAACTGGTGTACAGCCCGCTGAACGGTTCCGGCCTGGTGCCTGTGACCCATGTGCTGAACGATATGGGCATCACCGATATCACCATCGTGCCCGAGCAGGAGTATCCCAACGGCTACTTTACCACCTGCTCCTACCCCAACCCCGAGATCTTTGCAGCATTGAAGCTGGGCCTGGATCTGGCAACCGAGACCGGTGCCGACCTGATGCTGGCTACCGACCCCGATGCTGACCGCGTGGGCATCGCCATGAAGTGCCCGGATGGCAGCTATGAGCTGGTTTCCGGCAACGAGATGGGCGTTTTGCTGCTGGACTACATCTGCGCAGGCCGTATCGAGAAGGGCACCATGCCCAAAGACCCCGTGGCAGTCAAGTCCATCGTTTCCACCCCGCTGGCAGACGCTGTGGCAAAGCACTACGGCGTGGAGATGCGCAATGTGCTGACCGGCTTCAAGTGGATCGGCGACCAGATCGCAAATCTGGAAGCCGCAGGTGAAGTGGATCGCTTCATCTTTGGTTTTGAGGAGAGCTACGGCTACCTGGCCGGCCCCTATGTCCGCGATAAGGATGCCGTCATCGGCTCCATGCTCATCTGCGAGATGGCTGCTTACTACCGCAGCATCGGTTCCTCCATCAAGCAGCGTCTGGAAGAGATCTATGCCCAGTACGGCCGCTACCTGAACAAGGTGGACAGCTTTGAGTTCCCCGGCCTGACCGGCATGGAGAAGATGGCCTCCATCATGCAGAAGCTGCGTGAGCAGCCGCCCGTAGAGCTGGCTGGCCACAAGGTGGTCAAGGTGACCGACTACAAAAAGCCGGAAGAAACCGGCCTGCCCGCTGCCAACGTGCTGATCTACACCCTGGAAAACGGTGCTACCGTGGTGGTGCGTCCCTCCGGTACTGAGCCGAAGATCAAGACCTACTTTACCACCCTGGGTAAGGATCTGGCCGAAGCACAGGCACAGAAGGATGCACTGGCTGCCGCCATTGAGCCGATCCTGAAGTAAAAATATCCCAAAGTCCATTTGTGGGGCTGCTGCACGGTTTTGTGCAGCAGCCCTTTTTGCTGTGTAAAATCGGTTGCAGTTTGCGCCATGATACGCTATAATAAAATATGGTTTATTATAAGCAGCTGCCGGAAAAATGCGGCGTGGCTGCAGGGTAGGTGGAAGAGATGGAAAAAACTGTATCGGCGGTGCTGGTAGCAGCAGGCTCCTCGACCCGGATGGGGTTCGACAAACTCAGCTTTGACCTGGGAGGAGAGACCGTGCTGCGCCGCAGCATCCGCGCCTTTGAGGATTGCCCGGCGGTAACGGAGATCGTGCTGGTGGCGGGCAAAAACCGGGAATTTGTGGCACAGCAGGCAGCCTGCTGCACAAAACCTGTGCAGATCGTGGCAGGCGGTGCCACCCGTGCGGAAAGCGCGAAAAACGGTGTGCTGGCAGCGCATGGGGCGCTGGTGGCAGTGCACGATGCGGCACGCCCCTTTGTAAGCGGGGCGGTGATCGCGGCGGCGCTGGAAGCTGCTGCCCGGTGCGGGGCTGCCGCCCCGGCGGTGCCGGTAAAGGACACCGTAAAAACAGCGGTGCGCGGCGATGGCAAGACCGTTCCGCCGGAGTGCATCGTGCAGGATACGCCGGATCGCAGCACCCTGTATGCGGTGCAGACCCCCCAGTGCTTTGACCGTGCCGCATACCTTGCGGCGCTGGAAGAACTGGACGAGGCGCGCGCCCGGCTTGTAACCGATGACTGCAGCCTGTTTGAGCTGACAGGCCGCCCGGTGCAGCTGACCCAGGGCGACTATGCAAATTTGAAGATCACCACCCGGGAGGATCTGCCCCGCCCGGCACAGAGAAAGGAACCTGAAATGCGTATTGGACATGGCTATGACGTACACCGCCTGGTAGAGCAGCGCAAGCTGATCCTGGGCGGCGTGGATGTTCCCTTTGAAAAAGGCCTGCTGGGCCACTCCGATGCTGATGTGCTGACCCATGCGGTGATGGATGCCGTGCTGGGCGCGGCGGCACTGGGGGATATCGGCCAGCATTTCCCGGACAATGATCCGGAGTATGCCGGTGCCGACAGCCTGAAACTGGCCTGCCGCGTGGCGCAGATCCTCAAAGAGCATGGCTGGCGCATCGAGAATATCGATGCCACCCTGCTGTGCCAGCGCCCCAAGTTGGCGGGTTATATCCCGGCCATGCGCGCCAACCTGGCTGCAGCCTTTGGCCTGCCGGTAGAGGCGGTGAGCGTAAAGGCCACCACTGAGGAGCACCTGGGCTTTACCGGCGAGGGGCTGGGCATCGCGGCGCACGCCGTTGCCCTGATCGAAGCACTGTAAGAGGAGCGTGCACCCATGACACTGAATGCGATCATCGCCAATTTTCAGACCTTTAAAATTGTCGATCTGCTGGATATCATCATCATCGCGTTTCTGATCTATCAGCTGCTGGGCATCATCAACCGCACCCGCGCCGGGCAGCTGGCTAAAGGCGCGCTGCTGGTCATGGTGGTGTATCTGGTGGCCAATACCCTGAATATGCGCACCGTTACCTGGCTGCTCAACTCGCTGCTGCAGGTCGGTCTGCTGACCCTTGTGGTGCTGTTCCAGCCCGAGATCCGCCGTGCGCTGGAGCGTATGGGCCAGACCGACCAGTGGGCCTCCAAGCTGTTCAACGTAAAGGGACGCTATAACGACCCCAGCCTGAAAGGGGCCTGGCGCAGCGCCATCATCGCCATCTGCGATGCGGCAGAGCGCTTTTCTGAGACCAAAACCGGCGCCCTGATCGTGCTGGAGCGCCACACCAACCTCTCCGAGATCGTGCGCACCGGCACCCCGGTGAACAGCTCGGTCAACCTGGAGGTGCTGGGCACCATTTTCTACGAGGGCACCCCCCTGCATGATGGTGCCGCTATCATCGAGAATGGCCGCATCAAGGCTGCGGGCTGCGTGCTGCCCCTTTCCAACAACCTGGATCTGGGCAAGGATATGGGTACCCGCCACCGCGCCTGCCTGGGCATTGCCGAAAACTCCGATGCCATCGCCATCGTTGTAAGCGAGGAGACCGGCATCATCTCCATGGCCAAAAACGGCGTGCTGATCCGTCATTTTGACCGCCAGACCCTGTACACCCGGCTCATCGATGAGATGATCCCCAAGGAGACCACGGTGGAAAAGAACACCGCCGATACCTGGAAGGACCGGGCGATAAAGCTGTGGAACTGGGTCAGCCAGAAAGGGGAGGACGAACAGCAATGAGCAATCAGCCCAACAAGACCGGCGGCACCAAGCCTGGCGTCCGGCAAAAAAAGAATATCCTGGACGACCGCCGCATCCGGCTGGCGTTGTCCGTGCTGGGCGCGATCGTGGCCTGGATGGTGGTCACCATCATCGTGCAGCCCGGCACCACCAACACCATCTATAATGTGCCGGTGGATTATACCTACGATTCTTCCGCCTATACTTCCCGGGGGCTGAGCATCGTCAGCGCCGAGGATAAGACCGTGAATCTGAAACTTTCCGGCGATGGCTATACCATCGGCGGGCTGACGGCCTCGGATTTTGTAGTTTACCCGGACTGGTCCAGCGTGCGGGACAGCGGCCAGAAGACCCTGCGTCTGCTGGTGCGCGGTGCCAGCGGTATGCTCAACGGCGTGACCGTTACCATGGAGGGCAGCGACAATACGGTGGATGTGGTGTTTGATGTAGTGGAGGAAAAGACCCTGCCCGTCGTTGTTACCACCAACTATCTGCGCATCGCGGATGGCTATATCCTCTACAGCACCGATGTTTCCAAGGAAACAGTCACCCTGTCCGGCCCCAGCAGTGAGCTGAGCAAGGTGGCCACCTGCACCGCCGAGGTGACCTACAGCGGCGAGCTGACCGAGTCCGTCACCCTGGAGACCCCGCTGCGCTTTTACACCAGCGGCGGCAAAGAGGTCAAGTTCGAGTACACCACGATGGAAGAAAGCAACGTGGATGTAACGCTGCAGGTGTACAAGATGGCGACCCTGCCTGTAAGTGTGAATTTTATCAACGCACCGCGCGGGTTTGATAACTCGGTGCTGAGCTATGCGCTCAGCTGCAAGCAGCTCAAGGTGGCCGGCCCGGCAGAAAAGATCGATGCCCTGTCCACTTTGTCCATCGGCACCATCGACCTGTCCACCTTTACCCTGAACAAGGTGTACGAGATGCCCATCGAGCTGCCGGCGGATATCTATCTGCTGGATAATATCGCCACCATCACGGTCAGCTTTGACTGCTCCGGCCTGGAGACTAAGACCATGAACCTGCCCTCCAGCTGTGTGCAGGTGGTCAACCTGCCCTCTACCTATCAGCTGACGGTGGAGACTGAGCGGCTGATGAACGTGATCCTCTGCGGGCCGAAGGGCGCCATGGAAACTTTGACCCCGGAGCAGGTGGTCATTGAGATCGATGCCGAGGACTTTGCAGTGGCCACCGGCCAGCAGAACATTGCCTGCCGCCTGTATGTGCCCGCCAACGGCAAGATCTTTGCCCTGGGCAGCTATGTGCTGCAGTGCCGTATTGAAAGCAACTAAACGATCGCAAGTCAAGAATTATTGCAACATCAAAGCAGCATCCCTGCGATATGCAATGCAACGCTGTTGCTGCTGCATGAAAAAAGCCGAATTGCTATAAAAGGAAATACATTGTAACATGATTCTGGTTCGCAACATCCGTCTGCCGCTCTCCGCCGGGGAGCCGCAGGCATTTGAAAAGGCGCTGCATGCCCTGCGCGTGCCCCGCAGCAAGGTAGAACACACCGGCGTGGCAAAGCTCTCGGTAGATGCCCGTCATGGCCAGCCCAAACTGGTGTATACGGTCGCGGTCAGCCTGGCACAGCCGGGGGAGGAGCCTGCCTTTGCAGCCCGCTGCCCGGACGCCGCCCTGCACAGTAAGGCCGGATTCGACCTGCAGCCCGGTACCCTGCCGCTGGCACACCGGCCTGTGGTGTGCGGGCTTGGCCCGGCAGGCCTGTTTGCCGCCCTGCTGCTGGCACGGCAGGGGTACCGCCCCATCGTGCTGGAGCGCGGCCCGGCGCTGGAGGCCCGTGTGCAGGCAGTGGAGCATTTTTCTGCCACGGGGCAGCTGGACCCCAACGCCAACATCCAGTTCGGCGAGGGCGGTGCAGGCACCTTTTCGGATGGCAAGCTGACCACCCGCATCGGAGATGGATTGTGTGATTTTGTCACCGATGTCTTTTTGCAGCACGGTGCCCCGGCGGAGATCGCCTGGAAGCAGAAGCCCCATGTAGGCACCGACCTGCTGCGCGGCGTTATCACCTCCATCCGCAGGGAAATCGAGACACTGGGCGGCGAGGTACACTTTAATACCGCCCTCACCGGCCTGGAACGCCGGAACGGCCAGCTGACCGGCATCACCACCGCAAACGGCAGCTTTGCCTGCGAGGCACTGGTGTTTGCGGTGGGACACTCGGCCCGGGATACCTTTGGGATGCTGATGGACAGCGGCCTTGTGCTGGAATGCAAGCCCTTTAGTGTGGGCTTCCGCGCCGAGCACCTGCAAAGCGAGATCGAAAAGAGCCTGTACCACGAAGCCGCCGGGCATCCGGCACTGCCCGGGGGGGAATACCAGCTCTCCCAGCATGTTGGCGACCGGTGCGTGTACACCTTCTGTATGTGCCCCGGCGGGCAGGTGGTGGCATCGGCCAGCGAGGAAGCGCGTGTTGTGACCAACGGCATGAGCTACCACGCCCGCAGCGGCAAAAATGCCAACGCAGCGGTGGTGGTCAGCGTAGGCGGGGCGGATTTTGCAAACGACCCCCGCCGCGCCATCGCCTTCCAGCGGGAGCTGGAGGCAAAAGCCTACGCAGCAGGCCGTGCTGCCGGGGCCTACGCCGCCCCGGCGGAAAATATCCAGAGCTTTCTGGAAGGGCGCGGGCAGCTGCAGATCGGCAGTGTGCAGCCTACCTACGACCGCGGCGTGACTGCGGCCGACCTGGGCGCACTGCTGCCCGGGGAGCTGGCCGACACCCTGCGGGCAGGCCTGCGTGCCTACGAGCGCAAGATCGCGGGATACACCGCTCCGGATGCCATCCTGACCGGCCTTGAGACCCGCACCAGCAGTCCGGTGCGGCTCAAGCGGGAAGAAGATTTTGTATGCACCCAGCTGGCAGGGCTTTACCCCTGCGGCGAGGGTGCCGGATATGCAGGCGGCATTATGAGCGCCGCCGTGGATGGACTGCGGGTGGCGCGCGCCATCATCAGCCGGTATGCGCCGGCAGAAGGGTGAGAAAATTTTGATGAACGATCGTGAAAACGATAACCGAAATAATGAGGGCCGGCAGGTACAGCAGGAGCTGGAAGACCAGCTGCGCGCCTTTGGCGACACCATGACCGATGCCTTTGCCCACGGCTTTGAGGGCAGGGGCATGGATATCGGCGACCGGGCGTGGGATGTAGGCAAGGCAGCCGTCCATGCGGCCAACTACGGCATCGGGGAGGCGGCAAAGGCTTTCCGGCAGGGGCGCAGAAACTACGCCTGCGGGGATGCAAAGCAGCCCCTGCACGCGGATGCTGCTGCTGCCGAGGCCACCGGTATGCCCGCATGGTTCCGGCAGATCTTTGGCCTGAAAGGGGAGCAGACCCCCGTAGACCTGCTGCGTGCAGACGGCAAAAAGCGCCAGGACGGCGGTGCAGCCCTGCTGGCCGTGGGCATCACCTTCACGGTGCTCTTCGGGCTGGGAACGCTGGGCTGCCTCATTGGCCTGGGTGTTGTGTCGCCTGCGGCCCTTGGGGACGTTGTGATGACGGCAACGGAGGATGGCGGTGTGTTGATGACGGGCACGAATTACTTTATGAACACCGCCTACAATGCGCTTGGCATCGTCGGCAGCCTGCTGGCCCTTGCCACGGCGGGCTTTGGCTGGATGACGGCCTGCGGTTCCGCCTGGGTGAAAGCCGGGAAGCAGCTGGGGCAGTTCGCCGACTTTGCGGACACCACCGACTACCACAAGGGCCTTTCGGTCCAGATGCTGGCCGACCTCGTCCACCAGAACCGGAAAAAAATGCTGAAGAAGCTGCAAAAATACATCCGCAAAGGCTGGCTGAACGGCTGGCTGGATGAAAAAACGGAAACACTCTATCTGACGGCAGAGGATTACCGCGCCGCCAGGGAGGCAGCAGTAGCCGCAGCCGCCGCTGCCGCAGTACAGCCGGAACCGGAAAAAACGGAAACTGACGCACCGCCGCTCAATCTGGATACCGTCCGCCGCTTTGCTGCCGTGCTGGAAAAAGAGCAGCAGGTAATGCAGGATGTGCAGGCACAGGAGGAGCTTGTGCACATGCACAAGACTACTACCGCCATCTGCGACTGGCTGGAAGTGCACCCGGAAAGCCAGCCCAAGACCCGCCGCTTTGCGGAATACTATATCCCCACCACCCTCAAGCTGCTGCACACCTATAACGATGTGCAGGGCCAGCAGGGCGAAAATGCCGAGACCATCCGCCGGGACATCGCAGGCATCCTGCATACCTTGAACCAGGCGTATGATAACCTGTATAACAACCTGCTTTCGGACGTAGCAATGGATATCTCTTCCGAGATCGCTGCCCTGCAGGGAATGCTGGCCAACGACGGCCTGACCGGGAGGGAGTTCAAATGACCTACCGTGCCTGGGAACAAAAGCCGCTGGACCGTGCCGCCGTGCGGGAGCTGACCTGTGCCATTGCTGAGCAGGCAGTGGAGCAGCTGGAACAGCAGGCCATGGACGAAGCCCCCTGGTCGGACGAGAAATATAAGATGATGCTGGCCGCCCAGCAAAAGGAGAACGCCCTGCTGGCGGGCATCCTGGTGGCCCGTGGCATTACCGACCCCACCGAGGCGCTGACCCTGCTGGCGGGCGAAGAGGAATTGACCGACCCCTCTCTGCTGGCGGATATGGATGCCGCCTGCCAGCGCATCTTGAAGGCCATTGATAACGGAGAGACCATCGCCGTTTTTGGCGATTATGATGTGGACGGTGTGACCGCCACCGCGTTGCTGTACCAGCACCTCAAGGGTATGGGCGCTGCCGTCAAGTGTATGCTGCCCAGCCGCGAGGGAGATGGCTACGGCCTGTCCAAAAATGCGATCCAGTCCATGCACAACAAGGGCTGCAGCCTGATCGTGACGGTAGATAACGGCATCTCCGCCGTGGAGGAAGCCGAGTTTGCAGCCTCACTGGGCATGGACCTTATCATTACCGACCACCATCTGCCGCCGGAAACGCTGCCCAAAGCGGTCGCAGTGGTGGACCCCCGCCGGGAGGACGACCACAGCCCCTTCAAAGGTTTGTGCGGTGCGGGCGTTGCGTTTAAGCTCTGCGCTGCACTGGATGGCTGCCCGCCCGAGGAGATGCTGGATTACTGCGGCGACCTTGCCGCTGTGGGCACCGTGGCGGATGTGATGCCGCTGGTAGGGGAGAACCGTACCCTGGTCAAGGCGGGCCTGCGGCAGCTGCAGCAGACCGACCGCCCGGGCTTTGGGGCGCTGCTGGAAGAAGTGGGCCTTGCGGGCAAACCCGTTACGGCAGAGAACATCAGCTACGCCATCGCCCCCCGCATCAACGCGGCGGGCCGGATGGATAATGCCGTTACTGCCCTGCAGCTGGTGCTCTGTGAGGACCCGGAACGTGCCGGGGAGCTGGCACATAAACTCAACGAGATCAACGCGCTCCGGCAGGAGACCGAGCAGCAGATCTTCAAAGCGGCCGAGGAACTGCTGGAGCAGCAGCCCGAGCGGCTGGACGACCGGATCATGCTGTTGTGGGGGCGGGACTGGCATCCCGGCGTCATCGGCATCGTGGCCTCCCGGCTGGTGGAGCGCACCGGACGCCCGGTCATCGTGGTCACCATCGATGCAAACGGCGAGGGCAAGGGCAGCGGCCGCAGCGTGCAGGGCTTTAACCTGCATGCCTGCATCGGCTCCTGCGCGGATCTGCTGGTACGCTACGGCGGCCATGCCATGGCGGCAGGCCTTTCCGTCCGGGAAGAAAATCTGCCGGAACTGCGCCGCCGCCTGAACGAGTGGGCTGCCCGGGAGTGCCCGGTGCTGCACACCCCGCCGCTTACCTGCGATGTGGCCATCCATCTGGACCGCATCACCGTGGAAAGCGTGCGCCATCTGGATCAGCTGGCACCCTACGGGGCCGAGAACCCCACCCCGGTGTTCCTTTTGCAGAATGCGGTGGTGGACGGGGTATACCCGGTGTCGGAGGGGCGGCACAGCCGCCTGCGGCTGCGGCAGGGCAATGCCTGCCTGTACGCCGTCTGGTTCGGGATGCCTGCCGAGCAACTGCCCTATACGCTGGGCGATGTGGTGGACGCGGTACTCAATCTTTCGGTCTACGAGTCCACCCGGGGGGCACAGCTCTCCGGCCGCATCCTGGATCTGCACCCGGCCGGGCTGGGTACAGAGCTGGCGCGGCAGGCTGCACTGGTGCAGGCCCTGCGCCGCGGCACCCCGCTGACCGAGGAACAAAAACGCGAGATCACCCCGGCGCGCAGCCATATCATTGCCGTATACCGGGAGCTGCAGGCACGCCGCTGGCACGCGGAGGATCTGCAGCCGCTGTGCGCAAAGCTGGGGGAGGAACAAACCGGCAAAACGCTGGTGGCAGTCACCGCGCTGGAACAGGTGGGGCTGATCACCGCTGCAGAAAAAGGCGGGGCAAAGTTCTGGGAGCTGGTGCCTACAGCTGGCAAAAAGAACCTGTCTGATGCCCCGATCCTGAAATGTCTGGAGGGAATGTAAATGTCTGAGGGAAAGAAAACCCCCGCCCCGGCTGTGGTGCGGGATCCGGATTTTTACTCTGCCAAAACGCACCTGCATCAGCCCGTGCCGGAAACGGCCACCGTGGCTGCCACGGCGCTGCTGGCAGATGCGCCGGAAGGTGCGCTGCCGTCTGAGGTGCGCCCCGAGATCGTGACCTGGGAAAAGCTGTGCGAGGCTATCAAGGCCAGCGGCAAAGCCTATAATATGGATATGATCGGCCGCGCATACGACCTGGCCAATAATGCCCACAACGGCGTGTGCCGCCGCAGCGGCGAGCCGTATATCTGCCACCCGCTGGCCGTTGCTCGGCTGGTGCTGGACCTGGGCATGGACTCCGAGAGCATTGCCGCCGCGCTGCTGCATGATGTGGTGGAGGATACCCCCACCACCCTGGACGACCTCAAGGCCGCCTTTGGCGAGGAAGTGGCGCTGCTGGTGGATGGCGTTACCAAGCTGACCAAGATCCAGTTCTCCAACATTGAAGAGCTGCAGGCCGAGAACCTGCGCAAGATGCTGCTGGCCATGAGCCGCGATGTCCGGGTAATGATCATCAAGCTGTGTGACCGGCTGCACAATATGCGCACCGGCGATGCCTGGCCGGAGCAGAAGCGCCGCGATAAGGCCCGGGAGACCATGGAGGTGTATGCCCCCATCGCCAACCGTCTGGGCATCCTGAACGTAAAGGAAGAGCTGGAGGACCGCAGCCTGCATTATCTGGATCCCGTGGGCTATGCCGAGATCAGCCGGATGCTCAGCGAGCGCGCCGGCGAGGAATTCCTTATCAAGGTGTCCGGTGTCATTGAGCGGCGGCTGGTGGAAAGCGGCATCGAGGGTGCCACCATCAAGCGCCGGGTCAAGAGCATCTACGGCATCTACCGCAAGACCATCATGCAGAACAAGTCTTTTGATGAGATCTACGATATCTATGCCGTCCGTGTCATTCTGGATACGCTGGCCGAGTGCTACAGCACCCTGGGCCTCATCCACGATATGTACCACCCGCTGCCCAACCGCTTCAAGGATTATATCTCCACCCCCAAGCCCAACGGCTACCAGAGCCTGCACACCACCGTCATCGGCCACGAGGGCATCCCCTTTGAGGTGCAGATCCGCACCCGCAAGATGGATGA
>CAKTFD010000060.1 GCA_934553285.1 uncultured Faecalibacterium sp. | reverse complement strand
GCGCGGCCATGGTCGTGGGGCAGTTTATCGCGGAAAATGGAATCCGTCAGGGCGGTCAGGGCAAACGCCAGCAAAAAAGCCATGGCATCCACGCCCCGCTGCCCGATAACAGAGGTCAGCATTTGAAGTATAGGATAATATTCCTCTTTCTTCACGATGACAGAGGTGAGTATTTGAATCATAGGATAACATTCCTCTTTCTTTCTGTAGTCTTTTGTGAGTGTATCACGCCCTTGCCCAAAAATCAATCCCGGCTGCAAAATTCGCTGCGGATTGACTTTTCTCCTGCGGCTCTTTATAATAGTGTATTAGTCTGTATCTATCAGCCTGTTATTTTTACCCACAACGCAGGAGGTTCCATGTCCATTACCCTTGAACAGCTTTCCGCCCGGATGCGCCGGGGCGAGCAGGTGCCGCTGCGGCACACCGCACAGGTAGCGCTAGCGCTGAGCATTCCTTCCATTCTGCAGCAGATCGTGGTCACCGCCATGGAGTACATCGATGCGGCCATGGTGGGCCATATCGGTGCCGCTGCCACTGCCTCCATCGGCATCGTCAGCTCCAGCACCTGGCTGCTGCACGGGATGCTGGCCGGGCTGTGCATGGCGTTTTCCATCCAGGTGGCGCAGTATCTGGGTGCCGACCGCCAGCAGGACGCCCGGGGCGTACTGCGGCAGTCCATGCTGTTCAATCTGGTCATTGGTCTGGCGGCAGCGGCCTTTGGCATCGGTATCAGCCGGTTTCTGCCCGGGTGGCTGGGGGCAGACCCGGCGCTGCAGGCAGATGCCTCGGCCTACTTTGCCATCTGGTCCGCTTCCCTGCCTTTTGCCATGGCCATGGGCACCTACGCCGCCATGCTGCGCTCCACCGGCGATGCGCTGACCCCCGGCCTGATCAGCGTGCTCACCTGCCTGCTGGACGTTCTCTTCAACTTTTTCTTCATCAATCCCACCCGGGAAATGGTGGTACTGGGGCAGAACGTCACGGTATGGGGCCTGGGCTGGGGCGTGCCGGGCGCTGCGCTGGGCACGGCGCTTGCCAACGCAGTGGGCGGCGCCCTGGCACTGGGCGTTTTGCTGCTGCGGGACGGCCCCCTGTGCATCCGCAGGCCCGGTTCCTGGCGTGTGACCCGCGCCTGCCTGCACAATATCTGGAAGGTGGGCGCACCGCTGGCGGCAGAGCGCGCCGCGCTGTCCTCGGCACAGGTGCTGCTGGTGCGCATCGTATCCAGCCTGGGCACCACCGCCATTGCCGCCAACAGCCTGGGCGTAAGTGCCGAGAGCCTGTGTTACATGGCCGGTTACGGCATCCAGGATGCTGCGCTGGCGCTGGTGGGACAGGCCGTGGGTGCCAACCGCCGGGATATGGCCAAGCGGTTTGCCTGGCTGTGCACCGCCATGGGCATGGGCATCATGGCACTGACCGGCGTAGGGCTGTACGCATTTGCCCCGCAGCTGATGGGCATTTTTACCGCAGATGCCGCCGTCATCGCACTGGGAGCGCGGGTGCTGCGCATCGAAGCCTTTGCCGAACCCATGTTCGGTGCCAGCATCGTGGCCAGCGGTTCCATGCAGGGTGCGGGCGACAGCACCGGCTGCTTTATCCTGAACCTTATCAGTATGTGGGGCGTGCGGCTGACCCTGGCCGTCCTGCTGGCCCCCCGCTTTGGGCTGGTGGGTGTCTGGGTGGCCATGTGTGCCGAACTTTGCACCCGCGGCGCACTGTTTTTGCTGCGCATGGCCCGGGGCAAATGGCTGGACAAAGGCGCCCTGGCGTAAAAACCATTCAGAATGCGCACCGCTTTGCTCTGCGCATAAAATAAGGAATTTCATTATAAATTCGGGGAGCCGGAAAGTCTGCGGACTTTCCGGCTCCCCATTTTCACAAGAAAAGTCCAACCGGTAAACGGCATTTAGCCGCTGCAGCCCCTTCCTTGTAAAAAAGTGGTTCAGAAACGCCCGCAGGCGTTTCTGAACCACAGATATCATATTATTATTCCGCTGAAAATGCGCAGAGCGAAGCGGAGCGCATTGCAGAGCATCCGCTGTTCTGCGCGGACTGCCGCCTTACTTGCGGCCATGCAGGATGGGAGACAGCGGCTTGTAGATCAGCATGCACAGGACCGCATCCAGCAGACCCTTGACCAGGGTAAAGGGCATATTGAAGATCACCAGGCACTTGATCAGGCTGTCGGCAGAGGGCAAGATGGCCTGATACATGCCCAGGATGGCTTCCAGCGGCATGTGGTAGAACTGCACATAGGCCGGGTAGGTGATGAAGTAGTTGGACGGCACACTGAACACAGCCATGGCAGCGGCACCGGCAATGGCACCCAGGATGGCGGTCTTGCGGCTCTTGTTGCGCTTATACAGATAGCCTGCAACCGCTGCAAATACCGCGCCCAGCATAAAGTTGCACAGCTCGCCCACACAGGCGGTGGAGGTGCCCTTGATGATGATGTGCAGCAGGTTCTTCATAAAGCTGATGACCACGCCGTACACCGGGCCGAGTGCAAAGGCACCCAGCAGAGCCGGCAGGTCGGAGAAGTCCATCTTGACAAAAGACGGGATGAGCATCGGCAGCGGGAACTCGATGAACATCAGGATAAAGGCTACTGCGCTGAGCATGGCAGCAACGGTCAGGTTGTGGGTGGTATTTTTTTTCATGGTGATTGTCCTCCCCGGGGGATCGCCCCGTTCAAATTTGATCGGAAAGCCCTTTTCGCGCTGGACCGAAACCGGAAAGACAAACCAAAAAGCGCCCTGCTGCAACCAAAAACTGCAACAGGGCGCACAGACACAATTTGCCTGCCGTTTCTTGCATCCGGACTATACCGTTGGTCCCGGAGTTGCACCGGGTCAGCACCCTTGCGGGTGGTCGCGGACTTTACCGCCAGTGGGGAATTGCACCCCGCCCTGAAACGAACTTTCTGGCCTAGAGTATAGCGCGGCCGGGCGGCGGTGTCAAGCCCCATTGCAAAAAAGTTTGCTACGTTTTTATCAATGTCAGTTTTCACTTTTCTTTGCCTTGCCCCGGCTGGCAGATTATGCTATGATAAAAACGTTGTGTAAAAAATACAGGAGGTCTTACATGATTTTTACGATCCGTGGCCTTGGTTTTGAACTTGGCTCTATCCTGCTGGAAGGCTGGGCGGCCTTTGCTGCCCGGGTGGTCTGCGCCTTGCTGCTGCTGATCCTCGGCTGGCTGACACGGCAGATCTTATCCCGCAAGGTATTCCCTGCCCTGCTGCGCCGCAGCTGGCGGCTGGCTGGCACCCCTATCCTGCTGCGCAGTTTTGCCGTGCCGCTGCAGCGGCTGGTGTACGTGCTGTTCATCTATGCAGCAGCGGCAAGCCTGCCCTGGGCTATCGCCGGCATCAGCAAATTTCTGCTCATGCTTTTTGAGCTGGCTGCCACCTTTCAGGTCTGCCACGGCCTGTATGCCGCAGCCGACCTGACCGACCTGCTGCTGGCCAACTGCGGCGAGGAGGTGCGCACCAACCGTACCCTGACCACCCTGCTGAACAAGCTATACAAGATCTTTGTCGTGGTTTTGGGCGTAATGACCATGGCACAGGAGACCGGCCTGCCGGTGGGCAGTGTGGTGGCCAGCGCGGGCCTTGTTGGCCTGACCATCTCTCTGGCCGCGCAGGACAGCGCCAAAAACCTGTTCAGCGGCATGGTCATCCTGCTGGACCGGCCCTTCTCCATTGGCGACTGGATCACCGTGGGGGATGTCTCAGGCGAGGTGGTGGATATCAATTTCCGCTCCACCAAGATCCGCGCGCTGGATAACTCGGTCTACATCCTCACCAACAGTACGGTCAGCTCTGCCACCATCAACAACGGCACCCTGCGCAACAAGCGGCTGTACCGCTTTACGCTGGGGGTCACCTACGATACCACCCGCCCCCAGCTGGAGCAGCTGATGGCCGACCTGACCGCCATGCTCAAGGCCAGTCCCTACACCTACGAGGATTCGGTGCTGGTAAAGCTGAGCGGTTTCGGGGCTTCCAGCATCGACCTGCTGGTGTCTGCCTACCTGCGCACCGCCGATATGAACCGCTTTTTGCAGATGCAGAACGATCTGAACCTGGATCTGATGGATCTGATGCAGAAAAACGGCGTGGATTTTGCCTTCCCCTCCACCACCGTGTATCTGGAAAAGAACGGCGGAAACTGAAAACCGGCGGGGACTGCTGTACAAAACGCTGTGCAGCAGTCCTTTTTGAAAAGCGCCGGTTTTATTGCAAAAAGCAGACGTTTTTGCCCTATGATTTCCCGTCCGGTCATGGTATTCTTATAGCGCGCCCGCATACACTGCGGGGCACGCCATCAAATCATCTGCGGAGGAATCTTTCCCATGACACAGCTGTTGCTGCCCATCATTTATCTGGCCTTTATCAGCCTTGGTCTGCCGGATTCCCTGCTGGGGTCGGCATGGCCCACCATGTACCCCCTGCTGGGTGTTCCCTTTTCTTATGCAGGCATCCTGTCCATGATCATCTCGGTGGGCACCATCCTTTCCAGCCTGAACAGCGACCGGCTGACCCGGGCGCTTGGCACCGGCAAGGTAACGGCCCTCAGCGTGGGCATGACCGCCGCCGCGCTTGCAGGCTTTTCGTTCTCCAGCCGGTTCTGGATGCTCTGCCTGTGGGCCATCCCCTATGGTCTGGGTGCCGGCAGCGTGGATGCCGCCCTGAACAACTATGTCGCCTTACACTATAAGAGCCGCCACATGAGCTGGCTGCACTGTATGTGGGGCGTGGGCACTACGGTAGGCCCTGTCGTGATGGGTGCTGCACTTTCCGGCGGGCTGGGCTGGAATGCCGGATATCGATATATCGCCCTGTTTCAGCTGGCGCTCACCGCGGTGCTGTTCTGCAGCCTGCCCCTGTGGCACAGGCGCTCCGGCGAGACCGCTGCAGACGGCACCGCACCCAAGGCGCTGACCCTGCCGCAGGTGTTTGCCTTGCCGGGCGCAAAAGAAGTGATGCTCTGCTTTTTCTGCTACTGTGCGCTGGAAACTACCGCCGGGCTTTGGGCCAGCAGCTACCTGACCCTTGCGCGGCAGGTGCCCGCCCAGACCGCCGCCAGCTTTGCCAGCCTGTTCTACATCGGCATCACGGCGGGGCGGGGTGCCTGTGGTTTTCTTACCATAAAATGCAGCGATACCCAGATGATCCGTCTGGGCGAAGGCATTCTGGGCGTGGGCGTTGCCGCCCTGCTGCTGCCCGGCCCGCAGGTGCTGGCGCTGGCCGGGCTGGTACTGGCTGGGCTGGGCTGCGCTCCTATCTACCCCAGCATCATCCACGCCACCCCGGCGCATTTCGGCGCGCAGAACTCTCAGGCCGTTATCGGCATCCAGATGAGCTGCGCCTATCTGGGCAATCTGGTCATGCCGCCGCTGTTCGGCCTGCTGGCCAACAATATCACCCCGGCCCTGTTCCCCTTCTATCTGCTGGGGTTGCTGGTACTGATGGCAGCCATGCACCGGCAGCTGGTGCGCAAAACGGCGCACGCATGATCTCTTTTTATAATTTGCGGTTCAGAAGCGCCTGTGGGCGCTTCTGAACCGCTTTTTCACAGATAGAGTTTTATATAGAGAAGCCGCCGCACAATCTTTTGTGCAGCGGCTTTTGTTCAGTTATTCAGTTTTTGCAGAGCGCTGCGCTCAGAACTTATTGAGCATCTTTTTCAGCTTTGCCAGTTCCTCTGCATCGCGGGTGTCATCCAGCAGGGTGAGAGCATCGTTGAAATAGTTCCGGTCCAGATAAGAGTGGGTGGCGTTGGCGTGTGCGGCCATAGCCTCCAGCACGGCATAGCCGGAGCGCACCAGCGGGTGGGTGGCAGGCACGCTGCCGCCCTCGGCCACCAGCGCAAACTTGCTTTCAGCCATATCCTCCAGCAGGGCGCTGTAAGCGTTGTTGGGGTCGGTGCCGTGGTTCTGCAGACCCTGATACAGCAGCTGTGCCACAAAACCCAGCGTAGAAGCCGTATACCAGTTACCATTGAAATTATTGGGGTTCGCGGCCTTATCGGTGACCGGGGAGTTGATCTTGTTGGTCAGGTACACCACCACCAGATTCTCCACAGGGTCGATCATGGTCAGCGTACCGGTCCAGCCCTGATGGCCAATGGTATTGGAGGGTGCCTGCGTGCCGAAATACCAGCAGCGCTGGTTGTCGCCCTCACGCCACCAGCCCAGACCCCAGTTGGCAGCGTCCTCCTTCTTGGGTGCGGTAAAGGCATCCATCACATTGCGGGAGAAGTAGCGGTTCTCGCCGTAACCGCCGGTCAGCATGACCGAGGCCAGCTTTGCCAGCTCGGTTGCATTGGAGAACAGGCCTGCATGGCCGGAGATGCCGCCCATGGCGTAGTAGCACTTTTCGTCGTGGACCTGGCCCTGGATGGTAGCGGTACGCACACCAGTAAAGGAGATGGCACCATCGCGGGTGTTGCCGTTCAGCTCGGTCGCGGCGCAGTCGTTGGCGGTAAAGCCGTTCAGCAGCGGATTATAGGTGGTGTGGGTCAGCCCCATGGGATCCCAGAAGGTCTCCTTGAGGAAAACATCCAGCTCCTTGCCGGTAATGGCTTCGATGGCGAAAGCCAGCAGCATATAGTCCACATCGGAGTAGACCGTTTTGGTGCCGGGCTTGTACATCAGCGGGGTCTTGAAGATAGACTTTAGGGTAGCGGCGCGGGTAGCCGGGCTGCCGTCCCAACCGGAGAACAGCACATTGGTGGCACCGGGAACAGTCTTTTGCGTGCACTGGTCAAAGGAATCGTTGTGGTACTGGGGGTCTGCGGGGAAACCGGCCTGATGGCGCAGGATATCGCGCAGGGTCAGCTCTGCCTTCCACTGTCTGTTCACCGCCAGCCCCGGGTTGTCATAGTTGTTGTAGGTGATATCGATGGTATCGTCCACAAAGGCACTGCCCAGCAGGTCTACCAGACGGCTGTCCAGATTCGCCTTGCCCTGGGTGACCAGGTACTGCAGGGCGTAGTTTGCGGTGTACATCTTGGTGTTGGAGGCCAGGTCGTACAGGGTATCGTTGGTCACAGCGGGGCTGTTGGTATTGGGCGTACCGTCCGGATTATAGGCATTCACCCGGCCCCAGGCGTTCTGGTACACCAGCTTGCCGTTTTTCACGATAGCCATCTGTGCGCTGGGGAAGCCGTTGTCCACATCGGCCTGGATGATCTGCTCCAGCAGCTCCAGTGCATCGCGGTCGATGCCCACATCCTGCAAAGTGCCCTCCTGCACGGTGGGGTAAGCCACGCGCACAGTCACCTTTTTGCCCCGGGGACGGATGCCGCCCACCTGAATGGTGTTGCGGCCGTTGATGGTCTGGCCGGAGATGTCCACGTTCCACACGCCGCCTGCCGCCATGGCAGCGGTGTTGATCTGGCGGTTGTTGACAAACAGGTTAAAGCCGGTAACACCCGCCTCGGGCTCCACGCACAGCGTTCCCTGCCCGGCAAAGCCCATAAAGGTGTACATGTGGTTCATGGCCAGCGTATCGTCCAGACCCTTCCAGTTGGGGAACACCGGCTCGCCCTGCCAGCCGCCGCTCACGCTGCCCCGGCTCTCTACCTTGACCGAGGCTGCCTTTTTGGGGACAAGGTTCAGCGAATTGGTTTCTTCTGCTGCTGTGGCAGGCTCCGCTGCAGAGGCTGCACTTGCGGTGCACACGTTGAGCGCCATCATGCCCAGCCCTGCGACACTGCCCTTCAGGAACGTTTTGCGGGAAAACTTGGTTGCCATGGTAAGATCCTCCCATTCTTTTTTGTCGCAATGCGACAATAGACCTGTGATCGTACATTTTTTGCCCTGCAGCTGCGTGTTTTGCCGCAGGGCTGTCTCATGCCCCGGATTGTACGCGAGTTGAAACAAAATGTCAATCATGTTTTCGCGTTGTGGAACAAAGTTTCCTGTTTTGCGTCTTTTTGCCCATTTTGGCACATTGTTTTACATTTCGTTTCAGATTTTCGTGCGTTTTGTATACAACAACCCGCCTGATCTGCAAAAAAAAAGAAGCCATCGCACAGAGCTGTGCAATGGCCTTGTTCAACAGTTTTGTTACAGGATGCGGGCGCTGATGGCGTTGGCCACCTGGAACAGATCCTTCTGCCCGATAAAGCCAAATTTTACCTCGTGGCCATCCGCAAAGCATACAGTCAGCTGGGATGCCTGCAGCGGGTCGCCAAAGGTTGCCGTCTGGATGCCAAAATGCAGCACCTTGCGGTATGGCAGCACAAAGATCTGCTGCCTTGTACCGGTAACCCCCTGCATATCCACCATGATGATGCGGTGGCTGGTAAACACCACCTGATCGCGCACCGTTTTGTACGCGCCCACCACCTGCTCGCCCTCCAGCAGCAGAGCTCTGGCATTTTTGCAGATATCTTTTTCCTGCAGGCGGATAAGGTTTTCCATCGGTTTATCCCGAAATTCCATGGCAGCACGCCCCTTTCTTTCTGTTCAGTACCATTGTAACATTTCTGCTGATGGTTTGCAACATTTTCTCCTGCCGCCGGGCAAAACAAAAGACCCGAACCCCAATGGATCCAGGTCTTGTGTTGGAGCGGGTAATGGGAATCGAACCCACCTCCTCAGCTTGGAAGGCTGATATACTAGCCGATGTACTATACCCGCAATTGCAGAGAGAATTATACCATAACTTTCCGCAATTGTCCAGCCCTAATTTGCAGCCGCAGCGCCGTCCCACTGCTGCGCCGATGCCCGGGCAGGGCTTATCTACCGGTGGTCTCCGTCTTGTTTTCTGCCCGCTCCCCGGAGTTCAGGATCGCTGCAAACTGCTGCAGCTGCTTGAGCGAGGTGACCCCCAGTTTTTCGTAGATATTCTTGTTGTGGAAGCGCAGGGTGCTATCCTTGATATCCAGCTGCGCAATGATCTGGCGGGAGCGCAGCCCGGCAGCGTAGCCATCAAAGATGCGGCGCTCCGTTTTGGTCAGCTTTGGGATGCCCGCCACAAAATCCTGGAAGGCATCCGGTACCGTTTCGTTTTTGCAGACATCTGCCAGGCGGGAAAGCGCGGTCTGCATCTGCTGGCGCTCCTGCTGCAGTTCTGCCATCCGCCGCTGGGTTTCCTGCTTTTCCTCTTCGATCTGCCGCAGAGTGGGCGAAAGGATCCTGCGATGGAAATGGGTGCAGCAGATGACCACAAAAAAGGCGATGAGCAGCCCGATCAGGAGCATCTGCAGGTTGCCGGCAAACACCAGCCGCCGGTAATCTGCCTGCGGGATGCAGACAGCCAGCCGGTAAGACTGGTTCTCATGCAGGGCGCATACCGCCGAGATGCCCACATAGGTGCTGTCGGAACCGGTCAGCTGGGTAAGGCCATCGCCCAGGGGGCGCAGTACCAGCAGCCCGCGGGGCGCATGGTAGTAGCCATCGATGGTGCCGCTGCTCAGGGATGCATCCGCATCCAGACCGCTGCCCATCGGTGCCAGCAGGCAGCTCAGATGGGCAAAGCCGGAGGGCTGGGAAAAGTTCTGCTTAAAGTAGCTCTCGCTGATCTCAAAGCCGCACAGCCCGTAGGTTTCGCCATTGCTGCCCCGCAGCGGCAGCAAAAGCAGCTGGATCTCCTCCGAAGTACCGGGCATGGCAAACCGCTCGGTCAGCGCATAGGCGCGGTAGAGCGGTACATCGCTTTGGGCCATCCAGCGGCTGTACGCCGGAAACTGGCTGGTCTGGAACTCCATCCGCCACTTGCGATGCGGCATCACGCCATGCGCCTTGCCCACCTGGGCGCTGCCGCGATACAGCAGCAGGGGCACGGTGGGGGTATCGGCACCGCTCTTCTGGATATACAGCCCGGCGCGGGATCGCTCCGCATCCGCCAGGCTGCTGTTGATGGTCGCATCCAGCAGCACAAATGCTCCGGAGCAGCTGGTCTGGCGCAGCACACGGCAAAGCGGCTCGAGCATTGCTTCTTCCAGCGCGTTCAGTGCATCCGGTGCATCGTTCAGCTGCGCAAAGGTTTTATTTTGGGCGGCAAGCTGCTGCTCCACCAGTGCGCCCATATCCTCAGAAAGGTTCACGCTCATGACCGCCAGCTGGTCGAAATACCGGTCCACATCGTTTTGAAAGACCGAAAACTGGATCGCGAGGCTGCGCGCCACATCCTTTTTGGTATTGTGCAGGCTGGCAAACAAAAACAGCGCAGCACCAAACGAAAGCAGCAGCAGCACTGCCAGCAGCAGGCTCTTCCACAGCAGATGATAGGTCAGCGGGCGCTGGTGCACAGCGGCGCGGTACCGGTCAGACAGTCGCATCCAAAACCCTCCTTTCCTGTACGTTTTCGGGGGTCATGCGTTTTTGCACAGCAGCTGCCAGCTCTCCTCAGCCAGTGCGTCCGCCGTTTCGCCTGCCGCAAGGCGCTGGGGGTAGGCCTTCTGCTGCTGGCGCAGTGCATCGTAAAAGGTGTTGACTTTGGCATGGTAGCCCACGATGCTCGGCTCGGACAGCGGCGTATCCTCTGTGCACATCGCATTATAAACATCGTACAGCCGCCGATAGCTCTCCTGCTGGAAGGGATGCTCTCCGATAGCGTCAAAGGCGGCACGGGAGACCGGCATGTAACCGGTGGCCGCTGCAAACTCCAGGTTGCGCTGCTGCTCGGTGAGCCACCGCAGGAACACTGCGGCGGCTTCGGCCTTCCGGTCGGTGGTCTTAAAGGCGCACAGCCCCACCCCCGCCTGCGGCATCAGCGGCACAGCCGTACCTGCGGCATGGGGCAGCGCCGCCAGCAGCAGGTCGGTCGGCTCGGTGGTGTTGTCCGGGTAGGTGACCACATCGTTATAGTAGAGGATGGCGGCAGAGCTGCCAAGCCCCGCCAGTGTTTCGCCCGTCATCACCTGCGTGTTGGAATACAGGTCCGATACGATGATATCCCCCTGCACCAGCCCCCGGGCAAACTCCATCCAGGATGCGCGAAAGACCGCGTTGTCCAGATCATACCAGCTGCCCTGATACAGCTCCCCGCTGCCCTGTTCCAGCGCGTTCAGCTCCACCAGCCGCAGCGGGTAGTCCAGCGCACAGAAGGGTTTGCCGCCCGACCACTGCCGGTACGCTGCCGCCATGGCAAAAAAGCCCTCCCAGGTAGCAAGGGCAGCAAGATCTGCCCCGGTGTCCGCTGCAAAGCGGGCATACTGGGAACCGTTTAAAAAGATGAGCTGGGTGGATTTGGACACCGGAAACACGATCTGCCTGCCCTCGATGATGCCATCCTGCACAAAACCGGGCACATAGGCCGCCATTTCCTCGGCGGTAAACCAGTCGTTCCAGTCCACCAGGTTTTCGATCCCCAGCCCGGCGGCATCCGAAGAATGGGCGGAGAACAGATCCGGCAGATCCAGCGCACCGGGCTTGCCCGCCTGCGCCTCCCGCAGCTGGCTGCCGATGGAAGCGCTATTGGTCATATTGGTCACATTGAGCAGGATGCCCTTTTCCCTGCCCACCGTATCGTTGAACTCGGTCAGCAGGCGGTTCATGGGGGAATCCGCCTGCTCCCCATAAACATGCCAGATGCTCAGTATCGCAGGATCCTGGGGCGAAAGCAGGGTCTTGCTGCCGCCGCAGCCCGTCAGCCACAGACCGGAAACCGCCGCCGCGACCTTGAGGAATGTCCGTCGTTTCATTTTTTTGCTTCCTTTCCGTATACGCTGAGATCGATGGAAAAGCAGGCCAGTCTGCCCCATCCGACAGAGAATTTTCCCACATCCCCCCAATTTTTTGTTTTTGGGGGGATGCTGTAGGGGGAAGGCAAAGAACAGCCCCAAAAATTTTTTTATTTTTCCCCTCAAAAACAGGGCTTCTGGGGGCGAAATTTTGTATTGAGTATGGTATATTACAACCAGAATGATCGCGCATCCGTCGCAGGCATTCGTCGCCATGCACAAGAGTTATCCCCGGAAAGCCTTTTTTCTAGGATAACATAAGATAGCCTGAACGACAAGATGCAAAACGCCCCCTCCTTATCACAAGGCAAGAATTTGTGCAGTATTCCAAAAAACGGAAGGAGTGTTCCCGATGAAGCGCTATGACCTGTGTATCTTCCCTGCATTTCCCGGGGCATCGGTGCGGCTTGCCGCCCTGGCCCTGTCTGCCGCCCTGCTGCTGGCGGGCTGTGGCAGCACCCAAGGCAGTACCCCAGGCAGCTCCGGCCCGGCTGCTGCCAGCCAGAGCACCGGCAGCAGCCAGAACACCCCGGTGCTTGCCGCCCAGAAGGAGCGCATCACCGACCAGTACACGCTGGAGAAGGACGTTTCGGGCGTGTGGGAGGCGGACACGGGGCAGGACATTTCCGTCCATGTGTCCGTCCGTGTGCCGCAGCTGGAATGCGACAGCCCGGATGCCGCCTCCATCAACGATGAACTGAACGACATCTATGCGGCATATTTCCGGGAATATGAGACCTACGAGGAGGCCGAACAGCCGGGCAGTGAGTACCCGCAGATCGGTGTGAACTGGGATGCCTACTGGTACGGCGACTGCGTCAGTCTGGTGATACGCGACCGCAATGGCGGCACCGCCCCGTGGTATTCCCGGGGCTGGTGCTTCGATTTTGCCACCGGAAAGCAGGTCTCCGTGGCCGAGATGCTGCAGCGTATGGGTCTGGACCCGGACACCGTGCAGCAGCAGGTGCAGCGGCAGGCCATGCAGACCCTTGACCGGGAGATGGCGCAGAGCCCATATTACGAGAGCTGGCGTCTCGACGGAGATTTTTCGCAAATGCGAATGGACACGCTGGAATGCAATGAACTGGAAAACCTTTGCCTGCTTTTGCCGGAGCAAAATCAGCTGGTGATCCGGAGCAGATACGGCTCCGCGTCCGAAAGGGGATGGCAGCAGCTGGATGTGGAGATCCCGCTGACCCCCGCCGCCCCCACCGACACCCCGGTGCTGACTGACACCTTCGACGGTGTGCAGGTGCAGCTGAAGGGAACGCAGGCCACCATCACCGTGAGCCCTGCACCCAAGACCGCCACCTGGGACACCGAACTCAACCTCCGGGTGGAGCAGGCGCGCACCTACCCGATCCTTGGCTCTTACAATGAATATGTGGATGTGTGCATCGGTCAGCAGACCGACTCGGTCTTCCACCCGGTGGTCTATCTGCTGACCAAAGACGGCGTGGTGGAGTATGTAGATGTGCTGCGCTGCCTTCTGTTCGGAAATGCCATGATCTGTCAGAACCCCATCTACATTGCCAACAACGGCGTGTCGCTGGAGCGCAGCGGCAATAGCAAGGTGAACCTGCGCCGGAAGGATGGCTCTGTGTTGGAGCTGGCTGACCTGTCGTCAGAGTGGAGCGTGCAGGGTATCCCCTATTCCATCGCCGGCTCCTACAACTATACCGGCGAAAACGGCTGGAACTGGCTGGATCTGGGCAGCGACGGCAGCGTTCAGCTGGGCGTGCAGAACAACAGCTGCATCTATCGGGGCGACGCCGCGTACCTGGGCGTGGTGCCGGAGGGCATGGTGCTGGCCATCTTTACCGACGCAGGGCTCGACTTTGTGGCGGCGTTCAAGATGGACCAGTACAACGAGAACCTGACCATGACCATGATCGACGGGCAAAACCCCTTTGCCGAGGGCGAGACCCAGCTGCAGATGACCCGCAGCTACGGCTGAGAACACAGGAGAACGACCATGAAACACAAACGCCTTACCGCGCTGGTGCTGGCTGCGGCTCTCTGGCTGACCGGCTGCGGCAGCGCAGCGGCTCCCGCTGCCCCCGCAGGCTCCGGCGCAGCTGCCCAAAGCACCGCAGACACAGCGGTGCAGACAGCACAAAAAGACCGCATCACCGAGCAGTTCACGCTGGAAAAGACCATCCGGAACGAGTACGACAT
>CAKTFD010000059.1 GCA_934553285.1 uncultured Faecalibacterium sp. | reverse complement strand
AAAAAGCTGATGGATATGATGATCAACTCCATCTACACCAACAAGGAAATTTTCCTGCGGGAGCTGATCTCCAACGCTTCGGATGCCATCGACAAACTATACTATAAGAGCCTGACCGACCCCGCTGTGGGCATGAACAAGAGCGATTTCCGTATCCTCATCACCCGCGATAAGGAAAACCGCATCCTGACCGTGGAGGATAACGGCATCGGTATGACCAAAGAGGAACTGGAAGAGAACCTGGGCACCATCGCCCACTCCGGCTCCCTGGACTTTAAGAAGGACAACAAGGATGAGAACATCGACATCATCGGCCAGTTCGGTGTCGGCTTCTACTCCGCCTTTATGGTAGCCGATAAGGTCACCGTCATCTCCAAGGCCTACGGCGCGGATACGGCATGGCAGTGGGAGTCCTCCGGTGTGGACGGTTACGAGATGACCCCCGCCGAGAAGGATACCGTTGGCACCCAGATCATCCTGCACATCAAGCCGGATACCGAAACGGACAAGTACGACAACTTCCTGGATGAATACGGCATCGTGGCCATTATCAAGAAGTACAGCGACTATGTGCGTTACCCCATCCAGATGGAGCGCGAAAAGAGCCGCCAGAAGCCGGAACCGGACCCCAAGCCCGAGGACTACAAGCCGGAGTGGGAGAGCTACACCGAGCTGGAGACCCTGAACAGCATGATCCCCATCTGGAAAAAGCAGAAGAGCGAAGTGACCGATGAAGAGTACAACGCCTTCTACAAAGATAAGTTCGGCGATTATGCAGACCCCGCCCGGGTCATCGTGAGCCGCACCGAAGGCACCGCCAACTACAACGCCCTGCTGTTCGTACCCAGCCACCGCCCGTACGACTTCTATACCAAGGACTACGAAAAGGGTCTGGCACTGTATGCCTCCGGCGTGCTCATCATGGAAAAATGTGCCGACCTGCTGCCCGATTATTTCAGCTTTGTCAAGGGCATCGTGGACAGCCAGGATCTGAGCCTGAATATCAGCCGCGAGATGCTGCAGAAGGACAGCCAGCTGAAACTGATCCACAATGCACTGGAGAAGAAGATCAAGAACGAACTGCACGCCATGCTGAACAATGACCGTGCAAAGTACGAGGAGTTCTGGAAGGAATTTGGCCGTCAGATCAAGTTTGGCGCTTACTCGGATTACGGGATGCACGCTGAACTGCTGCGGGACCTGCTGCTGTTCTGGTCTGCCAAGGAGCAGAAGATGATCACCCTGCAGGAGTATGTGGAAAAGATGCCCGCAGAGCAGAAGTATATCTACTTTGCCGCCGGCGACTCCACCGACCGCCTGGCCAAGCTGCCTGCTGCCGAACTGGTGCTGGACAAGGGCTTTGATGTGCTGCTGCTGACCGAGGATGTGGACGAGTTCTGCCTGCAGATCCTGCACAGCTACCCCCGCAAGGATGCTGAGGGCAAGGACGGCACCGTGGAGTTCAAGAACGTGAACAGCGGCGACCTGGGCCTGGAATCCGAGGAGGAAAAGAAGGCCGCCGAGGATGCCACCGCAGAGAATAAGGTACTGTTCGATGCCATGAAGGACGCACTGGGCGGCAAGGTAAAGGAAGTGCGGGTCTCCACCCGCCTGAAAGATCACCCTGTGTGCCTGAGTGCAGACGGCCCGCTGTCCATCGAGATGGAGAAGGTGCTGGCCAAGCAGCCCGGCAGCGAGGGTGTGAAGAGCGACAAGGTGCTGGAACTGAACGTGAACCACCCTGTGTTTGCTGCCCTCAAGGCCGCGCAGGAGGCTGGCGATACCGAAAAGCTGAACAAGTACAGCGCCCTGCTGTACGCACAGGCACAGCTCATTGAGGGCCTGCCCGTGGACGACCCCGCCGCTTACGCCGAGGCCGTGTGCAGCCTGATGAAGTAAATTTTAAAGTAAGTTTTTATGGAGAGGCCGTTGTGCAGTTGCGCAGCGGCCTCTTTTGGTGTTGGTGCCAATCGATCTCCGCAGAGCGATGCAAAAAGTTATTGCATTTTGGCCCGGCGGCTTTATAATAGAATTGATTGTGCAAAAGGCTGTGCCTTTTGCCGGAAAGGACAAGCTGCACCATGATCTTTGTTCCCCTGCTGCACTATTTTTTGTGCAAGAATGATTACAGCGGCAACGAGGCCGGGCTGCGCTACCGGCTTACCCCGGGCAAGCGCACCGTGCCGGACCCGGACGGCGGCGAGGGTGCCACCAAAGAGGAAAAGATCCTCACGGTGGACTACTGGCCTGCTCCCTGGACCATTGACAAGACCGACCCCGCCCTGCGCCGCCGGGAGGTGTTTCCGCTTACAGACGCAGGCCGCACGGCCGCGGCACAGTACCTGAAAGACGCCTATGAGGCGGAGCCGGAACGCTGGAACAACTGCCCGGACATGATGGACTGCGACCCCTGGGAACCGCCTGCTGAACCGGAAGCCCCCAACGAATGAACCGAATGAGGAAACCATGATCTACCGTTTGAAAGAACTCAAGGGCGATACCATCGCCGTGCCGCAGCTGGTGTTTTCCAAGCTGGGCATCGCCGAAGAATATAATGTGCGGGTGGCGCTGTATGTGCTGGCTACCGGGGTGACCGACCCGGACAAGATCTGCGCCGATCTCAAGCTGCGCAGCCGCATCAGCGCCGAGAGCGCACTGGCCTTCTGGGCCGGTGCAGGGCTGCTGGAACGCTACGAGGAAAATGCGGCCCCGGGTGCAGAGCCAAGCGCACCCGCACCCATGAACTGGGCCGAGATCGCAGCCGCCAGCCGTACCGACCCCATGATCTCCAGCCTGATCGACTGCGGGCAGACCAGTTTTGCCCGGGCGCTGACCCACAACGAGATGGAAAAGCTGGTGAACCTGTATGTGCAGGAGGGCTTTGCCCCAGAGACCGTGATGCTGTGCGTTGCCTACGTAGCCAGCCGGGGCAAGCGCACCATGGCTGCGGTGGCCCACGAGCTGAAGGTCTGGCGTGCGGAAGGCGTAGAGACCGGCGAGCAGGCCGATGCCCACCTGCAGCTGCTGGCCCTGCGCCAGAACCGGGAGGAATATGTCAGCAGCCTGCTGCAGATCCCCAGCGAGGAGCTGACCCTGGGCGGGCGCAAAGCCATCGCCCGCTGGTACGAGGTGTACGGCTACGATGATGCCATGGTGCAGGAGGCCGCTGTGCAGGCCGGGCCAAAACGGGATCTGTGGTACTGGAACAGCATCCTCAAGACCTGGAACGCCAAGGGGCTGCGCAGCATCCACGATGTGCGCGGGCCGGTGGCTGCAGCCGGTGCCAGCCGGAATATCCGGGTGGACCGCGCAGCCCCCAGCGGGAACGACATCCTGAAAAACGCCACCCGCCGCCGTTCCCTCATCAAGAAACCGGAATAAGGAGCTTTTATGCGTACCAAAAACGAATTGTATCAGGAAGCGCTGCGCACCGTAGCCATGCGGCGGCAGACCGCCCGCGCGCTGGCACAGGATGCCCAGGCAGAAGCCGAAGCCGCCATCCCGGAGCTGCGCCACGCGGAGGAGGAGGTGCGGGTACGGGGCATCCGCTGCGCCATTGCCGGTGCTGCCGGGAAAGACCGCACCGAGGCTGCAGCTGCCCTTACTGCTGCAAAGCAGCGGCTGACCGCCCTGCTGGCTGCCAGCGGCCGCCCTGCAGACGCATTGGAGCCGAAGTTTACCTGCAGGCGCTGCCAGGACACCGGCGCTGTGGAGGGGCGCACCTGTGACTGCGTGCGCCGGGTGATGCAGCAGCTGCGTCGGAAGGAGATCGAAGAGCTGTCCAGCCTGTCCATCTCCAGCTTTGACACCATGCAGCTGGACTATTACCCCAACACCGTGGACAAGACCCTGGGCGAGAGCATCCGCAGCTACATGGCGGATGTACTGGCCGATTTGCGGGATTACGCCACAGATTTTTCCCCCGCCAGCCGGGAAAGCCTGCTTCTGGTGGGCAATGCAGGGCTGGGCAAGACCCATGCCGCCCTTGCCATTGCCGGAGAGGTGCTGCGGCAGAACCACGATGTGATCTATGTTTCCTGCCCGGATTTCTTTGGCCGGCTGGAAGCGCTGCATTTTGGCACCGACCCCGGCGGCGAAGAGGAAACGCTCTTCCAGACCGCCTGCAATGCCGACCTGCTGATCCTGGACGATCTGGGCACCGAGTTCAACTCCAGCTTTTTTTTGACGAATCTGTACAGCCTGCTGAACAACCGTCTGGGCGCAAAGCTGCCCACCATCGTTACCACCAACATCACGGATGGTGCCCTGCTGGAAAAGCTGTATACCGAAAAGATCTCCAGCCGCCTTGCGGCTTTTGTACAGATCCAGTTCCTGGGCAGTGATATCCGGGTACAGAAAGCAGCGGAATAAGCGGTTTTGTTTCTATCCGGTCCGCCTTCTCTCTTTGTACATACCATTCGGCTTTTTATTTCAGCAAAACATCGTATCATCACGCAAAGCAAAAGCCATCTGCAATTGCCGTGCCGAGTATCAAAACGCTCCGGGCAGGCCGTTACAGATGGCTTTATTTGTTGCGATATCAGAACTCCAGCGCAGGGCTTACCTCGTTGCGGCGCTGCGCCTGCACGATGCAGTCCTTTTCCGGCACGACTCCGGCTGCGCCCAGGGTCGTGAACACCGTCTGCAGTGCAAGGGCGGGGGTATTGTTCTCCTGCGAGAGGTGGCACAGCGCAAATTTTTTGCAGCCGCCCTGGATGAGTTCCAGCAGTTTTGCCGAGCACTCATCGTTGGAAAGATGGCCCCGTACGCTCTCAATGCGGGCGCGCAGGTAGTACGGATACGGTCCGCTGCGCAGCATATGCAGGTCGTAGTTGCTTTCCAGCGCCACCAGGTCACAGCCGGAAAGCGCCTCGTGCACCGGCGCAGTCAGGGTGCCAAGGTCGGTGGCGATGGTCATGGTCTTATCGTCCGGGGTGTGGATGCGGTAGCCCACACAGGGCACATCGTGGCTGGTCGGGAAGGACTGCACCCCAAAACTGCCGATGTCCTCTTCCCTGCCTTCCAGCGCGTTCAGCGCGCAGCTGGCAGGCACGATGCCGTTGGCATCCAGAAAATCCAGCGTGGCAGCGGCACCGTACACCGGCAGCGGATTCTTTTTGAGAAAGGTGGACAGCCCCTTAACGTGGTCGCTGTGCTCATGGGTGATGAGGATGCCTGCACAGTCGCTGACTGCAAGCCCCAGTGCCTTGAGCGCTGCCGAGGTGGTACGCACACCCTTGCCCATATCCACGATGAGATACTGGCTGCCGCAGCGCACCACGCTGCTGTTGCCGGAAGAACCGGAATACAATGAAATGAACTCTGCCATGAAAACCTCTTATGTTCAACACCCGAAAACAGCCCGCCGCACAGAACTTGCGGCAGGCTGTTTGTGTATTTGCGTTCCTGTTACAGGGCCTGATTCAGTGCAGCGGGCACCCGCTCCACCTTGCGGATATCTGCACCCAGGCCGCGCAGCTTTTCTACGATATTCTCGTAGCCGCGCTCGATATGCCCGATCTCTTCGATCTCGCTGGTGCCCTCGGTCATCAGGGCTGCCACCACCATGGCGGCTCCGGCACGCAGGTCGGAAGCACGCAGCGGTGCAGGACTGAGCTTCTCCACGCCCTCAAACACAGCGACCTGGCCATCCACCTGCACGCTGGCACCCATCTTGCGCAGCTCGTCCACATAGCGGAAGCGGTTGTCCCACACGCTCTCGGTGATGGTGCTGGTGCCCTTGGCCACGCTCAGCAGAACACCCATCAGGGGCTGCATATCGGTGGGGAAACCGGGGTGCGGCATGGTATTGATCTTCAGCGGCAGGATATCACCGGTACGGGACACCCGCACGGCATCGTCAAACTCCTCCACGGTGGCCCCTGCACGGCGCAGCTTGGCCGTGATGGGTTCCAGATGCTTGGGCGTCACGTTTTTGATCAGCACATCGCCGCCAGTGGCAGCAGCGGCTACCATGTAGCTGCCTGCCTCGATCTGATCCGGGATGATGCTGTAGGTGCAGCCGTGCATCTTTTCCACGCCGCGCACCTTGATGACATCGGTACCGGCACCGCGCACATCGGCACCGCACATGTTCAGGAAGTTGGCCAGATCCACCACATGCGGCTCCTTGGCGCAGTTTTCCAGGATGGTCTGCCCCTTTGCCATCACGGCGGAGAGCATACCGTTCATGGTAGCGCCCACGCTGACCTTATCAAAGAAGATATGCGCACCGGCCAGCTCCTGCTTGGTACGCACGGTGATCATGCCGTAGTCCACGCTGTCCTCGGCACCCAGGGCGCTGAACACCTTGAGGTGCTGGTCGATGGGGCGGGGGCCAAGGTTGCAGCCGCCGGGCATAGCTACCTGTGCCTTACCAAAACGGGACAGCAGCGCACCCAGGAAGTAGTAGCTAGCGCGCATCTGGCGGGACAGATCGTCCGGGACATTGGTCGTGACCAGATGCGTGGTATCGATCTCGTAGGTGTTGCGATTGAGCATCTTTACCCGGGCACCAAGGGTGCTCAGGATCTTGAGGCTGACCGCCACATCGCTGATATCGGGCAGATTTTCGATGACGCAGACATCCGCTGCCAGAATGGTGGCGGGCAGGATGCCCACAGCCGCGTTCTTTGCGCCGGAGATCGTTACTTCTCCATGCAGGGGCTTGCCGCCCGTAATAACAAATTTCTCCACTTTTATGATCTCCTTGTCAAAGGCCTGTGCCACAGGCCTGTTAAGGTTCCTGAAAGCATTCCAAATCGTTCCTTGTACTGCCTGTGTGTACAGATTGACCAACACCAGGGCGTACTTATAACTATCCTATTATACACTACTTCCACAAAAAAGCAAAGGCAGATTTGTATATGTTTGATTATTTTCTGTTTTGCCCAGATTCAACGCGGATATTCCAAAATTTTATTGGTTTTTTCATCAATTTTGCCCAAAGATGACACAGCTTGCCGGTTTGTGCGATATCACCAAACGTGGTCTTCGCACCGCGCCTCCTGGATCCAGCCCAGCTGATAGGCCGTTACCAGCTGTTTCAGATCGTGCACTCGCTCCCGCAGCACCTCGCCCTCGTCGGTATCTTCCACGAGGATACGATGGTTTTCAGTTTCCAGAATATTCTTCTGGGAGAGGATATCCAGGTTTTCCCGTACGGCTTTTTCAGCGCTTTCAAACGGCTGGTGTGTGCGCAGGGACATGGTGCGGCTGGAGTACACCAGCGTATAACCGGCGATGCCGGTCTTTTCGTGGTAGGCGCGGCAGAACCCGCCATCGATAACCACCAGCCGTCCCCCGCCCTTGATGGGGCTTTCGCCGTTTTTCTCCTGCACCGGCACATGGCCGTTTACGATGTGGCTCATGCCCGGCAGGCCAAACTCCGCCAGGATCCGGCGGCAGGCGGCTTCATCGTTATACCAGGTATAGTAGGGGTCCTTGACCTCCGTATGGGTGGCCGGGTCGGCGATATACAGCCGCTCGAAGGTAGTCATGGCGCTGCGGCCGAACAGCGGCGAAAGCCTGCCGCACCACAGATACCACAAAAAGTCCTGTCCGCTCTGCCGGGCGGCACTGCCTTCCGGCGCAAAGTAGCCACGGCGGGCACGGGCATCGCAGTAATCCATCAGAGCACGGCCTGCGTAGCGGCGGTTTTCAAAGCATTCCACCTCAAAACCGCCCTTGCTGTTCATAGGGACTGCGCCGTGGTAGAGCAGGTTGCCGTTTTCGATGTGGTAAACGCTGCCCTTGGCGTACAGAAATTCGATATGCTGCTGCAGCTTTTCGCTCTGCCGGAAGGACTGCACCAGTTTTTGCAGCACCAGTTCCTCGTCCGGATTCAGCTTTGCAGGGTCGGCGGGGTCTACCGTAGGGAAAGCGGTGTCCCGCAGCGGATAAGCCTTTTCCCCTACCCGCACAGTATGGGCGTTCCAGTCGATGCGGCGCAGGTAATCCCGTCCCTGCATCTGAAAATCCGGGTTGCGGTCGATGACCTGGCATTCCAGTTTGAACATGAGGATGGAGATGGCTTTGTGCATCACAGCACAGCGGTGCAGCATGCCCTCGGTATAAGGGCCGCGTGCGGCATCGGTATGGGGCATCCAGATGGAGAGATCGTCCTCGCCATAGAACTGCTCGGCCATGCGCTGCAGATGCCGCAGGTTGATGCCGTAGCAATCCTCCAGCATACCGTGGTTATGGTAGGCCAGGGTGGTTTTAAGTACCGTGCAGATACAGATGGGACTGCCGGCAGCAGCACCCATCCACACCACATCGTGGTTGCCCCATTGGATATCCACATTGTGGTGGCGCATCAGCAGATCCAGGATGATGTCCGGGCGGGGGCCGCGGTCGAACAGATCGCCCACGATATGCAGTTTATCCACCGCCAGATGCTTTATCAGCTCACACAGCCGCACGATAAAGCGGTCGGCACGGCCATTCTCAATGATGCTGCCCACGATCTGCCCGTAATACAGGTCTTTATCGTGGTCCTCAAAGTGGGCGTGGAGCAGCTCGTCCAGAATATACCCGCAGCTGGACGGCAGACAGCTGCGCACATGCTCCCGGGGGTGCTTGGAGGACACCAGACGGCAGATATCGATCAGCTGCAGCAGGGTCTGGGTATACCACTGCTCCAGCATATCCTCGGTGGTGCAGCGCACCTTGAGCTGCGGCAGTTTTTCCGCCGGGTAGTAGATCAGGGTGGCCAGCTCCGCGCGAGCAGCTTCCGGCATGGTATCGCCCAGCACTGCATCCACCTTTTCGCGGATGACACCGGAGGCGGAGTTCAGGATATGCACAAAGGCCTCGTTCTCGCCGTGCAGGTCGCTCATGAAATGTTCAGTGCCCTTGGGCAGTTTGAGCAGCGCCTGTGTGCTGATGATCTCGCTGGCAGCTGCCGCCTGCGAAGGGTAATCTCTGGCCAGCAGGGTCAGATACTTCAGATTATCACGGATCTCATCGGTTTCGGTGCGCATGGCTTCCTCCATTACAACGCACATTTTGCCCTGCAAAGATGTTGCGTTTTTTGTATTATGGTTTCCCTGTATTTCAGTATAGCACGAATGGCACCAAAAGTGGTATACTGAATAAAAAAACTTTACGCAAAGGACTTTGTATATTATGCCGAACATCATCTCTGTTCCCTCCCGCTGCACCCTCTGCCCGCGCCGCTGCGGGGCCGACCGTGCCGCCGGGCGCACCGGTTTCTGCGGGGCAGGTGCCACCTTAAAGGCCGCCCGCGCCGCCCTGCACTACTGGGAAGAACCATGCATCAGCGGTACCAAGGGCAGCGGCACCGTGTTTTTTTCCGGCTGCACCCTCAAGTGCTGCTTCTGCCAGAACTACCCCATCAGTGCCGAGGGGCTGGGCCGGGAGATCACGGTGGAGCACCTGGCCGAGATCTTTCTGGCACTGCAGGCGCAGGGGGCCAACAACATCAATCTGGTCACCCCGGGGCAGTGGCGGCCGTGGATCATTGCCGCGCTGGATATTGCCCGCGCCAGGGGGCTGCAGCTGCCCATCGTGTGCAACACCGGCGGCTACGAGACCGTGGAAAGCGTAGAGGCATGGCGCGGGTACATCGACATCTGGCTGGCCGATCTGAAATATGTATCCTCTGCCCTTTCTGCCGAGCTTTCTGCTGCGCCGGATTATTTTGCGCAGGCAAAGCCCGCTATCGAGGCCATGATGGCGCAGGCAGGGCCGCCGGTATTCAATGCAGACGGCATCCTGCAAAAGGGGGTCATCCTGCGGCATCTGGCGCTGCCGGGCCATGTGGAGGACAGCTTTGCCGTGCTGGACCAGATGGCCGCATGGAACGATGCCGCCCCCGGGTGCTTTTTGCCCAGCGTCATGAGCCAGTACACCCCTTTTTACAAAGCAGCCGAGCATGGCATCGGGCGGCGCATCACCACCTACGAATACCGCCGGGTGGTGAACTATGCCATGGACAAGGGGCTTGTACAGGGTTACATGCAGCAAAAAAGCAGCGCCAAGGAGGAATACACCCCCAGTTTTGACCTGACCGGGATATGACCGCCCCTGCTGCGCTGTATTTCAGCAACTTTACCAAATTTTCGGCTATTTTTTCTCTTACGTCCGCGTGCAAATGCTTGCAATCTGTCCGGGAACGCACTATAATGGATACAACGATGTGTTAATAGTTGCGGGTGCCCGCAAAGTTATCAGGAGGAGCGTTATGGAACATTTCAATCCGATCCTTGGCAGCGAACCCAATGGCCAGAAGTTTATCACCTGTGGTGAGATCATGCTGCGCCTGACCCCGCCGAACTACGAAAAGATCCGCATGGCATCGGCCTTTGAGGCCAGCTACGGCGGCAGCGAAGCCAACATTGCGCTGGCACTGGCAAACCTGGGTGTGGACAGCACCTTTTTCAGCGTAGTGCCCAACAACAGCCTGGGCAAGAGCGCCGTGCGCTGGCTGCGCTCCAACGATGTGCATTGCACCCCCATGATCCTGACCGAGCCGGACGAGACCCCCTCTAACCGTCTGGGTACTTACTATCTGGAGACCGGCTACGGCATCCGTGCTTCCAAGGTCATCTACGACCGCAAGCACAGCGCCATTACCGAGTACGATTTTTCTCAGGTAGATCTGGACGCCCTGCTGGAGGGCTTTGACTGGCTGCATCTGAGCGGCATTACCCCGGCACTGGCTCCCAACTGCCGCAGCCTGATCCTGGACATGCTTAAGGTAGCCAAGAAGAAGGGCCTGACCGTGAGCTTTGACGGCAACTTCCGCTCCACCCTGTGGACCTGGGAGGAAGCGCGGGACTTCTGCACCGAGTGCCTGCCCTACGTGGATGTGCTGATGGGCATTGAGCCTTACCACCTGTGGAAGGACGAAAACGACCACAGCAAGGGCGACTGGAAGGACGGCGTGCCCCTGCAGCCCAGCTATGAGCAGCAGGATGAGATCTTCCAGCACTTTATCGAACGCTATCCCAACCTGAAATGCATCGCCCGCCATGTGCGCTACGCCCACAGCGGCAGCGAGAACAGCCTGAAAGCCTTTATGTGGTACGAAGGCCATACCTTTGAGAGCAAGCTGTACACCTTTAACATCCTGGACCGCGTGGGCGGCGGCGATGCCTTTGCCAGCGGCCTGATCTACGCCATGCTGCACAACTACAAGGCCATGGACATGATCAACTTTGCGGTGGCCAGCAGCGCCATCAAGCACACCATCCACGGCGATGCCAACATCACCGACGATGTGAGCACCATCCGCAACCTGATGAACATGAACTACGACATCAAGCGGTGATCCGCACTACAGCAAAAGGCTCCCTGCCATTGGCGGGGAGCCTTTTGCATATATTGGGGGATTCACGCTGCGGTATCAGCCCCATACCACAGCTTTTTCAGCCAGCCCGAAAAGCTGCACTTCGTATCGGAGGTTTTCTCCGCTATAGGCTGCTTTGCTGCAGACGACCCGCTGAGATCCAGGCCAGCCTTTTGTTTGAGGGTCAGGATCCGCCGGACGCTTTCGTTCAGGCGCTCTTCTGAAAGCGTGCCGTCCTCCACTGCCTGAACTACACCATCAAAGGCCGCGCGCAGGTCACTGGGCATCAGCAGCACATCCACACCGGCTCGAAGTGCTGCCACAGCCGATTCCGCCGGCGTAAAGTGGTTTTTGATGGCATTCATTTCCAGTGCATCGGTTACGACCACACCCTGAAAGCCCAATTCTCCGCGCAGCCGCTCGGTTATCATCGTGTAGGACAGCGATGCCGGCAGGCCATCCGTGGTCGCATTCGGGGTCGTGATGTGCGCCGTCATGACCACATCGACCCCGGCGGCGATCCCAGCCTCAAAGGGAAGCATCTCCATCGCTTTCATCTCTTCCCAGGTCTTGTAGGATGTCGCTGTTCCGTAGTGGCTGTCCTGCCCGGTATCCCCATGGCCCGGAAAATGCTTTACCGTGCAAAGCATCCCGGCCTCGTGGAAGCCCTCCACTGCAGCGGCCACCATCTGCGCCGTCTGCTGCGCATCGGTGGAATAAGCCCGCCTGCCAATGACCGGATTAGCCGGGTTGGAATCCACATCCGCAACCGGCGCAAAATCCAGATTGAACCCGTAAGATCGCAGGTAGCCGCCGATGGTCCGTCCCATCTGGCGGGCCTGCTCCGGGTCGCCTGTTTCGCCAATATCCCGGGCGCTCGTATATTTAGGCAGAGAGAATGCCTCATGGTTTGCCAGCCGGGCTACCGCGCCGCCCTCTTCATCAACGGCCACGATCATCGGTATTTTGGAGGCACTTTGGAAATCCGCGATCAAGGAGGAAAGCTGGTTCTCGTCCTGGATGTTCTTCTTAAAGACTGCAATACCGCCCACCGGATACTGTTCCAGATTCTGCCGCATGGTCTGCGTCAGCATCTTTTTTTCAGGATCCAGTGAAAAGTCCAGCGTTTCAGGGCGCACCCAGAACAACTGCCCAACCTTTTCCCGCAAGGTCATCGTTGTAAGTTTTGCTTCCACCGCATTCGTTGCTTCTTCCGAGAATGCACTGGGAAGCATCGCACCGGCCAATGCAGCACTGACGACCAGCGCCGCTGCTCGTTTCCAAAGTTTTCTCATCGCAATCCCTCTTTAAGACAAGATCATACGGTCGTTTGCAAACTCGCCGCCGCTGGCGATCTGGAACTTGGCCAGCAGGTCGCTGACATGCAGGTTCTTCTTCTCCTCCCCTGCCACATCGTAGATGATATGCCCTTCGTGCATCATGATCAGGCGGTTGCCATACTTGATGGCATCCTTCATGTTGTGGGTGATCATCATGGTGGTCAGGTGGTTTTCCTCCACGATGCGGGCCGAAAGGGTAAGCACTTTCAGCGCCGTTTTAGGATCCAGTGCGGCGGTGTGCTCGTCCAGCAGCAGCAGCTTGGGCTTGTTCATGGTAGCCATCAGCAGGGTCAGCGCCTGCCGCTGACCGCCGGAAAGCAGCCCTACGCGGGCGGTCAGGCGATCCTCAAGGCCCAGATCCAGCGTCTTGAGCAGCTCACGGTACTGCTCCCGCTCGGCCTTGGTGATGCCGATACGCAGGGTGCGGCGCTTGCCGCGGCGGGCCGCCAGCGCCAGATTTTCCTCGATCTGCATGGTAGCGGCAGTGCCGGTCATGGGGTCCTGGAACACGCGGCCGATGTAGGCAGCGCGCTGATACTCGCCCAGGCGGGTAACATCCACGCCATCGATGAGGATCTTACCCTCATCCACCGGCCACACACCGGCCACTGCGTTCAGCATAGTAGATTTGCCGGCACCATTGCCGCCGATAACGGTAACAAAATCGCCCTCGTTCAGTTTCAGGTTCAGGCCGTTCAGCGCAGTTTTCTGGTTCACCGTACCTGCATTGAAGGTTTTGGAAACATTCTGGATCTCAAGCATTTTTTGCGTCCTCCTTTGCCTTTTTGCCCGGCTTTGAGAAGTATTTGCCCTTCCAGTACGGCACAGCCAAGAACACCGCCACCACCGAGGCGCTGAGCAGCTTGAGCAGGTTTGCATCAAAGCCCAGGGTCAGCACCAGCTGGATGACGATATAGTAGATGATAGCACCAATGGAAACAGCAGTCAGCTTGAGTGCAAAGTTATGGAAGATACGGCCGAACACCGCCTCGCCGATGATGACAGCAGCCAGACCAATGACGATGGCACCACGGCCCATGCCGACATCGGCAAAGCCCTGATACTGGCTGAGCAGTGCGCCGGACAGCGCCACCAGGCCGTTGGAAACAGCCAGCCCCAGCACGATGTTGAAGTTGGTGTTGATGCCCTGTGCACGGGACATGGCAGGGTTGGAGCCGGTGGCGCGGATGCCGCAGCCCAGCTCGGTGCCAAAGAACCAGTACAGCACCCCGATGACCACAGCGGTAACAAGGATCACCATGATGATGGGGTTGTGCAGGGCAAACTCCTTGACCCAGCGCAGGGAGATGAGCAGGCCGTACTTATCCACATTGATGGACTGGTTGGCCTTGCCCATGATCTT
>CAKTFD010000058.1 GCA_934553285.1 uncultured Faecalibacterium sp. | reverse complement strand
GTCACGTTGCTCTGATGCCCTACGTCAGCGACTAATCTTTAAAAAACCAACCCGATCAAAATAATCAGCAATCAGCAGAGCGCTCTCACCGATGACAAGGTGAGAGCGCTTTTTTGTTGTGTCCGGCTTCCCCCCTGCCCTGCCTGCACGGTGCCCCTGCCGCAGAACGCAGCTTATGCAGCCTGGCCCGGGACAAATGCCCTTCTCCCTTAGGAAAACCGATCTCTGTGGCCCATAGCCGTCCGGCGCACCCAGCGCACAAAGAGCCAAAACCGGGCGGATCTTCGGCATCTTTTCTTGTATCCAACGTCTACCTTCTTTGCAACATCCGTGCAAAAAGTTACAAACCGGTACGATGTTCCCGGTCTTTTTTGAGTTGTACCGGGAATTTTCGGTATTGATGCAGCTGGCTGCTTTGCTGGCAAATCAAACTGCACAAAAGCAGGCAGCTGTATTATGCAGTTTGAACGAATATGTTTTATGCTTATTGATTTTTTATACAAATTGTGCCATACTAATGTCATCGGGAACGTTCCCGACAACGTTCCCGATGAACTTTCAGAAAGCGAGGCTTTCCGGCATGGCAAACCTGACCATCAAGGACATTGCACGGATCAGCGGCTGCTCCGTCAGTACCATTTCCCGTGTGATCAACGACAGGCCGGATGTGCGTCCGGAAACAAAGGAACATGTTCTGAAAGTGATGCGGGAGGCCGGGTTCGTGCCCAACACAAACGCCCGGCAGTTAAAGATCCAGCAATCCCGCAGCCTGGTATTTGTGGTAAAGGGCACACGCAACATCTTCTTCTCGGATTTTCTGGTTCAGCTGCAACGGGCTGCTACCCTGTACGGGTACAACGGCATCGTATCCTATCTGGACGAGAACGCCAACGAGATCGATGCCGCCGAAAAGATCCTGCGGGAGATAAAGCCCAAGGGCATCATCTTTCTGGGCGGCAGCGTAGCCAACTTTCAGCGCGGATTTGCCAGCATCACCGTACCTTCGGTGCTGACCACCCTGGTTTCGGATGAGCTGGCCTTCCCCAACCTTTCCATGGTGGGCGTGGATGACCGTGCAGCGGCGTATACCGCTGTGGACTACCTCATCCGGCAGGGGCACCGCAAAATCGCCATCCTGGGCGGCCCGGCAACCAGCTATCCCAGCATGATGCGCCGTCAGGGCGCACAGCAGGCCATGGAGGATGCGGGCATCCTGTTCAATGACAAGCTCTACGGCCTGTCCAACTACGATTTTGAGTCCGCCTACCACGCCATGAACAGCCTGCTGGCCCGTCGGGCCGACTTTACCGCCCTGTTCGCCATGAGCGATGTGATCGCCTTTGGTGCCATCCGGGCGTTGGTAAGTGCCGGGCTGCGGGTGCCGGAAGATGTTTCGGTGATCGGCTTCGATGGCATCACGATGTCCCGCTACTGCGTGCCGGTAATGACCACCATCGTCCAGCCCAGCGAGCAGATCGCACTGCAGAGCATCGAGCTGCTGGTACGGCAAATCGAGCATGGGACCGCGGCCCAGACCGTGACCCTGCAGCCGGAGCTGCAGCAGGGCGAGAGCGTAAGGGCTATCTGAATTTTGTATTCCCTCCGTCGTGGGGCGGAGAGTATATAGTTGATCTTAAATTTTAATAAGAAGGAGAACTTATTATGAAAAAGATGATCACGCGTCGTAATTTCCTGAAAGCTGCCGGCGTTTCCGCCGCTGCTCTGAGCCTGGCTGCCTGCGGCGGCTCTTCCAGCAGCACCGCTTCTTCTGCTGCCGGTTCTACCGCTGCTTCCAGCACCGCTGCAAAGGCAGACGGCAAGGTCTACTACCTGAACTTCAAGCCCGAGCAGGATCAGGATTGGCAGGATCTGGCTGCTGAGTACACCAAGGAGACCGGCGTGCCCGTGACCGTTGTGACCGCTGCTTCCGGTCAGTACGAGACCACCCTGATGAGCGAGATGGAAAAGAGCGAGGCTCCCACCCTGTTCCAGGTGAATGGCCCTGTGGGTCTGGCAAACTGGAAGGATTACTGCTACGACCTGTCCGGCAGCCAGCTGTATGGCGAGCTGACCAGCGATTCCTTTGCTTTGAAGGACGGCGATGCAGTTGCCGCTGTTGCATACGTCATCGAGACCTACGGCATCATCTACAACAAAGAGCTGCTGACCGCCGCCGGTTACAAGCAGGAGGACATCAAGGGCTTTGCCGACCTCAAGAAGGTTGCAGATGACATCCAGGCACGCAAGACCGCACTGGGCGTGGATGGTGCCTTTACCTCCGCCGGTATGGATGGTTCTTCTGACTGGCGTTTCAAGACCCATCTGGCCAACCTGCCCATCTACTACGAGTACAAGGCAGACGGCATTGGCTCCACCGATGCTATCAAGGGCACCTATCTGGACGATTACAAGCAGATCTGGGATCTGTACATCACCGATTCCACCTGCGACCCGAAGCTGCTGGCTTCCAAGACCGGCAACGATGCTGTGGCTGAGTTCGTTGGCAAGAAGGCTGTCTTCTACCAGAACGGTACCTGGGCTTACAACGATGTGAAGAGCCTGGGCGATGACAACCTGGGTATGCTGCCCATCTACATCGGCGCAGAGGGCGAGGAGAACCAGGGCCTGTGCACCGGTTCCGAGAACTTCTGGTGCGTGAACAACGCTGCTTCTGAGGCCGACATCCAGGCTACGCTGGACTTCCTGTACTGGTGTGTCACTTCCGACAAGGGCACCTCTGCCATGGCAGACAACATGGGCTTCGTGATCCCCTTCAAGAAGGCTAAGGACTCCACCAACCCCCTGATCACTATTGCAAACGAGTATGTGGCCGATGGCAAGACCAGTGTGGACTGGTGCTTCTCCACCATGCCTTCCGAGGAGTGGAAGAACGGCGTGGGCAGCGCCCTGACCGCATACGCAGCCGGCACCGGCAAGTGGGATGACGTTGTCACCGCATTTGTGGATGGTTGGGCCAAGGAGTATAAGCTGGCCAACGGCTAAGCCTTGACCGGAGATCTCCCTAAGGATCAAAACGGGAGGCGGGCGGAATAGTTCGCCCGCCTCCCTTCTTTTTTATTCAAACAGCTCCCATCAGGAGGTATATCATGCAAAAAGCCATCAGTAAATACTGGCCGGTGTTTGTGCTGCCTACTCTGGTCGCCTTTATCATCGGTTTCATCTGGCCCTTTATCTGGGGCGTTTACCTGTCCTTCCAGCGGTTTACCACCGTGTCCAAGACCACCTTTGTGGGTATCCAGAACTACATCTCAGTGTTCCAGGATTCCACCTTCCTGCATGCATTCGGCTTTACGGCGGCCTTTACTGTGGTGAGCACCGTGCTCATCAATGTATGCGCCTTTGCCATTGCGCTGGTGCTGACCCGCGGCATCAAGGGCACCAACCTGTTCCGTACCGTGTACTTTATGCCCAACCTGATCGGCGGCATCCTGCTGGGCTACATCTGGCAGATCCTGCTCAACGGCCTGCTGGCAAACCTCCAGAAGCCGCTGCTGGCACTGGATGCCAAAGCTGGTTTTATCGGTCTGGTCATCCTGATGTGCTGGCAGCAGATCGGCTATATGATGATCATCTACGTAGCCGGCCTGCAGAGCGTGCCCGGCGACCTGATCGAGGCGGCCAGGATCGATGGTGCAAACGACCGCGAGATCCTGTTCAAGATCAAGATCCCCATGGTCATGCCCAGCGTGACCATCTGCACCTTCCTGACCCTGACCAACAGCTTCAAGCTGTTCGACCAGAACGTGGCCCTGACCGCAGGCGAGCCGGCCAACGCAAGTGAAATGCTGGCACTGAACATCTACAACACCTTCTACGGCCGCTCCGGTGCGCAGTGGAAGGGCATCGGCCAGGCAAAGGCTGTGGTGTTCTTCCTGATCGTGGTGGTCATCTCGCTGATCCAGCTCCACTTTACCCGCTCCAAGGAGGTGCAGCAGTAATGTCGAAACAGAAAAGAACCTGGAACACCATCCTTACCGTTATCATGGCGGTGCTGTGCCTGCTGTGGATCTACCCCATCGTGCTGATCCTGCTGAACAGTTTAAAGACCGAGGGCAGCTTTACCACCTCTACGGTGTTCCGCCTGCCCACTGCCGATACTTTCGCCGGTTTGAGTAACTACGTTTACGGCGTGGTCAAGATGAACTTTCTTTCCAGCATGGGCTACAGCCTGCTCATCACCATCTCCAGCGTGTTCCTGATCCTGCTGTGCTGCTCCATGACCGGCTGGTACCTGACCCGCGTGAACAACAAGCTATCCAAGTTCATGAACCTGCTGATCGTGTTCTCCATGGTAGTCCCCTTCCAGATGGTCATGTTCACCCTGTCCAAGACCGCTGACCAGCTCAAGCTGAACACCCCCTGGAACATCTGCATCATCTATCTGGGCTTTGGTGCCGGTCTGGCCGTGTTTATGTTCACCGGCTTTATGAAGAGCGTGCCCATCGAGATCGAGGAAGCTGCCATGATCGATGGCTGCAATCCCATCCAGATCTTCTTCAAGATCGTATTCCCCATCCTCAAACCCACCATGATCTCCACCGCGATCCTGGAGACCATGTGGGTGTGGAACGACTACCTGCTGCCCACCCTGGTGCTGGATATCAAAAAATACCGCACCATCCCCATGGCTATCCAGTATTTCCGCGGCGGTTATGGCCGCGTGGAGCTGGCTCCCATGATGGCATGCATCGTTATCGCCATTATTCCCATCATCATCCTCTATATGACCTGCCAGAAGTACATCATCGAGGGTGTCGTGGCCGGTGCTGTAAAGGGTTAAGGAGGTGCACGGTATGCGTGCAAGCGGCATTTTAATGCCGGTGTTCAGTCTGCCGGGGCCATTTGGCATCGGCACACTGGGTAGTGAAGCTACCGCTTTTGTGGATTTTTTGGCCGAGGCAAAGCAGACCTACTGGCAGATCCTGCCCATCGGCCCTACCGGCTACGGCGACAGCCCTTACCAGAGCTTTTCCGCCTTTGCCGGGAACCCCTATTTCATCGATCTCCGCCTGCTGGAGGCAGCAGGCTACCTGACCGCTGCGGAGGTACCTGCCGCCCAGCCGGTGGGCGCTGTCGATTACGGCGCACTGTATAACCAGCGCCCGGCTGTGCTGAAAAAGGCTGCCGACCGGCTGCTGGCTGCCCCCTCCCCCGCTTACGAAGCCTTCTGCACTGCGCAGGACTTCTGGCTGGAGGACTACGCCCTGTTCATGGCGGTAAAGGCCGCACAGGGGCAGGCGGGCCTTGCGGACTGGCCGGATGCACTGCGCTGCCGGGAGCCGGAAGCCATTGCCGCCGCAAAAACACAGCTGGCAGACCAGATCTGCTATTACAAGGCGGTGCAGTTCTTCTTCTATACCCAGTGGAACGCACTGAAAGCCTATGCCAACCGCAAGGGCATCCAGCTGGTGGGCGATATCCCCATCTATGTCAGCCCGGATTCCAGCGACCTGTGGACCCACCCGGAGCTGTTCCAGACCGATGGCAGGATGCACCTGACCCAGGTGGCCGGATGCCCGCCGGATGCCTTTGCGGCAGACGGACAGCTGTGGGGCAACCCGCTGTACGACTGGCCCACCCATAAGGCCACCGGCTTTGCCTGGTGGAAGCGCCGTATGAAACATGCCACCTCCATCTACGATGTAGTGCGCATCGACCACTTCCGGGGCTTTGAGAGCTACTACTCCATCCCTGCCGGAGCCACAACGGCTGCAGGCGGGCACTGGGAAAAAGGCCCGGACCGGGATTTCATCCACGCTATGCATCAGACGCTGGGCAGCGGCGGCATCATCGCCGAGGATCTTGGCTTCCTGACCCCGGAGGTGAAAGCCATGCTGGCCGAGAGCGGCTACCCGGGCATGAAGATCATGCAGTTCGCTTTTGACAGCCGGGAATCGGGCAACTATCTGCCCTACACCTATCCCCGCAACAGCGTAGTGTACACCGGCACCCACGATAATGTTACCACCGAGGGCTGGCGCAGCAATGCCAGCGCTGCGGATGTAGCCTATGCCTGCCGGTATCTGCGCTGCAAGCCGGAGGAGCTGACCGAGGCCATGATCTGCGCCTGCCTTGCCAGCGCTTCGGATATGGCTATCATCCCGCTGGCAGACTGGCTGCATCTGGGCAGTGAGGCCCGCATCAACACCCCCAGCACCCAGGCTGCCAACTGGCAGTGGCGGCTGGCGCAGCCCCTGCCCGCTGACCTGGCCGAACACATCGCCGACCTGACAGCGCTGTATGAGCGTGCGCCGGACAGCTGCCGGTAAATACACGCATCGGACTATAAGGCATCTGCATCCTCTGCTCCCAGGCATGAAAAAGCCTGCGGCGCACGGATGCAGATGCCTTTGTTGTACACATAGAGCCTCTCTGCCCTGCAGGCTGCTACAACATTTTTTCGCTGCCGGTGCGTGGCTCGCGCACCGCATTTACGCGCAGCTACGCGCATTACGCGGGGCGTCATCACAATATGTTCACAAATGTATCATGATTTTTAAACCCGCGCTCTCTTGTTATTTTTATGCAGATATGCTACAATTCTTGTAACAGAAGAACTGCCCTGTTGGGCGTTCTGTGTGCGAAAGGAGTTTTCCATCATGGATCATACATATCAGCGCCCGCTGCAGATGCCTACCTGCTACGCTGTTCTCTCTGCCGAGGAGATGACCTACACCGAGGGTGGTGCCTTTTCTATCAAGATCACGCCCGAGCAGGCCGCTACTTTCGGCATGAACGTGGTCGTGAACTTTATCTCTCTGATGGGGCAGTATTCTTTCACCTATGCAGTAAATGGCGTTATCAACGGCCTGGCCGATGGCCTGGACCTGGGCGGCATCCTGAACCACTATTGGGGCAGGCTGAACACCTGGAGCCGCATCGCCAGCTTTGGTCTGGCCGGTCTGGGTGGCTACTATGCCTACGCACAGGCCCGCGGCCTCTACCTCTCCGTCAAGAACCTTGTAGGTTCCATCAAGGATGCTTTTAATCAGTCCCGTGGAGATGCGCAGGACGCACAGCAGCCCGCATTGGTTGCAGCCTGATCTCTCCGCGCACTGAAAGGAGTGTTTTTTGCATATGAAAAGGCTTCAGATGCCTTCCTCTTACGCTTCGCTTTCTAAAGAAGAGCAGTACACCGCCTTTGGCGGCGGTGAGCTGGGCGATGCCGTTGGCAGCTTTTTTGATAACCTGCACATCAACGATTTCTTTTTTGAGAGCGGCCTGATCTCGTTTTCCTTTACCTTTGTGCCCATGCTGTTGTTCCGTGTGGTCAAGCTGGGCGTGCAGACCGGTATCAGCATCTACCGGCAGCTCTCCCGTTTTTTGGGGCTGACCCGCGATACCGCGACCTCCACCATCCAGTACCTGGACACTGCCCAGCAAAGGCTGGCCCAGACAAACTCTGCGCCAACCCTCCAGACCTTCTCTCTGCGGAAGTAACGACCTTCTGCCACAGTAAAAAGTAAGCCGTGCATGACCGGAAGCCCCGGTATGCACGGCTTTTTTTGCTTGTCATATCAGTCATATCACACGGACTGCGCCCTGCTCCCGCAGGCGCAGCACATAGCAGCTGCCCTGCCCAAATACCTGCTCTATGGCTGTATGGTAGTGCTGCAGCAGCCGCCCGGGCACATAGGCCTGGATGGTGCCCGCAAAGCCGCCGCCCTGCATCCGCCAGGCCCCGCCGCTGCCCTGCAGGATGCTCTGACTCAGCGCCAGCGCGACCGAAAGCCCCTGATGCCGCACATCGGCGGCACAGTATACGTTCTGGCACAGCGCAAAGGAGGCCTGGCCGCTCTCCCGCACCAGTTTTGCAAAGGCATGGAACTGCTTTGCACGGAGCGCATTGCGCTGTGCGAGGGTGCGGGCATTTTCCTCAAAATAATGGATCGCGCGCAGCACCGCCCGGTCCCCGCAGCGCAGGCGCAGCGCAGGCAGTGCCGCCCAGAACGCAGCCTCCTGCACCTGGCCCAGCAGCGGCTTGTCAAAACAGGCCGCGATACGCTCCATCTCCTGCCGGATGGCTGCAAATTCGCCAGTCAGCTCGCTGTGGCTGCCCCGGGTATCGGTAACGCAGAGGAACATCCCCTCCGGCAGCAGGCCGTCCGCATGGATCTTTTCGATCGCAGGCTCCTGCGGGTGGGTAAAATCTGCAAAAATGACCCCGCCCACGGCGCTGGTCAGCTGATCCAGCAGGCCGCTGGGTTTCCCGAAATAGATGTTTTCCGCATACTGGCAGATGCGGGCCAGCTCCGCCGGGGCCAGCCCGGCATCGTACACCCCGTTCCAGATAGAGGCCATGCCCATCTCAAAGGCCGCCGAGCTGGACAGCCCGGAGCCGCGCAGCACATCGCTGGCCGTATAGGCATCAAAGCCGCCGATCTCTCTGCCCGCAGCACGAAAGCCCTCGGCAATGCCCCGGATCAGGCTGGCCGAGTGGGTGCTCTCCCCTTCCTGCGGCCCCGCAGCGGCCAGATCGATGACGTCCAGCTTGTTGAACCCCCGGGATTTGACCCGCACATAGCCCTCTGTATTGCGGGCTGCTACTGCTACCAGATCCAGCGTGACCGCCGCCGCAAGGCCGTACCCGCCCTGGTGGTCGGTATGGTTGCCGCCCAGCTCCGCACGCCCGGGCGCTGAGTATACCTGCACCTGCCGCCCGGGACCGAAGTACAGCTCAAACTGTTCCAGCGCAGCGGCATAACGCGCGCGCTGCCGCTGCAGCACCGCCGGTTCCGCTCCGTAGAGCGCGGCAAGTGCTGCATCCCAGCTGCCCTGTATGATCTGTTTTTTAAGCTGTGCACTGGTGGCCATGACAGATCCCCCTCTCGGAAAGAACGATACGGACGGTTTGTTACGTCTATTGTAATGCATTTGAAGCGTTTTTTCAATTTCTTTGGCCGAAAAATCCAAAATTTTGGCGGCAAGCGCAAAGAATAAGATGTACTTTTGTTGAATTTGCAGGGCGTTCTATGATATACTTGGAACAGAATGTGACAGGACGGAGGTAAAGCAGCCATGCCAGACGTTTATAAGCAATCCTTCAAGCAGAACTACACCAACAATATCGAATTGTCCATCTTCAATTGCGGGCTGGAACGGTGTGCTCCGGGCCAGACCTGGGGTCCCGGCATCCGCGACCACTACCTGATCCACCTGGTCGTATCCGGCAAGGGCATCTTTGAGGTGGGCGGCCGCACCTGGGAAGTGAGCGAGGGGGATCTGTTTTTTGCGCGTCCCAGCCAGCTGATCCGCTATACTGCCGATGAGCAGCAGCCCTGGGAGTACAGCTGGGTAGGCTTTAACGGTGCCTGCGCCCACAAGCTGGCGGCACAGCTGCCTTTTACAGACGATGCGCCCGTGCACCACACCAGCGACCCAGACGGTATGCGGGCTGCGCTGACCAACATCTACTCTTCCCGCGGGCTGCAGCCCCAGGACGAGGCTGCCATGGTGGGCTACCTGTACCTGTTTATCGCCGCACTGATGCGGGAGACCAGCGCAGGCAAACCCCATACAGCTTCTTCTTCCAGCCAGTATGTACTCAATGCCATCAAATACATCCAGTTCAACTACTCCCACGATATCTCCATCGATGACGTTGCCAAGAGCGTGGGGGTGTCCCGCAGCCATCTGTACCGGGTGTTCATGCTGAATGTCGGCAAAAGCCCCATCGACTACCTGACCGAATACCGCATCAACGAAGCCTGCAAGCTGCTGCGCGCAGGCAGCCTCTCCATCGCAGAGGTCGCCGTATCGGTAGGCTTTTTTGACCAGTTCTACTTTTCGCGGGTGTTCAAGCGCGCCAAAGGCGTGCCGCCAAGCAAATATTTCGCAACCCAGCAGGACATCGACCCGGCAGACCCTGCCCAGGCGTGACCTGACCGCATCACACAAGGAGAAACCATGCCTTTACAGAAAAATCAGATCCTGTCCCTGCGCATCGAGCGCCTTTCCAGCGATGGCAGCGGCGTTGCCCACAGTGCCGATGGCGAAGCCGTATTCGTACCCGGCACCGCCCCGGGCGACGAAGCCCAGGTACGCATCGTCAAGGACTGCGGTCGTTATGCCTTTGGCATCCTGGACAAGCTGCTTACCCCCTCCCCGGACCGCATCCCGGTGGACTGCCCGGTAGCGGGGCCTTGCGGCGGATGCAGCCTGCGGCATCTGGACTACGCCGCCGAGCTGCGCGCCAAACAGGAAAGCGTAGCGGATGCCTTCCGCCGCATCGGTGGGCTGGAAGTGCCGGTACTGGACATCCTGCCCTCACCGGAGGTGGACCGTTACCGCAACAAAGTGCAGTTCCCGGTAGGGCAGGATAAGAGCGGGATGCCCTGCATCGGCTTTTATGCAGGGCGCACCCATCGCATCGTTCCCTGCCCGGACTGTAAGCTGCAGCCCGGCATACTGAACGAGATCGGCAATGCATTGTGTGCATTTTTTGCGCAGCACAGCATCCGCCCCTACGATGAGCAGACCGGCAAGGGGCTGGTGCGGCACATCTTCCTGCGGCGCGGCGCACACAGCGGACAGATCATGGTCTGTCTGGTATGCACCCGGGCAAAACTGCCCTGCGCAGAGGCGCTTTGCACCGCACTGCGGGAGCAGTTTCCTGTCATCAGCACCGTTCTGCTGAACGTCAACGCCAGAAACACCAACGTTATCCTGGGCAGCGAGAACCACATCCTGTACGGACCCGGCTACATTGAGGACACCCTTTGCGGCGTACCGGTGCGCCTGGGGCCTCTCTCCTTCTACCAGGTCAACACCCTGGCCGCCGAGCAGCTGTACAGCGTTGCTGCCCAGTACGCACAGCTGACCCCGGACGATGCACTGCTGGATCTGTACTGCGGCATGGGCACCATCGGCCTGTCCATGGCCGCGCACTGCCGCGAACTGATCGGCGTAGAGATCGTACCGGAGGCCATCGAGAGCGCCAAAGCCAACGCTGCCCGCATGGGCGATGCTGTGGCTGCCAAAAGCCGCTTCTTCTGCGCCGATGCCGGTCAGGCAGCCACGCAGCTGGCCGCCGAAGGCCTGCACCCGGACATCGTGATGCTGGACCCGCCCCGCAAGGGCTGCGACGAAGCCACCCTCTCCGCCGTGGTACGCATGGCCCCCCGCCGGGTGGTCTATGTCAGCTGCAACCCCGCCACCGCCGCAAGAGACGCCGCCTGGCTGGAACAGAATGGCTACCGCGCAGAAAAAGTGCAGCCGGTAGATCTGTTCCCAAGGACGAAGCATGTGGAGGTTTGCAGTAGTTATATCAGAGTCAATAGATAACTTACCTGCGTTTTTTATTGTCGAGCAGTTCTTCTTTGCTTTACAAAAAAGCAGTTAAAATCTCATGCAAATTTAGTGAGTCTGCCATTCAAGAGTAAAGGCCGCCCAGTACGGGCGGCCTTTATTTTTATGATAATATTGATAGCATAGGTTGTTATCTAAAAAATCTTTTTATCCAAGGGTTGTAAAATCCGACAACATATGCTATAATATTTAATGAAGCCTCATAAAAAGAGAAAGACACCATTCCAACTCGTCCGTTGTGGTGTCTCTCTGTAATTGGCGCTAGCCTATTCACTGTAAGCATTAAAACATTAGTGGAATAGCGGCTTACAACGTTTCCTGAAGATATTATACTCGAGGCTTTGCTAAATGTCAAGTCTTCTGGAAACATAATATGCTGTTTTATTCCGGAAGGAGACACATATGTCTGATTATTCTGTACCAGCGCTTAGAAAATTTGCATACCTCGGTAACTTTGGCGCAGCCATCCAAGAGTTGGCTGACATGGCTCGGCCTGAACGTTGGGACTACGCTGAAACTCCCGACGCAAAGAAAAACATCATTCTGGAAAATTATATTTATCACACGTTCGCTCGCCTGCTCTCGCAGAGAAAAGCATCGCCAAAAGGCAATTACATAAGTATGAGCGATTCAGCGATGTGCTTCAATACCGGCTTATTCACGCCAAACTTTGAGCCCATTTTTGCTTTGTTTGACAAAAATGATTCCAGCCGTAATGTAAGGTGGAAATTGAGAGGGTTCTACAAAGAATCTTCTATCGAGCTAAATCAAATCGTCCCGCTCCCTGAGCGAGCAAGCTACTTCGATAGCAGCTCTGATTTGATTTACGATACGCATCTTGAGATGCGCATTAACATCGATCATATCCTTGAGGACGAAAGAAACCGTCAGCGTATACCGGAGCAGTATCGGGACATGAATAATCTTCCTATGCTCTTTCGTGCTGCTTTGGACTTTGCCAAAATTCGTGTAAAAGAGAATTACAAAGCGGCCGTCCCTCAATACTACCATGGTCGCATTCAGTTTCTGCTCCCCATCAGTCTGGGCGATCCCAAGAAGGTTGATTTGTCACTGGCTGTTGGCGTACACGATGGCGTTTATACTGGTCACACCTGTTTAACGTTGGATATGGCATATAACAACGCTCGTCTGATTGCGAAGCCTGAGAGTGACTGGCTTATCGGTTCATAAGTTTCCATAAGAAAAGGGATGCCGAACGTCAATGATGTGCAGCACCCCTTTTTAATTTTCCGGAGCAAAGCTCCAATGTATATCAATATTTTCCCCATCCAGATCTATGCGGCGGATGAGGCTATGGACAAGCTCCCGCTTTTCATCCAGCGTCCCATTGTCCAGAACATCTTCCGCCCCGACCAAAGCAGCCCGGGCAGCATCCAGGCGCTGGGTGGGCGGTTCCTCTACGGCCTCCGCCAGCGCAGCCTCCACGCCGTCAATTTCCGCCTGGAGCTTTGCCACACGATCTCCGACCATAGAAGCGGACAGGGCGCCGCCCATTTGATATAAGTCCAGAATACGACCCATCTGCTCCCGCAGATCATCCAGGTGCTGCTGCAGCGCAGCCCGGCGCTGGACAACATCCTCACCCTGCTGCGGCCCGGCCACGGCCTGTTCAAGCGCCGCCGGGTCAAAGGTCAGCTTCCGAATTTCGCTTTCTATAATGGCGTCCAGCTTTGCCACCGCCCACCGATCATTCTGGCAGTTTGGGTCACGCACCATATACGCCGGGTGCTTCGAGCGGGAATAGCAAACATAATATGGCCAGTACCGGCGGTTCTCGCCCCGCCCTGAGTAGTTGCCGCTGGAATGGTATCTTGCACCGCAGCGGGCACACCACAGGATGCCGCCCAGCAGGTGGGTGGATTTGAACGGAGAGCTTCGCTCCGTACCATCTGAGGTGGTACGCTTCCAGCTTGAGGTGGCAAGCCGGGCGGCAGCGGCGTCAAAGGTTTCCTGCGAGATCAGCGGTTCATGCTGACCATCGTACACCTTTTTCGCCCAGTTTATCTTCCCGGTGTACAGCGGATTCTTCAGGACGTCCCGCACTGTGGTATCAGACCCCCAGTCGCCGTCCTTCGTGGTGTAGCGTGCAGACATATACTTCCGAATACGATTTACCGGCCAGCCTTGGAGGTACAGAGAGAACACCTCCCGCACCTGCATTGCTTCGTACTCGTTCACCACAAGCCCAGCGCCGCCCTCGGCAATGGTCTTGTAATCGTAGCCGATGGGAGCAAAGCCTCCACCATGGAAAAGGCCGGCCTTTGCCCGGCCTACACGGCCAACCGCCATGCGCTCCCGGATCTGTTCACGTTCCAGCTGGGCGAACACCGACAGGATGCCGATCATAGCCCGGCCAAACGCCGTGGAGGTATCAAAGTTCTCGTTCATGGAAACAAAGGCGCAGCCGTTTTTCAGGAACACATCCTCGATCAGATACAGCGTATCCTTTTGGGAGCGAGAAAGTCTGTCCAGCTTCCAGACCAAAACAGCATCGCACTTTTTCGCCTGCACAAGGGAGATCAGCTGCTGCATACCCGGGCGCTCAAGTTTTGCCCCCGAGAAGCCCGGATCGGTGATGACCTGGGCAACCGCCCAGTCCTTCGCCAGACAGTACGCCTTTAGACGCTCCTGCTGCTCGCTGACAGAATAGCCCTTCTCGGCCTGCTCCCGAGTAGACACCCGGACATAGCAGACCACCCGCAGGGCGGAGGATGGTACATCACGCATAAAATTACCCCTTTTCAAAATCGGGGCAGCGTGCTACAATAAAGGCAGTCGGTTCCATGCCAACTGCCTGTGCTTTGTGGCGCAGCCCCCTGTTCCAGCAGGAAGCGGCCACCTCTTTATGTTGTAGCACTGGCCCCAGCGCTGACCCTTTCCAGAGGGTCAGCGCTTTTTTATTTGCCGCCAAATGGTGTTGTACAATAAAAGTTGACATAGGGAACTCAAAGAGCCAATATATAGAAAAGGACAAACAGGAGGCAAGAA
>CAKTFD010000057.1 GCA_934553285.1 uncultured Faecalibacterium sp. | reverse complement strand
AACACCACATCGCCCAGCATATCGCCCTTGACCAGCACCGCGTTGAACACATCGTCCACGCTGGCCAGCTGGTTTGCCTTGGGTACAAGGCACGGCTCCACGCCGGCAGCCACGCTGCCGTCCCTGCCGCGCTTCATCCAGGCGATCAGCTTGATAACGCAGCCCAGCTTCTCAGCGCTTTCCACATCGGCGGTGGTGATGGCGCGGATGCCGCGGGTGGGGATGTTCTGCGGGTAGATCTGATGGCCGCACACCATGGAGGACAGGATGGCGATCTTGCGGCAGGCATCGCGTCCATCCACATCATCGCTGGGGTCCTTGGTCTCGGCGTAGCCCAGCTCCTGGGCGATCTGCAGCGCATCGTCAAAATTCAGGTTCTCGCGCACCATCTTGGTGAGCATGAAGTTGGTGGTGCCGTTCACGATGCCTTCCACCTCAGTGATAACATTGGCAGCCAGGCACTGGTGCATGGGGGTAATGATGGGGGTGCCGCCGCCCACAGAGGCCTCGAACAGGAAAGCACAGCCGTGCTCCTTCGCCAGTGCCAACAGCTCGGCACCGTAGGTGGCTACCATCTCCTTGTTGGAGGTACACACGCTGCGGCCGCTCTCCAGGCAGGCCTTGACATACGGGTAAGCAAAGCGGGTGCCGCCGATGGTCTCTACCACCACGCGGATCTCCGGGTCCTGCAGGATCACATCAATGCTTTTGACTACCAGCGGTTCCACCGGGTTACCGGAAAAATCCTTCGGGTCCAGGATATACTTTACCTCCACCGGTTCACCAGCCCGGCGGGAAACACTTGCGGCATTGCGGCGCAGCACCTCGTACACGCCGCTGCCCACCGTGCCAAACCCCAGAATTGCAATTTTAGCCATATACTTTTCCCCTCGTTTCCTGTTTCTTACAGGTTATACCCACAGTGCACACCCACCACCATGCGCTGCCGCGAAAGTTTTTCGGTCAGCTCCTCCGGGCTCATCTGCATGGTATCGGTGCGGATGGTGACCGCCACCAGCGCGGCCCCGTTTTCCGGCGTGGACTGGTTGATGGTCACAATGCTGGCACCTGCGGCGCTGATACCGGCCAGCAGGCTTTGCAGCGCACCGGTCTCATCCCGCAGGGTCGCCATGACCGTTATCACCTCGCGGCTGTTCTCGGAATCAAAAATACAATCCTTATACTTATAAAATGCGCTGCGCGAAAGATCCACAGCCCGGGTCGCAGCCGAAATGCTGCGTGCTTCCCCGCTGGCCAGCAGCTCCTTGGCACGGACCACCTTGAGAAACACCTCCGGCAGTACCTGTGCGTCCACCAGATAAAAGCGACGCTCCAACTTGTTCACCTCACAAACACAAGTGTTCTTGCAGAAAATATAATAGCATCCGAACCCCTGCAATGCAAGAGTCCGGATGCTATTTTGTCAAAATATCCAGTTTTGTTTCGTGAAGTGCGGCCCATCCTTGCCGGATTTTAGGCAAAGCGACGGAAAAGTATGATTTTTCGCTCAGTCCGTATCCAGGTTGCTGGTGTCCGTGGGGACGACCGGCTGCACAGGTGCTGCTGCGCCGGCGTCCTCCTCTGCGGCAGCCCGGGCTGCGCCATGGGAGTAGGTGCAGGTATCGGGCAGATCTTCGGCACGGTAATAGCCCACCGCTGTATCCGGGCAGGATGCACCGGCCAGCAGGCCGCTCTGGGTGCAGTAGCGGCGCTCCACCACGCCGTCCGAGGTCGGGAATGCCTTATACGGCAGATCCGCCTGTGCCTGCTCCATCAGGGTCTTCCAGGCCGTAACGCAGGTACGGGTCTTGGCCTGCTGCTTGGTCAGGGTACGGGTCATATCGTAGGGTGCATCGTAGCCCCACCAAACGGCGGTAACATAATACGGGGTGCCGCCCACGAACCACAGGTCTTTTTCGTCGCTGGCAGTACCGGTCTTACCAAAGGCTTCCATGCCGTTGGAGTTGGGGTAGCGGCCGCTGGCCGTACCTACGCTGGAGAACAGAACGTTTTTCAGCAGGCGGTTCATGATATAAGCAGTTTCCGGGGTCAGCGCCTGATAGCTGGTGGCGTTGTTTTCCAGGTAAATATTGCCGTCCCGGTCCAGCACACGGGTGTACAGGTGCGGGGTGGTATACTCGCCATCATAGAAGATCTGGAAGGCTGCAGCCAGTGCCATGGGGGTAACACCCTTGGTCTGGCTGCCCATGACCATCTGAGCCAGACCCACATCGTTGGTGGGGTCCAGCGAATCCAGCTGCAGGGTATTGTACACAAAGTTGAAGATATTGCTTGCGCCCACCAGGTCGCCCACGCGCACTGCGATGGTGTTCAGCGAGCGTGCCAAGCCGTTCCACAGCGGGACATCCCTGCCATCGCCGCTGTTGCCGCCGTAGTTGCGGGGCCAGCTGCGCCAGGCGTTGGGATAGGCCTTGAGCTGCTTGTCGGACAGGCCCATCAGGCCGTTGCGGCGGCAGTAATCCTCATCACGGATGACCATATCCTGCTTTTGGTACAGGGGCGAGTTGTTGAGCATGGTGGACCAGTTGACCAGACCATACTCAATGCCCAGTGCATAGGCACCGATGGGCTTGATGGTAGAACCGGTCTGGCGGTCCACACTATAAGCGCGGTTCAGGGAGAGGCTCTTGGTCTTTTCGCCCACGCCGCCTACCATGGCCAGCACATTGCCATCGTAATCCAGGGTGACCATAGCCGCCTGGGTGCGCACATTGCGGTAATAGTAGACGGTGCCGTCCTCGCCGGTACGGGTCTTGGGGGTGCCGTCCTCATTGAACACCTGCACATCATCGTCCGAGATGGAGGCGACCTCTTCCTCATGCCAGCCCGCCGGGAAGGTCGCATCGTCCGCGTTCAGCATCAGATTTTCCATCTGGGACTGCAGCTTGGTGTTAACGGTAGCCTCAATGGTAAAGCCGCCGGTGTACAGCATCTTCTGGGCTTCTGCCTCGGTGATGCCCTCCTTGGCCATGATATCCTGCACGACCTCGTTGAACAGTGCATCGGTAAAATAAGAGGTGACCGTGCTGGGCTTTTTGCCGCTGTCCTCTTCGGCCAGCACAAGGGGCTGTGCAGCGCCGTTGCGGTAGTCCTCCTCACTGATGACCCCCTGCTGCCACATGTTGTACATGATAAAGTTGCGGCGGTTGATCAGGTTTTCGGGGTTCGTATAGGGGTTATAGTTGGTAGGATTTTTGGTGATAGATGCAATGGAAGCGCACTCCCACAGGGTCAGCTGGCTGACATCCTTGTTAAAGTATTCGTTGGCAGCCGTCTGCACACCCTGGATCGTGCCGGTAAAGCTGATGGTGTTCAGATAGGCTTCCAGAATGGTCTCCTTGGAGTAGCTGCGGCTCAGGCAAAGGGCGCGGTAGATCTCGCGCACCTTGCGCAGCGCACCATCGATGCCGCTGGCACTGTTATCATCGGTCAGGTTCTTGATGAGCTGCTGTTCCAGCGTAGATGCGCCCTGCTTGGAGCTGTAGATGGGCAGCAGGTACTCGTTGATCATTGCGCCGATAGTACGTTTAAAATTGACACCGGGTTCTGTGTAGAAATCCTTATCCTCGGTGCAGATAAAGGCATACTGCAGGTTGGACGGGATCTGTTCCAGGTCTGCCCACACGCGGTGGCTGTTGGAAGAGCGCAGGGTGGCATACTCCACCTGTGCGCCGGTATCCGGGTCGGTCGCCACCACCATACTGGACTGGCTCAGCTGGATGTTGTCCAGATCCAGCAGATCGCCATCGTTGGCGGTAGCCTGCACTACGTAGTACACCATGCCCACAGCCACCACGCTGCCCAGCATGACCCCCAGGCACAGCACGGTAGCGATGATGCGGCCGATGAACCGCAGAACCGGGTGCCGGCCCTTTTCTCTGGGTGCCTTAGGCGCCTTGGGTGCTTTGGGTGCACCGGAGCGTTTTTCCGGTGCGTTCGGTGCCTCGCGGCGGCTCTGGGCCACATTAACTTTACGTCCCACCGGGCGGGCAGGCTGTTCCTCGCTGCCCCGATGGATCTTTCTCATCTCATTGTTGGAGATAGGGATCGCCTCCTGACATTTTAAGACTGTTGCCGGGCATTGCTGCACCGGGTTTTATCCACATTGTCTGTGACACGAAACTGCAAACTGCAATACCATATTATAGCACGCGCACCCAAACCGGGCAAGAACCAATCTTTGTGCGCAAAACAGATATAAATAGTATAACACACTCCCCCGCAGAAAGTACAGTGCCCGGATGTGAAAATTGTCTGCTATCCGCCAAAATGGGGCATACTTGCAGGTGAAAGGAGTGTTTTTTCATGCGCAAATTGTCTGTCTGCCTGTTCTACGGGCTTTGCGTGTTCACCATCGTATTCAGCCTGTTCTGGATGGCGCTGCCCCGGCTGCAGCTGCCGGAAAGCCCCGCCGGGTCGGAGGCGGCCCCCTCTTCCCCACTGCGTCTGGCTGCCCAGACCGTGCCGCAGGCGGATGCCGCCCGCTACTGCCTGCAGGACGCCGGCGGCCGGGTGGCTGTATACACCTGCCGTACCGACGGCACCCCGGGAACCCTGATCCGGGTGACCGGCATCTACACGAACCTTCTGCCGGAAAACGATGCCCTGCGCATCAAGCGCGGCCTTGTGGTAAACAGCGCCCGGGAGCTGGATCTGCTGCTGGAAGACCTGGGGGAATGACCGCAGCCGCACCGCCAGAATGCACTAGGAGGCCGCCGCACAGACTGTTGTGCAGCGGCCTCCTGGCAGATATCGTATTTTTTATGCTTCCAGTTCTTCCAGCGGCACAAGATACTCCTTGCGGCACTGCTCGTACTCCAGCATATAGTCCTTGCTGGGGTTGTGATGCATGATGCTCTTGAGGGTATGGGAGTCGTAATCCTCACCGGCGTCCATGCCCACCATCCGCACCGCGATGTTAGAGCAGTGGTCAGAGATGCGCTCTGCATTGTTCAGCACATCCAGGAACACCACACCGGTATCGATGGAGCAGATGCCGTCTTTCAGGCGGCGGATGTGCTGGTCGCGCAGGCGGTCCACCATCACATCAATGACCTCCTCCAGCGGCTCCACCTGAGAAGCCTTCTGGATATCATCGTTTTCAAAGGCATCGTTGGTCAGGGTCAGGATGCGCTCCAGTGCAGCCTCCAGCAGGCGCAGCTCCTTTTGTGCGCTCTCGCTGAAGCTGGCTTCCTTTTCCTGCAGCTCCTCGGACTTTTCCATGATGTTCACGGCATAGTCGCCGATGCGCTCGAACTCGGTGACAAAGTTCAGCAGCTCGGTCACGGTATGGCTCTCGTCATCGCCCAGTTCCTGGTCGGTCAGCTTGATAAGGTAATTCGTGATCTCGACCTCCATGCGGTCGATCAGGTTTTCCCGCACCTTGATGGCGCTCACGGTCTCCTCGTCCATCCGGATCAGCAGCGGGCCGGCCAGGCTCACGTTGCGGGCTGCACGGCGAGACATCTTGATGACCGCATTCTTTGCCTGCTGCAGTGCCACAGCGGGGCTTTTGTACAGGCGCTCGTCCAGCACCGGCATGCTCATCTCCTGAGCTTCCTCCACGCTGCTGGGTACCGTGAGCATCGCCAGGCGGCTCAACACACCGCTGCAGGGCAGGAACAGCAGCATGGCGCACACGCTGGACATGGTGTGGATGTTTGCGATAGAGCTTTTGTTCATCACATCGCCCCACATGGGGATGCCGATGGTAAACTGCACCGCATAGATGAGCGCCAGCAGAATGATGCTGCCGATGACGTTGAAGTACAGGTGGATGAGCGCGGCACGCTTACCATCCTTGGAGGAGCCGCCGATGGTGAGCAGCGGCGTAAACGCTGTGCCGATATGCGCACCCAGGATGATGGGGATGGCAGAGCTGAAGGTGACCAGACCCGTGCTGGACAGCGCCTGCAGGATACCCACCGAGGCAGAAGAGGACTGGATGATCACGGTGACCACCATACCTACCAGAACGCCCAGGATGGGGTTGGTCATGGTGACGAACAAATTCTGGAACACTGCGCTTTCCCGCAGGGGAGAAACACCGGTATCCATCAGGCTCATGCCGGTAAACAGGATGCCGAAGCCCAGCATGATCTGGCCGATATTCTTCTTTTTGGCGTTGCGCAGGAACACATAAAAAATGCAGCCGATAAACGCCACCACGGGCGCAAACGTCTTGGGCTGGATCAGGGTCAGCCACAGGCTGTCGCCTGAGATATCCGCCATGCGGATCAACTGACCTGTTACCGTAGTACCAATGTTTGCACCCATGATAACGCCTACCGACTGCGTCAGCGTCATAATACCGGAGTTGACCAGACCGACACAAATAACCACCGTACCAGCCGATGACTGGATGACGCCGGTGATCAGTGTGCCGAAGATCACGCCCTTGATGGTGGAGGAGGTAAGTTTTTGCAGTACGCCCTGCATCTTGCCGCCTGCCAGTTTTTCCAGTCCGGCACCCATGATGGACATGCCGTACAGGAACAGCGCAATGCCGCCCAGCAGAGAGGTAATGTGTGTGATATCCATAACGATACTCCTAATGTGAATCTTCCTTTTGATCCTTTACAGCACACAGCCGCCGGAACCACTAAAACGCACACGGCGTATCCTTGTTCCGGCAGCCGCTTATGATTATTATACCATCAAAGGGGGCATCACAACAAGGTTTATTTTACAGGAAAACCACTTTTTCTACACATTTCGCAACATATCTCCCGGCAGCAAACCAGAAGTTTTCTATTATTTTACATGCATTTTACATTTATGCCGGTATGCCGCAGCTTACCCGGCCAGTTCCTCCATTGCTTCCCGCACGGTATCGGCGGAAAAAAGGAATACACCACTGCAGGTGTATACCTCTACATGGCTGCCCACATAACGCAGTTCAAAATCTTTCATGGTGTTTCCCTCCTGTGTGTCTGTTTTATTCCGGGCCTTGCCCGGTACCTGTAGTATCGCACATTTAGAATACTATAAAAAGGACTTTCAAACGTTTTTGATGGATTTTTCGCAGGAAACAGGTGCTGGAACTGCCGTTTTCCATCACGATTTCTCCCGTGAAAATGAGATAGCGGAGCGTCCGCAGACGCTCCGCTATCTCATTTTCAAAAATAAATTTTCCGCTGATAATGGCTAGCGCAGAGCGGAAGCCATTTCAAATCGTCCGGCCCCGCAAGGAGCCGCCGCGCCAGCATTACTTCGCCGTGTCCGCTGTACGGACGGGATAGCCTGTGCGTACGCAGCGCACCGCATAGCGGGCGCTGCCGCCGGCAGTGCAGGTAAACAGGGTCAGGTCCCAGGTATCCATCTCCGTGTCGGTGGTCATCTCCTCGATCTGGGTAGGCTGCAGCGTTTCCACGCTGTCCACCTCATAGCTCCAGCGCAGGCCCTCCGCGTCCGTAAAATACACCGGCGTGCCGATAGACAGCCACTTGATGGGGCTGAAATGCTTTGCGTAGTTGTGGCCGCAGAGCACCAGATCATCCCCATAGGTGGTGCCGCTGTAGCGCCCGGGGGCCACTTTAAGCCCCGCATAGCTCCACTGGGCCATTACCGGCAGTTCCAGCCCCGCCGCCGGGATAGACAATACCCCAATGTACGCTTCTCCCTCCACCTCTACGGTGGTCATCTCCTGTGCCGGGTCCAGCAGCGGCTGCAGCGGCGCCGCAGGCTCCTGCCGGTATTCCGTAATAGTCTGCTGCATCGTCTGTTCCAGCTCGCCCAATACTTCCTGCGAGGCTTTTTCCGCCCGGGAAGCATCCCACCGGTTATACCCCAGCAGTCCGGCGGCGCTCAGGATCAGCAAAACGCCCAGCGCCATGCACAGCTTGCCGATCTTCCGTTTCATTGCACTCATCCTTTACTTTATTATAAATAGGTATCCTGTTTCAGTATACCATGCCCTGCTGCCGTTTACAACCGTTCCGGCGGGCGGTTTTTATCCGGCAGCAGCACACACACCAGCCGTACCATCTGCCCGGTCAGCGGCAGCCATACCAGCGCACACAGCCCGTTGAACAGGGTGTGTGCATTGGCGATCTGCCGTGCAAGGACGGTACACTCCGCCCCCGTGGGCGAGCACCACTGCACCAGCGCTGTAAAAGGCTGCAGCAGGGCGCAGCATACCACCGCGCCGGACAGGTTGAAGATGGCATGGGCAGCTGCCACCCGCTTGGCATCCCTGCTCTGCCCGATGGAGGCCAGCACAGCCGTGATGGTGGTGCCGATGTTATCGCCCAGCAGGATGGGGATCGCCCCCGCAAGCCCCAGCACACTGTGTACGCCGTCTGCCCCGGGCTGTGCCGCCAGGCTTTGCAGCAGGGCTACCGTAGCAGAGCTGCTCTGCACCGTCAGGGTCATGCAGATGCCTGCCGCCAGCCCCTGCCAGGGGCTTTGCAGTACCCGGGCCAGCTGCTGCCGGAACAGCGGATGCTGCAGCAGCGGTTCCAGGGCGCTGCGCATCACCGTAATGCCCTCGAACAGCAGCCCGAAACCGAATACCGCCTCCCCTGCACAGCGGCCGCGCCAGTTTTTGCAGGCCAGGCAGAGCAGCACCCCGCCAAATAGCAGCAGATACCGCCAGCTCTCCAGCCGGAACGCCAGCAGCTGCGCTGTGACTGTGGTGCCGATGTTGGCCCCGAATACTACCGGCACTGCCTGCCGCAGCTGCAGCAGGCCCGCCGCCAGAAAGGCGATGACCATTACCGTAACGGCCGAGCTGCTTTGCAGCAGTGCTGTTACCGCTGCCCCGGTCAGCAGCCCTGCCACCGGGTTTGCCGTGCAGTGCGCCAGCAGGCTGCGCAGCCGTTTGCCCGCCCCCTGCTGCACCGCCCGGCACAGGGTGTCCGTCCCGTATAAAAACAGCGCCAAACCACCAAATACCTGCAGGATCCTTTGTAGCTGTTCTTCCATTGCTGCCCTCCGTTTTTGCTGTTCCAGCTTTTCTTCCTTTATATTTATGCAGCAGGCAGGCCGTGCTGCCCTGGCAGACCGCTCAAGATCTTTGTGAATTTTTGTTTAACATTTCCCTATTCCCTTGCAATCCGGCTGTAAAAGGGATATTATTATCAATCGTCAATACTTAACAGCTGTTAAGTATTCAAAATGCAAACGAGGAGGGACTGTTGTGTTCGAGCCAAGCACCCCCAGTTTTCAGGGGATGTGCCACTTTATCGGGCAGCTGAGCAAGGCATCCAAAGCCGGGATGCGGGCGGCGCTGGCCGGTTGCCCCAAATGCCACTTCAATATGCTGGAAGGCCTGCTGCATTCCATCAACTGCCACGGAAAGGACGGTGCCATCTATGTTTCCGACCTTGCCCGGGAGATCCGCCAGCCGCTGCCGGCGGTCTCGCGCGGGCTGCGGCTGATGGAGCAGGACGGCACCGTGGTGCGGGAGGCGGACCCCGCCGACCGCCGCAAAACGCTGGTGCGCATCACCCCCAAGGGGTATGAGCTGTGCCACCAGTGTGAGCAGGCTCTGCGCGACTACTTTACCAGCGTAATGGCACGGTTAGAGCCGGAGCAGGTAGCCCAGATGGACGCGCTGCGCGGCGCGCTGATGGATGCTATTCTTGCGGAAAATGCCGCGCGCAACATTGACCCGAAGGGAGAAACGAACCATGATAAAGATCTTTAAGCAGCTGGCCCGGCACTGGGCGGTCTGCCTGGTCGTGGTCGCACTGCTGTTCGTGCAGGCGTACTGTGACCTTGCACTGCCGGACTACACCAGCAAGATCGTGGATACCGGCATCCAGCAGGGCGGCATTGAAAGCCCCCTGCCCCAGACGGTGCGCAAGAGTACGCTGGACGCATTGAGCCTGCTGATGAACGAGGAAGATGCGCAGAAGCTGCAAAACGCCTACCAGTATTATCTGCAGGACGATGGCGTACTGCAGCTGCGCTCCGACCTGACCGAGGCCGAGCGCACTGCGCTGGAAGACGCCGTGACCACCCCGGACATCGTGCTGTATATGGCCGCTCTGCACAGGCAGCCAACGCCCCCGCCGGGCAGACCGCCATGGGCATGACCGGCCTTGCCGAGATGCCCTCTGCCGCTGCGGAAACCGACACCGAGACCGTTGCCCCCACGGCAGCAGACCTGGACACCGTATGCAGCCAGTTTGCCGCCATGCGCCAGATGCCCGGTTTTGACCGCAGCATGCTGCAAAAGCAGCTGGACGGTGCCATGAACCAGCTGGACGACACCATGCTGGAAAACCTGAAAAGCCAGTCCCTGCTGCTGGTACAGCTGGAATACGAGGCACAGGGCGTTGCCCACGATGTGCAGATGCGGTACCTGTTCCGGGTGGGCGGCCAGATGCTGGCGCTTACCCTGCTGATGGTAGCGGTGGCGGTAGCGGTAGGCTTCCTTGCCTCCCGGGTGTCCGCCGCCATCGGCCGCGACCTGCGCCGGGAGACCTTTTCCAGCGTCATCGGTTTTTCCAATGCGGAGATCGAGAATTTTTCCACCGCTTCCCTCATCACCCGCACCACCAACGATATCCAGCAGGTGCAGTTCGTCTGCGTGATCCTGCTGCGCATGGTGGCGTACGCACCCATTCTGGGCATCGGCGGCGTGCTGCACGTTGTGGGCAGCAGCAGCGGCCTTTCCTGGATCGTGGTGCTGGATGTGGCACTGCTTTTGTTGCTGATGCTCTTCCTGATGAGCGTTGCTATGCCCAAATTCAAGGTGATGCAGCAGCTGGTGGACCGGCTGAACCTTGTCAGCCGCGAGATCCTGACCGGCATCATGCCGGTGCGTGCATTCAGCCGCGAAAAGTTTGAGGAACAGCGCTTTGATAAGGCCAACCGGGATCTGATGGGCACCCAGCTGTTCACCAACCGTGCCATGGTGGCCATGATGCCCTTTATGACCCTGATCATGAACGGCACCAGCCTGCTCATCGTCTGGTTCGGCGGCAAGGCCATGGATGCCGGTACCATGCAGGTGGGTGAGATGATCGCCTTTATCACCTACACCATGCAGATCGTCATGTCCTTCCTGATGCTGGCCATGGTGGCCGTGATGCTGCCCCGTGCCGGTGTGGCCGCAGACCGTATCGATGAGGTCATCCGCACCAAAGCTACCATCCACGACCCGGACGAAGCCGCTGCAAAGGCTGCACAGGCGCATACCGACTGGCAGGGTCTTGTACAGTTTGAGGATGTGAGCTTCCGGTATCCCGGTGCGGACAGCGACGCGCTGGAGCACATCAGCTTTACCGCAAAGCCCGGCGAGACCACCGCCATCATCGGCTCCACCGGCTGCGGCAAGTCCACCCTGCTCAACCTCATTCCCCGCTTTTACGATGTGACCGGCGGCAGAGTGACCGTGGACGGCATCGATGTCCGCGCAATGCCGCAGGCACAGCTGCACGACCTGCTGGGCTATGTGCCCCAGAAGGGGGTGCTGTTCAGCGGTACCATTGCCAGCAACCTGAAATTCGGCGGCGAAGCTATCACCGATGCACAGATGCAGAAAGCCGCTGCCATCGCACAGGCTACCGATTTTATCGAGGCAAAGCCCGAGGGCTATGCAAGCCCCATCGCACAGGGCGGCTCCAATGTGTCCGGCGGGCAGAAGCAGCGGCTCTCCATCGCCCGTGCCATCGCCAAGGCCCCCAAGGTCTACCTGTTTGACGACAGCTTCTCGGCGCTGGACTACAAGACCGATGTGGCGCTGCGCCGCGCTTTGAAGGCGCAGACCGACAACGCCACCGTTATCATCGTAGCACAGCGCATCTCCACCGTGCTGCACGCGAACCAGATCCTTGTGCTGGACGAGGGCAGGCTGGTGGGCAAGGGCACCCACGCCCAGCTGATGGTCAGCTGCCCGGAATATCAGGAGATCGCCCGCAGCCAGCTGAGCCAGAAGGAGCTGGCGCTGGATACTTTGAATACGGAAAAGGAGGGTGAGTGATATGCCAAGACCCGGACGTCCCACCACCGAGCGCGCTAAGGACTTTAAAGGCACGCTGCGGCAGCTCATCCAGACCATGAGCCACTACAAGCTGCCCCTTGCGGCAGCCATGCTGTTTGCTGTTCTGTCCACTATCTTCAACATCGCAGGTCCCAAGGTGCTGGCAAAGGCCACCACGGCGCTGGCCACCGGCTGGATTGCCCGGCTGCGCGGCACCGGCAGCATCGATTTTGAGTATATCGGCCGCATTCTGCTGTTTTTGCTGGGGATGTATCTGCTGAGCAGTGCATTCAGCTTTATCCAGGGCTGGCTGATGACCGGCCTTTCCCAGAAAGTCTGCTACGATTTCCGCCGTCAGATCAGTGAAAAGATCGACCGCCTGCCCCTGGCCTACTTTGAAAAACGCACCGTGGGCGAGGTGCTCTCCCGCATCACCAACGATGTAGACACCCTGGGGCAGAGCCTGAACCAGAGCATCACCCAGCTCATCACCAGCGTGACCACCATGATCGGCGTACTGGTGATGATGCTGTCCATCAGCCCCCGCATGACCCTGATCGCCCTTTTGATCCTGCCGGTATCTCTGGTGCTGGTGCTGCTGGTGGTCAAGTTCAGCCAGAAATATTTTAAAGCACAGCAGGCCACCCTGGGCGTGGTCAACGGCCAGGTCGAAGAAGTTTATTCCGGCCACAACGTGGTAAAGGCTTTCAACCGCGAGGCCGTGGTGCTGGCCGATTTCAACGCCGCCAACGATAAGCTGTACGAATCCGCCTGGAAGAGCCAGTTCCTCTCCGGCCTGATGATGCCCATCATGAACTTTGTGGGCAACCTGGGCTATGTGGCCGTGGCCATCGTAGGCAGCATCTTTGCCGCCAACGGCGTTATCACCATCGGCGATATCCAGGCCTTTATCCAGTATGTGAAAAACTTTACCCAGCCCATCCAGCAGCTGTCGCAGGTAAGCAACATGCTGCAGAGCATGGCCGCTGCCGCCGAGCGCGTGTTCGAGTTTTTGAACGAGCCGGAGGAGGACCAGCTGGCCGACCCCGCCCGCCGCGCCGACCCCGCCTGCATCAATGGCCAGGTCACCTTTGACCATGTCCGCTTCGGCTACACCCCGGAAAAGACCATCATCCACGATTTCAGCTGCACGGTGCAGCCCGGCCAGAAGGTGGCCATCGTAGGTCCCACCGGCGCGGGCAAGACCACCATGGTCAAGCTGCTGATGCGCTTTTATGATGTGGACGCCGGTTCCATCTCCCTGAACGGCCACGATGTGCGGGACTTTGACCGCAGCGCACTGCGCGAGGGCTTTGGCATGGTGCTGCAGGACACCTGGCTGTTCAAGGGTACCATCATGGAAAATATCCGCTACGGGCGGCTGGATGCCACCGATGAAGAGGTGATCGCCGCCGCCAAGGCCGCCAACGCCGACCACTTTATCCGCACCCTGCCCGGCGGCTACCAGATGGAGCTGAACGAGGATGCCTCCAACGTAAGCCAGGGGCAGAAGCAGCTGCTCACCATCGCCCGCACCATTCTGGCGGATAACCGCATCCTGATCCTGGACGAAGCCACCAGCAGCGTGGATACCCGCACTGAGCAGCGTATCCAGACCGCCATGGACCGCCTGATGGAGGGCCGCACCAGCTTTGTCATCGCCCACCGCCTTTCCACCATCCGGGATGCCGACCTCATCCTTGTGATGCGGGACGGCGACATTGTGGAGCAGGGCACCCACGACCAGCTGATCGAGGCAGGCGGTTTCTACGCCGACCTGTACAACAGCCAGTTCGAGGATGTAGTGGATTAAAGCACCTGTCATCGCGTTATAACAACAAAAAGAGCACCTGCCGCCTTTTCTTCCGAGGGCAGCAAGTGCTCTTTTGTATAAACTCCCTCAGGCAAAGCCTACCGGCTTTGCCAGCTCCCTCAAAGAGGGAGCCTCTGGCGAAAAGGGACACTTTTATGTTTTACCGGGAACTGCGCCGTTATGCCAAAGGCCCCATCTCCGAGGGGGCTGTCGCCGCAGGCGACTGGGGGAGTTTCTTCACATTTCCACCGCTTCCAGCTCCATGCCGAACAGCTTTTCTGCAAGGGGCGGCAGCTGCTGCTGCAAGGCGCGGACATAGGCCATCACGATGGGGTCCTCGCGTTTTGGCCCCAGCACGACGCCAAACCGGTGTCCCCTACCCCAGTCCAGCACCCGCGCAAAGCTGAGATCCGGTCTGCGGTAGTAGACCGCCGGGATCATTTTGAGCGCCGGTCCGCCGTAAGACGCGCTGCGGATGCCGCCCACTGGTGTAAAGTTTACCCCGCGTTCCAGCCCCTCCTGCAGCAGGCTTGTTTCATAGACGGTCTGGTACATCTCCTTGATGGGCAGCCAGCGGTATTGCAGCGCCTGCTCCAAAGTCAGCCTGCCCACCGGCATATC
>CAKTFD010000056.1 GCA_934553285.1 uncultured Faecalibacterium sp. | reverse complement strand
CAAAGATGGCCTTGCCGTCCTCCAGCAGGGTCAGGGTGACGTTTTTCAGCGCCAGACCCATCATCTTTTTGCAGTCCGGATCCCGGCTGACCAGGCTCACCAGGCTGGGCACCGGCTCCACAAGGGTGTGCCCGGCCTGCTGCGCCAGCTTGTAGCCATCGCCGGTGGACCCGGTGGTGGGGTAGCTCACGCCGCCGGTCGCCACCAATACTGCATCCGCCCGGTATTCCCTGCCGGAAGCGCCCCGCACGCCCACACAGCGCAGGGCAGGGCCGGCCTTTTTCTTTTTGGGGTGGCGTGGATTCTCCGGTGCTGCCGGGGCAGGCTCTGCCTCCGGTGCAACTTCCTCCAGCAGCAGCTTTTTTGCGCCGTCGTAGATGATGTCGGCATCCTGCGCATAGCGCAGCAGCGCCTGCCGGATCTCCTCGGCCTTATCGGACACCGGGAACACCCGGCGGCCGCGCTCCACTTTCAGCTCCACACCCAGGCTCTCGAACAGCTCCATGGTCTTTGCCGGGGGAAACGCCCCCAGCGAGGAGTACAAAAAGCGCGGGTTCGTGCGCACATGGCGCAAAAACTCCTCCGCCGGGCAGTCGTTGGTCACATTGCAGCGCCCCTTGCCGGTGACCAGGATCTTCTGGCCGGGCTTATCGGTATGCTCCAGCACCGTTACCTGATGCCCCTGCCGCACAGCGGCACCCGCCGCCATCAGTCCGGCTGCCCCGGCTCCCACGATCAAAACCCTTGCCATCTGTCATCCTCCCAAAATCGCCTGTTGATTCTATTGTATCATACCAGAAACCCCGCACAAAAGCAATGCAGCGCCGCCGGAAATGAATGGATTTTCGGTTCCACACCCTCTTGACAAAGCCGCCGGGCTGCTGTATTCTTTTTACAGACCGTTAGTTTGTAAAAAGGAGCATCTGCCATGCCGCGCAATAAATACCCAGAACAGACTGTGGAAAAGATCCTGGACGCCGCCGCCCTGCTCTTTATCCAGAAAGGCTACCAGAATACCACCCTGCAGGACATCATCGATGCCACAAATCTTTCCAAAGGGGCGGTGTACCATCATTTCCGCTCCAAGGAGGAGATCGCGCAGCGAGTCGGTGACCGTTTGGGCGACCAGATGTGGGAGCCGCTGCGCCATATCCGGGACGACCCGGCCCTGACCGGGCTGCAGAAGCTGCAGGCGGTGTTTGCAGCATCCTTTGCCGGGCAGCGGCAGCAGCAGATCGCGCAGACTTTGCCGCACCTGTGCAGCAACCCGCAGTTCCTTGCCATGGAGCTGACCAACATTGAAGCGCATCTGGCCCCGGAGTGCATTGCACCCATGATCCGGCAGGGCATGGCGGACGGCTCCATCCACACCGCCGATGCCAATGCGCTGGCCGAAGCGCTGTTCGTGCTGGCAGACATCTGGCTTTCCCCCCAGACACGCCCCACCACGCCGACCCAACAGCGGGCACGAAACATCGTGTTTCAGCAGATGACTCATGCGCTTGGGCTGGATCTTTTGACGGATGCACAGGCCGAACAGTTGGTACAGCTGTGCACACCGGTCAAAGACTGAATTTTCCAGGGCGGAACGCTCCGCCTTTTTTTGTACGCATTTACAGACCAACAGTCTTTATTTATAGCAGTTTGCGTTTTTAATGCACAAGCAACATCCGCAAACTGCATATCGCAAATATGCCGTTTTGATAGGCACTATTTTTGAAAATTGCGATAAAAACAGGAGGTTTCCATGAACACCTTTTTTCTCATCGTCCTCGGGCAGATCATCTCCCTGTTCGGCAATGCCGCCCTGCGGTTTGCGCTGCCGCTGTACCTGCTGCGGCAGACTGGTTCCGCTGCGCTGTACGGCAGCATCACCGCTCTGGCCATGCTGCCTGCTCTGGCCGGAATGCTGACCGGCGGCGCGCTGGCAGACCGCTGCCGTAAAGCCCGCCTGATGGCGCTGCTGGATCTGGTGACCGCCGGTATTTCGGCGGCAGCCGCTGCCGGACTGCCGCATCTGCCCCTGCTTCCGCTGATCCTGACAGTGCTGGGCAGTCTGTACGCCATTCAGGGGCTTTACCAGCCCGTGGTACGTGCCTGTCTCCCCCTTTTGCTGAACGGCACCCAGCTGCTGCGCGGCAACGCGGTCATCCAGCTGGTGGATACCGTGGACGAGCTTCTCGGTCCCCTGCTGGGTGCTGTTCTGCTGGAGCACCTCGGTATCCGGGGCCTGCTGGTGCTCTGCGGCGGCGGCTTTGCGCTTTCCGCCATGATGGAGCTATGCCTGCGCATCCCACAGGATGTCCCCGGGGACACAAAGCTCTCCGTCCGTTCTCTGTGGGCCGACCTGCGGGAGAGTGCGCAGTTTCTCACCGGGCAGGCTGCGGTGCTGCAGTTAGCTGCCGCCATGGCAGCTGTAAACCTGCTGGAAGTCCCCGCCCTCACCGTGGGTGTTCCGGTGCTGGTGGTGCAGACCCTGCAGAAAAGTGATGCCTCCCTCGGCCTTGTGCAGGCGGTACTGAGCGCGGGCGGCATCCTGGGCGGCGTACTGGCCGGAACCATCTTTGTTCGGCATCCCATCCGCAGCGGCACACCGCTCTTGCTGGCGCTCAGCGGCGTGTGCACCGCGCTGGGCCTTGCCCTCCGGGTGCCAGCGCTGCAGTTCGGCAGTGTTCTGGTGCTGGGGGCCGTGTTTATGGCCGTGGCGGCGCTGTTCAATGTGTGGTTCTTTGCGCAGCTGCAAGTGTTAGTGCCGCAGGCACAGCTGGGTAAAATAACCGCCTGCGTCACCGTGCTGGCCTGCCTGACCCAGCCCATCGGGCAGGCAGCCTATGGCAGTGCCTTCCAGCACTGGGCTGCGCACCCGGCCGATGTACTGCTGGCAGCCGGGGTGCTTTCGGCGCTGATTCTCTGGCTGCTGCAAACGCGCCGTACCGTCTGACACAGCAAAAAAGGAGCCGCTGCTGCAGCCCCTTTTGTAGTTTGCTTACTCCGGCAGCTTTGCCGGGTCGAGATACGTTTCGCCCTGTTTTACTTCCAGGTGGATATGGCTCTCCTCGGCGCACTCGCAGCCGATGGTGCCCACCGTGCCCAGCTTCTGCCCGGCGGTCACGGTGTCCCCGGCCTTTACGGCAGGGTCTGCCACGCCGCACAGCCGCCAAAAGCGGCCCTGTGCATCCTCCAGCACTACCACCGTGCCCCAGTTGCCCTCTGCCCCGGCAGAGATCACCTTGCCTGCGATGGGAGCCGCCACCGCAGCGCCCTGCGTACAGGCGTAGTCCACACCGTTGTGGGTGCGCCAGTCGCCCAGGGTCTTGTTATACACCAGCTCATCGCCGCTGTAAACGTTGAGCACATGCCCCGGCATGGAGGGCGCGGCGGCAGGCTGTGCCGAACTGCTGGCAGGCGAGGATGCGCCTTGCAGTGCCGAGGGTTCGCGCAGCGAACCAGAGCCAGACTGCGCACCAGAAGATGCCCCAGAGGATGCCTGCTGCGGCACATCGGCCTTGCTGTTTGCAACGTCGGTCACGGGCTGCTGCCATGTGGTATCCTCCTGTACATCCCAGTCCGGTTCCGGCTCCGGGGTCGTCTGTCGGGTGGTATCGGGCGTGTTCAGCCCGTCCAGGTTCTTCTGCAATTCCGCGCGCACGGTACGCACCGCCCATACCCCGGCCGCCGCAGCGGCCAGCAGGCACGCGGTCAGCAGCAGGGCAAAGCCCTTGCCGTGCAGAAATTTTCTGATCTGCTCCATGCTTGTTACTCCCATCTGTCCGTTTTGTGTACGGGGTTTTCTTCTGGGCTTAGTGTGGGCCGGCAGCAGACGGTTTATGCAGCGGGATAAAAAAGACGGCCAAAAATGCCCGCCGGGCAGATGCGCGAAACAAAAAACAGCTCAGCCAGGCCCGCGGGCCTGGCTGAGCTGTAAATCATAAAGTTTTCCGCTGAACATGGCCCAAGCAGCGGCCATGCGGGATCGTCCTGTGCTTAGTCGCGGCGGCGGCTGTTCATGCCCAGCAGGCGCACCACATACAGGAAGATGTTGATAAAGTCCAGATACAGGGTCAGTGCGCCGTAGATGGAAGCCTTTTCGGCCAGCTCGCTGTCACCTGCATAGTAGGAGTACATCTGGCTCAGCTTCTGGGTATCATAGGCGGTCAGCAGCATGAATACCACCAGGCCGATACCGGCGTACAGCACGGTGCCCATAAAGCCCATGCCGAACAGCAGGCCCACAAAACCGGTGATAAGCAGTGCGATCAGGCCCATCATCAGCTTGGGTCCCCAGCCGGACAGATCCTTGTGGGTGGTGGTGCCATAAGCAGCCATCAGGCCAAAATACAGCGATGTTGCCAGGAACGCCAGCACCAGGGTGCCCAGGTCAAAGGCCAGGAAATAATAGCTCAGCACCATGCCGTTGAGCAGCGCATAGCCCAGGAACACACCTCTTGCTGCACCCACAGACATGTTCTGCACCCGGGCGCTCAGCACGATTACCAGCGCCAGCTCGGCAATGGTAAACAGCAGATACAGCGAGTTTACCACATAGAACAGCGGGGTGGCTGCCGTAACAAAGGCCGCTGCAAAGGTGAGCAGCAGGCCCACCGCCATCCAGCGGTAGGTGCGGGTCATATAATCAGCCGAGGTCATTGTAGGCTCTGCATAGCCACGGTTGTAATTGTTGTAATCCATCTGGGTTCCTCCAGTCTTTTCTGCCGGGGCACTTCTCTCTTGCTCCGGTCTACGGAATATAGTATACTGCATAGAAATGAACGTTTCATGAAAAAGGCTGTGATTTTATATGTCTCTTGGGCTTTATCTGCATATTCCTTACTGTTTTTCCAAATGTCGGTACTGCGATTTTTATTCCCACCCCGGCGAGCGCGGCGTACCGGATGCCTATGTGGACGCACTGCTGCGGGAGCTGCATCGCTTTGCGCCGGACGCACCCCTGCAGCCGGATACCATCTATTTTGGCGGCGGCACCCCCAGCCTGCTTGCCCCGGCGCAGGCTGCGCGGCTCATCCAGGCAGCGGCCCCGGTACCCGGGGCGGAGATCACGCTGGAAGCCAACCCCGAGACCGTTACCGCGCAGAGCCTGCAGGGCTTCCGGGCTGCGGGGGTGAACCGCATCTCCTTTGGGGTGCAGTCCGCCCGGGATACCCAGCTGCGCACCCTCGGCCGGCCCCATACCGCCAAACAGGCGCGGGCTGCTTTTGCCGCTGCCCGGCGCGCCGGGTTTGAGAACATCAGCGGCGACATCATGCTGGCCTTGCCCCATTATACGCAGGCCGAGTTTGACGAGACCCTGGAGCTGATCGAAAAAGGCGGTGCCACCCATATCTCGGCCTACCTTTTAAAGATCGAGCCGGACTCCGCCTTTGGCAGACACCCGCCGGAGGGCCTGCCCACCGGCGAGGAAGCCGCCGATTTTTACCTGTACGCCGTGGAGCAGCTGGAGCACCACGGCTACCGCCAATACGAGATCTCCAACTTTGCAAAGCCGGGCTATGAGGGCCGCCACAACCTCATCTACTGGGACTGCGGCGATTACCTTGGCCTTGGCCCTGCGGCACACTCCTGCATGGGCGGCAAACGGTTCTGCTACGCGCCGGACACCGCCGCTTTTCTCCGCGATGCCTCTGCCCCGGTAATGGACGGCAGCTGCGGTGCCGAGGATTACCTTATCCTGCAGCTGCGGCTGCGCAAAGGGCTGGACCTTACCGCCTATAAAACGCTGTACGGCAAGGTGTTTTCCACCGCGCAGCTGGCCTTTGTGCAAAACTGTGTCCGCGCCGGGTATGCCACCTTTGATGGCCGCACCCTCGCGCTGACCCCCGCCGGGCTTATCGTCCAGAACAGCATCCTTGCAGAGCTGCTCTGACCTGCCGGAAGGCCCGCTCTCACCCCAGCTTATCCAGCTCCACCACCGGCCAGCCGAGGGCGCGGATGGCGTTTTCATCGTGGGTGGCCAGCAAAGCCGGTCTGCCTGCACAGCGCTGCCGCAGCAGTGCCGCCGCCCGCTGCAGGGTGTCCGGGTCCATACCGGTAAACGGCTCGTCCAGCAGCAGGGTATCACTGGGTGCCCACACAGCGCGCAGCAGCGCTGTGCGGCGCTTCTGCCCGCCGGAAAGCCTGCGGGCAGGCAGCTGCAGGGCCTCCTGTTCCATTCCAAGCTGTTGAAAGTCTTTTACAATTTGCTTTTTGTACTGGCTTTCCGCCCCCGGCAGCACCAACGCAACGTTTTGCACCGCGTTCAGCTGCGGGCAGAGCCGGTCTTCCTGAAAGACTGCGGCCACCCGGCCCGCCCCCTGCACGCTGCCTGCCGTGGGGGCTTCCAGCCCCATCAGGATGCGCAGCAGGGTGGTCTTGCCCCAGCCGCTGGGTGCCCAGAGCACCAGGGGGGCAGCGGCTTCCATGCACAGGTCGGTGAACAGCGGCGCTGCCCCGAACTGTTTTGTCAGGTGTTGGATCTTCAACATGCTGCGCCCTCCTCTCCCAGTACCGCGCGGACGGCCCTGTCCAGCGCAAACAGGAACAGTTTTTCAAACCCTGCGCTCAGCAGGATGATGACAAAGGTCCAGGCAAACAGCTCTCCGGTGGAAAGGGTGATCTTGGCGCGGTACAGCGCATCGCCGATGCTGCCGTTGGGCAGGCCGATGACCTCTGCCGCCACCCCGCTTTTCCAGCAGATGCCCAGCGCCACGCTGCACCCCTGCCGGAACGCCGGCAGCACCGCCGGCAGCCAGATCGCCCGCAGGCGGCGGCCCGGTGGCAGGCGGAACACCGCCGCCATCTCCAGCAGCTGCACATCGGCACTGGCAATGCCGGTGCGCACCGCGCCGTACAGCACCGGCAGCACCATCAGAAAGCTGATGAGCACCGAGAGCGCACTGCCCCGCACCCACACCAGCGCCAGAATAATAAAACTGGCCACCGGCGTGGCCTTGACCAGCTGCATCACCGGGGCCAGCAGCGCATCGGCCATGCGCCAGCGCGCTGCGCATACCGCCAGCACCACGCTGACCGCTGCGCCCAGCACAAAGCCCAGCAGGATGCGCCCGGCGCTGAACCACACCCGCTGCCAGAAATCCGCCCGGGGCAGCAGCTGCACCAGGGTGCACAGCGCCTGCACCGGCGACACCAGAAATACCTCCTGCCCGATGGCCATGGCTGCAGCCTGCCACACCGCCAGCCAGAACGCCACCGCCAGCAGACGGCGGAAAAACTGTTTGCTCTGCTTCATCTCACAAAAAAACCTCTCCAACTGCCCAGAATAAGGATAGTATACCATACTGTCCCGCAAAGGGAAATGACCTGCGCACCACCCTGTGCAGACGGTCTTTTCTTCAAAAGATACTTTCATTCATCTTTTGCATTCTTGACATGAATTTGTATCCAGTGTACACTGGGTACAGTGTGCGCCGCACCCTGGCAACGGCGCGGAAAAGAGGGGGACTGTATCCATGCAAAAATTATCTGGCCGAAAGCAGCTGCTTATCGGCTTTACGCTGTTTTCCATGTTTTTCGGAGCGGGCAACCTGATCTTTCCGCCCCATTTGGGGGCACAGGCAGGCACCAATTTCTGGCCCGCCTTTCTGGGGCTGGCCATCAGTGCCGTGGGCCTGCCCATTGCCGGGGTCATAGCCGTTGCAAAGGCTGATGGTCTGGACAAGCTGGCCGGGCGGGTGCATCCGGTGTTCGCCCGGGTATTTATGGTGCTGATCTACCTGTCTATCGGTCCATGTCTGGCCATTCCCCGCACTGCCAGCACCTCCTTTGCCATGCTTGCCCCGCTGCTTGGCAGCGGCTCCGGGCTGCAGCTGGGGTACTCTGCAGTGTTTTTTGCCGCAGCATGGCTGGTGGCGCTGCACCCGGATAAGCTGACCCTCTGGCTGGGCAGGCTGCTGTGCCCCTGCCTGCTCTGCCTGATCCTGGTCCTGTTTTGCGGCAGTCTGCTGCATCCGCTGGCCGCGCAATACGGCGTACCCGACAGCACGTATTATTCCAGTGCTATCCTACAGGGTGTATTGTACGGCTACCAGACCATGGATACCCTTGCCGCACTGAACTTTGGGGCCGTTATCGCACTGAACATCCGCGCCCAGGGCATCAGCCAAAAGGATGCTGTGCAGCGCAGCACCATCCGTGCAGGGCTTGTGGCCGGCGGGCTGCTGCTGGCCGTTTATGCCATGCTGGGACACGCCGGTGCACTGACCGGTGCCGCTGCGCCCGGCCTTGCCACCGGTGCCGATGTGCTTACCCTGCTGGCCGACCGTCTGTTCGGCAGGGCCGGGCTGGTACTGCTGGCCGCCATCTTTTTGCTGGCCTGTTTCAACACCTGCATCGGGCTGCTGGCCTGTGTGGGACAGTATTTCCACACCCTGCTGCCCCGCATCCCCTACCCTGCCTTTGTCGGCTTTTTTGCCGCAGCCAGTATGCTTCTCTCCAACCTGGGGCTGGCGGATATCATCCGGCTGTCCACCCCGGTGCTCAATGCCATCTATCCGGCGGCTATCCTGCTCATCGTGCTTTCCTTTGTGCCCGGGCTGGAACAGCACCGTTTCGTCTATCCGCTGTGCATCGGCGGCGCTGCCATCCAGAGCATCGCTGCCGCGCTGCCCCTCGGCCCGCTTTCCGCCCTGGCCAATGCGCTGCCGCTGGCTGCATTGGGCTTTGGCTGGGTGCTTCCGGCCGCTGCCGGACTGCTGATCGGCATACTTTTGCGCCGCACCAAACTGTAAAGGAGTTTTTATGATCCAGCCTATTATGCACGACCCGCTGTTCCTGGCACAGAAGTCTGCCCCCGCCACCCCGGAGGATGCTCCTGTTGCCCGGGACCTGCTGGAAACACTGGCCGCCCACGCCGATGGCTGCGTGGGCATGGCTGCCAATATGATCGGGGTACACAAGCGCATCATCGCGGTGGAAGCCGAGGACGGCTACCTGGTGCTGTGCAACCCGGTCCTCCTCAAAAAGTCCGGCCCGTATGAGGCCGAGGAGGGCTGTCTGTCGCTGGAAGGGGTGCGCAAGGCCCGGCGCTACCGGAGCATCAAGGTGCAGTACCAGACCGTGGACGGCAAGCCCCGCATCAAGACCTTTACCGGCTGGACGGCGCAGATCATCCAGCACGAGATCGACCATTGCAACGGGATCCTGATCTGAGCGCAGCCCCGCCGCAAACTCCCCTCTTGCTTTTTGGGGGAAAGAGGTGTAGAATACAGTCACAATCAAACACAGGGGAGCTCGTACAGCGGGCTGAGAGGAAGTAACCTGAACTTCGACCCTTTTACCTGATGCGGATAATGCCGCCGTAGGAAGTCATACCGTTTATGATTTTTTGCAGGAGGAGCCGCGCCAGGCTCCTCCTGTTTTTTTTTGTAAGGTGGATCTGAAAACAAAGAAAATGACGAATATTTCGCAGGCACAAGCGAGAGCTAAGGCAGATAGCCGCAGGGATCCTTTGTGGATCTCAAGGCTGTTTCACGCAACATCCAGCTGTGTTTGTAGAAATAGACTAAATTTTCGGCTTTTCAGATACACCCTAGTATCAAGGAAAGCGAGGCTTCTGCGGGGGATCCGCAGCCGGCTGAGGGGGAGCGCCCTGAGCCTTGGATGAATGCAGCGATGGGAAGCCGTGTTCCGGCGTGAGAGGAAACCAGTAAGTTTCGACCGCACCTTCCATACCTGTACCCGTTTTGCAGCGGGCACGGGCTGTTTTGTGGCGGGAGCGCTGGCATTTTTCCACCGCTGCCGCAGATCGTTGAAAAGGAGCCAAATCATTATGAAAAACATCTCTGTCAAAAAGCTCGCCCTGGCTGGCATGTTCTGCGCTTTGTGCGTTGTGGGCAGCGTATTCAGCTTCCCCATGTTCGGCAGCAAATGCGCCCCGGTGCAGCACATGGTCAACGTGCTGTGCGCTGTTCTGCTGGGGCCGTGGTGGGGCCTGGGCGTGGCCTTTGTGGCTTCGCTGCTGCGCAACCTGCTGGGTCTGGGCAGCCTGATGGCCTTCCCGGGCAGCATGTTCGGTGCCCTGCTGTGCGGCCTTGTGTACCATAAGACCAAAAACCTGATCGCCACCGTGGTGGGCGAGGTATTCGGCACCAGCATTCTGGGCGGCCTGTGCGCCTGGCCTGTGGCTATTTTCCTGATGGGCAAGAGCGCTGCCGACATCGCCTTCTACGCCTACATCGTGCCCTTCCTCATCTCCACCGCCGTGGGTGCCGTTATTGCGGGCGCCGTGGTGTTCAGCCTGCAGCGCTCCGGTGCTCTGCGCTCCATGCAGAGCAGCCTTTCCTGACCGGAGGTGCCGGAAATGTTCAAAGCCGCGTTTGAAAACCTCCGCAGCCGCTGCCCGCTGATCCACAATATCACGAACTACGTCACGGTAAACGACTGCGCCAACATGGTGCTGGCCTGCGGTGCCTCCCCCATCATGGCCGATGATGCCGCCGAGGTGGAGGATATCACCACCATCTGTGCCGGGCTGAACCTCAACATCGGCACCCTGAACAGCCGCACCATCACCAGTATGCTGCTGGCGGGCAAAAAGGCCAACCAGCTTGGGCACCCGGTGGTGCTGGATCCGGTAGGGGCCGGTGCCTCCCACCTGCGCACCGACACAGCCTTCCGCCTGCTGCGGGAGATTAGATTCGCGGTCATCCGTGGCAATATTTCCGAGATCCGGACCCTGGCTTCCGGCACGGGCACCACCAAGGGGGTGGATGCCGATGTGGCGGATCAGGTCACCGAGGCAAACCTGGCAAACGCCGTGGCTTTTGCCAAAGCGTTTGCTGCCCGCACCGGCGCCGTAGTGGCCATCACCGGTGCCATCGACATCGTAGCCGATGCCAACACCGCTTATTGTATCCGCAACGGCAATGCCATGATGAGCAGCATCACCGGCACCGGCTGCCAGCTTTCCGCCCTGACTGCGGCCTTTGTCACCGCCAACCCCGGCCACCCGCTGGAAGCCGCCGCTGCAGCCGTATGTGCCATGGGCCTTGCCGGTGAGATCGCCTACCAGCGGCTCACCCCGCAGGATGGCAACGCCACCTACCGCAATTATATCATCGATGCCATTTACAACATGACCCCCGAACAACTGGAGAAAGGCGCAAATTATGAAGTGCGATAAACACACCATGCTCCTGTACGCGGTGACCGACCGCGCCTGGGTGGGCGAACAGACCCTGTATCAGCAGGTGGAAAGCGCCCTGAAGGGCGGTGCCACCTGCGTGCAGCTGCGGGAAAAGCAGCTGGGCGACGCGGAGTTTCTGCAGGAAGCCATTCAGATCCACGCCCTGTGCCAGCAGTATGGTGTGCCGCTGTTCATCAACGATAACGTGGATGTTGCCCTGCAGTGCCATGCCGAGGGCATCCACGTAGGGCAGGAGGATATGGCCGCTGCCCAGGTGCGCCAGCGGGTGGGCGACGGCATGATGATCGGCGTTTCTGCACACACAGTGCAGGAAGCGCTGGATGCTGTGGCCCACGGTGCCGACTACCTGGGCGTAGGCGCAGTGTTTGCCACCCACACCAAGACCGATGTGAGCGAGATGCCCCGCCAGACCCTGCTGGACATCTGCAATGCCGTGGATGTGCCGATAGTCGCCATTGGCGGCATCCATAAAGAGAATATCCTGCAGCTCAAGGGTTCCGGCGTGGACGGTGTGGCGCTGGTAAGCGCCATCTTTGCCGCAAAGGATATCGAGGCCGAGTGCCGGGAGCTGCGCGCCCTTTCGGAGCAGATCATAAAGTAACCTATCATCCCGCGGCAGACCGGGGGCACCACCTTGGGCCGCGTTACAAAATTCATGGAGTTTTCAACATGAAAAGCGTTTTTTGCGCAGGTGCCGGCATCCAGAATCTTCTGTTTCATCTGAATGACGGCTCCCTGCCCGCAGCACTGTATGACCAGCACCCTGCTGTTCAGAGATAAACTGTCATTTGGAGGAACACAACTTATGCAGACTTACACCACCCAGATGGATGCCGCCCGCAAGGGCATCATTACGCCGCAGATGGAGATCGTAGCCAAAAAGGAATACCGCACCACCGAGGAGATCCGCCAGTGGGTCGCCGAGGGCAAGGTGGCCATCCCGGCCAACAAGCACCACACCTGCCTGGACCCGGAAGGTGTCGGCTCCATGCTGCGCACCAAGATCAACGTGAACCTGGGCGTTTCCCGCGACTGCAAGGATTACAACGTTGAGATGCAGAAGGTGATGAGCGCCGTGAATATGGGTGCTGAGGCCATTATGGATCTGTCCAGCCACGGCAATACCCAGCCCTTCCGCCAGAAGCTGACCCATGAGTGCCCCGTAATGATCGGCACCGTGCCGGTATACGACTCGGTCATCCACTACCAGCGCGACCTTGCAGAGCTGACCGCACAGGACTTTGTGGATGTGGTGCGCCTGCACGCAGAGGATGGTGTGGACTTTGTCACCCTGCACTGCGGCATCACCCGCAAGACTATTGAGCAGATCCGCAAGCACAAGCGCAAGATGAACATCGTGAGCCGCGGCGGCTCTCTGGTATTTGCCTGGATGAGCATGACCGGCAACGAGAACCCCTTCTACGAGCACTTTGACGAGATCTGCGAGATCTGCGCCGAGCACGATGTGACCATCTCTCTGGGCGATGCCTGCCGCCCCGGCTGCCTGGCCGATGCCACCGATGTGTGCCAGATCGAAGAGCTGGTGCGTCTGGGCGAGCTGACCAAGCGCGCCTGGGAGCACAACGTACAGGTAATGGTAGAAGGCCCCGGCCATGTGCCCCTGAACCAGGTCGCCGCCAATATGGAAGTGCAGAAGTCCATCTGCATGGGCGCGCCCTTCTATGTGCTGGGACCCCTGGTCACCGATATCGCCCCCGGCTACGACCATATCACCGCCGCCATCGGCGGTGCCGTGGCAGCTGCCAGCGGTGCAGCCTTCCTGTGCTATGTGACCCCCGCCGAGCATCTGGCACTGCCCAATGTGGAGGATGTCAAGCAGGGCATCGTGGCTTCCAAGATCGCCGCCCATGCCGCCGACATCGCCAAGGGCATCCCCCACGCACGGGACATTGATGATAAGATGGGTGATGCCCGCCGCGTACTGGACTGGGATGCACAGTTTGCCTGCGCGCTGGACCCCGAGACCGCCAAGGCCATCCGGGATGCCCGCCTGCCTGAGGACGACCACAGCGATACCTGCAGCATGTGCGGCAAGTTCTGCGCAGTGCGCAGCATGAACAAGGCGCTGGCCGGTGAGTACATCGATATCCTGTAATCTGCTTTTCCCGCGCTGAAAGGCGCTTCTTCCTCCGGGACTGCTGCACAAACTGTGCGGCAGTCCCCTTTTTTGCAGAAAAACTGCCGTTGCCGCCCTGTGTTCAGTTTGGCCAATCCATACTATCAATATTTTAGGTTTTACAATTCTTCTGTACTGTACTATAATAAAGCAGCTGACTTCATTTATCAAAAGTACGGGAGGGTGTTTTCTTGGTGGTCCATCTGATCGAAACCGTCTATCGCCTGTTGTGGGGCGATTTGTTTACCCTGCCGGCAGCGGGCGGCATCGGCATCTCCTTTATGGTGGTGCTGCTGTTTGCAGCAGGCATCGGCTTTACCCTGCGCACCCGGCTGCTGCCGGTGCGCCTGTTCCGGGATATGATCGCCGCCGTGTGCGAGAAAAAGCAGTCCCGGAGCGGCCTTTCCTCCTTCCAGACGCTGGTCATCTCCACCGCTACCCGGGTGGGCATGGGCAACCTGGTGGGCGTGGTGGCCGCAGTTTCTGCCGGTGGTGCCGGGGCGGTGTTCTGGATGTGGATCACCGCCCTGCTCGGGGCTTCCACCTCCTTTGTCGAGTCCACGCTGGCGCAGAAATACCGGGTGCCGGATCCACTGTACGGCGGCTGGCGCGGCGGCCCGGCCTACTATCTGCATGTTCTGGCCGAGCGCAGGCGGGGCAAAAAGTGCAAGCGATCGGTGTGTGCGGTGCTGTTTGCAGTTTCCGGCCTGATCTGCTGGTGCGGCATCAGCCAGGTCATCTCCAACTCGGTCAGCTCCGCCTTTGCAAACGCCTTCCGTATCCCTCCGCTGGCCACTACCGTGGTGCTCACCCTCCTTGCCGCCCTCATCGTGCTGCGCCGGAACGCCACCGTAAAAAGCCTGGATCTCATCGTGCCGGTCATGGCGGTATGCTATTTCGTCATCACGGTAGGCATCGTGCTGCTGAACATCCGGCAGCTTCCTGCGGTGCTGGGGCGCATTTTTGCCGAGGCCTTTGGCCTGCGGCAGATGGCTGCCGGCGGCTTTGGTGCCGTGCTGATGAACGGTGTCAAGCGCGGACTGTTCTCCAACGAGGCCGGCAGCGGCTCGGCCCCCTGCGCCGCTGCCGCCGCCGAGTGTGACGACCCGGTAAAGATGGGCTTTGTGCAGGCGCTGGGCGTTCTGATCGACACAGTGGTCATCTGCAGCTGCACGGCCTTCCTGATGCTGCTGGTGCC
>CAKTFD010000055.1 GCA_934553285.1 uncultured Faecalibacterium sp. | reverse complement strand
AGGCGCTCGTAGTGGCCCTTGCCGTCGGCATCGAACTGGCTGAACACCAGGTTCCAGATCTCCATATAGCGGTCGCAGTCGCAGCCCACGCCGCAGGTCGGCTTGCCGCAGCCGTACTCGGGGCCGCGGTCAAAGTAGATCTCGGAGCAGGGGCCGCAGGGGCCGGAACCATGCTCCCAGAAGTTGTCCTCCTTGCCCAGACGCACCATGTGATCCGGGGCGATGCCCACCTTCTTGGTCCAGATATCGTAGGCCTCATCGTCCTCCTCGTATACCGAGATGTGCAGGCGGTCCTTGGGGATGGCCATCCACTCATCGCTGGTCAGGAACTCCCATGCCCAGGGGATCACTTCGTCCTTGAAGTAATCCTGGAAGGAGAAGTTGCCCAGCATCTCAAAAAAGGTGCCGTGGCGTGCGGTGATGCCCACGCGCTCGATATCCGGGGTGCGGATGCACTTCTGGCAGGTGGTCACGCGGTGGCGGGGCGGCTCTTCCTGTGCCAGGAACCACTTTTTCATGGGGGCCATGCCGCTGTTGATCAGCAGCAGGCTGGGGTCGTTTTTGGGTACCAGGGGGAAGCTGTCCAGGCGCAGATGGCCCTTGCTCTCAAAAAAGCTCAGGTACTTCTCGCGCAGTTCATTCAAACCGGTCCATTGCATAGATTTTCTCTCCTCGATCGTTTTTGGCGCTTGCGCGCCGGTTTTTATGCTGTTATGGCAGAGGGGCGGGACGGTGAAAAAACAAAAAACAGCCCTCATCCCAAAAGGGACGAAGGCTGCTGTGCATCAAACTCCGTGGTACCACCCAAATTGCAAAGGATAACTTGTCCCCTGCCGCTTTCGGCGCGTTAACGCTGCGCAGCGTCCGGTTTTCGCCGGAAGCTCCGGGGTGGCGCGAAATGGACCCGACCGGAACGCCTTGCAGCCTGTGGGCGCTCTCTCTGGACGGTGGTGTGTGCATTTCTGACCCCATCATTGCCATCTGTCATAATTTTACATCCCGCAAAGCCGGGCAGAGCGCCCCTTCGCGTACAGTCTAAATTATAGCATGTGCAAAGCATTTGTCAACGGGTTTGGGCAAAATTTACGGCACCCAGATGCGGCGCACTTCCTGCACCTTGCCGCCCTGCACCACCAGCGTGGTGTTGTATGTGGTCCAGTTGTCGGGGTCCGCATTGATCGCTGCCGCCACGGCATCCGCACCGGTGATCTCCACGGCTTCGGCCTGCGGGTCGGCAGAGCTGTCTTTCAGCACTACGTTCTCCGCCAGCGGCATCGTCTTTTCCCCCATCTCATAGTAGACGGGGTAATCATCAAAGGTCATCGTCCGGTAGGTGCCATCCTCCTCCAGCTTCAGGTCAAGACCGTACTGCTCCTCCATGCCGCCATTGATGGTGACAAGATGGTACTGATCGTTTTTCTCGATACTCTCCACTGCAACGGTCACAAACTGGTTCCATGCAGCCCCCTCTTCGTGGAGGGTGATCTGATCCCCAACGGCAAGGTTTTCAATATCTTCTTTTTTATAAAGGTCGTAGCTGAATACCTTTGCCGTAAGGCTGCCGTTCTGTACGCCGGAAGTGATGGATGCCGGGATAAACGTTACCGTATCCGGGTCGTCCAGATCGTCCAGCGTCCAGGTCAGCAGATTGATCGGTTCCGTAACGCCTTCTTCTGCCACATGGGACGAGGCGGGTACCGCACTGGATGCGGGTGTGCTGGCGGGTGTGCCAGCACTGCCGCAGGCTGTCAATGCGATGCCTGCAGCCAGAACAGCCAGGATCTTATATTTCAGGTTCATAAAAATGCCTTCTTTCTTGACGGGGTCGATTTCTTCCGCTACAATAAAAACGATCCAAAGACGCATTCTATTGCAACCGATTTTAAGATAGCGAGGAATTTTTTGTGAAGATCTTAAAAGTAAAGTGTCTTGCCCCCACCCGGCTGGACAATTATCTGATGCAGCAGTATCCGGCCCTGACCCCCGGCCGCCTGAACAAGGCTCTGCGGGAGAACAAGATCAAGCTGAACGGCAAAAAGCAGCCCCTTGCCACCCGCGTGATGGCAGGCGATGAGATCAAGTTGTTCATCCTGGACGATGTGCTGGATGCAGACCGCCGGGTGGATGGCCCGGCCTGGAAAAACGCCCGCACCCCGGCGCAGGTGGTGTACGAGTGCCCGCAGATTTTGATCGTGAACAAGCCCGCCGGCCTTGCGGTGGACGGCCCGGAGGACGACACCCTGCTGAACCGTACGCTGCTGTACCTGAACCAGCAGGGCGCATACAAGGAAAACGACCTGTACACCCCCGCTTTGTGCCACCGGCTGGACACCGGCACCAGCGGCCTTGTGATCATCGCCAGGACCCCGGAGGCCGAGGAGCTGTTCCTTTCCGCCATCAAGAACCGTGAGGTGCAAAAGACCTACCTCTGCGTCACCTTTGGCCGTCCTGTGCCGCCGGACGCCACCCTGGGCGGCTATCTGCTCAAGGATGCGGACCGCGGCATCGTGAAGATCGTAGAGGATAAGCAGCCCGGTGCCAAGGAAGTGGAGACCCAGTACGAAACTATCGCGGTTTCCGGTCGTCTGGCGCTGCTCAAGGTGCGGCTCATCACCGGCCGCACCCATCAGATCCGCGCCCATATGGCCAGCATCGGCTGCCCCATCCTGGGCGACAGCAAATACGGCAACAACACGGCCAACCGGGAGCTGAAACTGAAATATCAGGCCCTGTGTGCCTGGGAGCTGACTATGCCCCGCTTCACCCAGCCGGATTTTGCCTTCCTCAGCGGCAAGACCTTCCACGCCCCGAAGCCGTGGTATTATCAGCAGGTGCTGGATGGTACCTTGAAGTAAGGTTTTTATCATCGATTGTGAGGAATTTTATGTCACTTCCAAAATATAACGAACTTTACACCTTGCTTTTGACCGCATTGCAGGACGGAAACGCTCACACCATGAAAGAGGTGCGAGATTTTATTGCACAGGCACTGCATTTGACGGAACAGGAACTTGCTGAAACCTTACCAAGCGGCTCGCAAAGTGTTTTCACCAGTCGTTCCAATTGGGCAAAAACATATTTAAAGAAGGCTCAAATGATTGATTCGCCTCAGCGGGGTTATGTTATTCTCACTCCTGCCGGAAAAGCTCTCTTGGAAAGTGGCGTACCTATTACAAATTCTGTTCTGGCACAAAAGTGTCCTGATTTTTTGGAATTTTACCAACATAAAAACCTCAGTAATTCCATTATTCCATCCGATGAAACACAAGAAGAAACTCCCGAAACGCCACAGGAAACCTTTGAGCGGGTCTATTCTTTGATCAATGAGCAGCTGGCAGATGATCTGTTAACTGAGGTCCTTAATCAGACACCCGCATTTTTTGAGCAGCTCGTGGTCGATCTTATGAAAGCCATGAACTATGGCGAAGGATTTGTAACCAAATACAGCGGTGATGATGGCATAGATGGCATTATCCACGAAGATAAACTTGGATTCAATTTAATTTACATTCAGGCAAAGCGCTGGAAATCTGATGTTACAATCAGCAAGCCGGAATTACAAAAGTTTGCCGGTGCAATGATGGGGCCGCCCAAAGTAGACAAAGGTCTTTTTATTACAACCGCAAAATTTTCTCCCAAGGCAAAAGAGTTTGCAAATGCACAACATATCATTCTAGTGGACGGCAAACGCCTGACCGAATTGATGATTGAATACGGCGTTGGTGTTTCTACCCAAAAAGCCTATCTTGTCAAACGAGTTGACAGCGATTATTTTTCCGATAACTGATTTCCATTTTGTATTCTATGTAAAAAATACAATCGCAGCTGCGTAATCCACCTACAACGCCTGTTTCCCAATACGACCCTTCTCGTGAAAAATACAATGCCGGGCAGACCGCAGTCTGCCCGGCATTGTTCTATAAATAAGATTATTTCCTCTGAATATGGCCAAAGCAAAGCGGAGGCCATTAAAATCGTTCTCTACGCAGAAAAATCAGACCCGCACCATATCCGGGGTGATCTCAGCCAGGGTGTGGGCACCGCACATCTGCATGGTGTCGGCCAGCTCCCCGGCCAGCTTGTCGATATAGCACTTTACGCCCTCTGCACCGCCGCCGTACACGGCGGTCACAAACGGACGGCAGATCAGCACGCCGTCCGCGCCCAGCGCCAGCGCCTTGAACACATCCACGCCGGTGCGGATGCCGCCGTCCACCAGCACCTTCACGCCGGTGCCCTTGAGTGCAGCAGCGATCTCCGGCAGCACCTCGGCGGTGGCCGGGCACTGATCCAGCACACGACCGCCGTGGTTAGATACTACGATAGCGGCGGCACCTGCCTCTTTGGCTTTCAGTGCGCCCTTGACGGTCATCACACCCTTAACGATGAAGGGCCGCTCGGCCAGCTGCACGATCTCGGCCAGCTCCGCCACGCTCTTGCTGCCGGCGGGCGGGGTCATGTTTTTCAGGAAGGGCAGACCCGCTGCATCCACATCCATGGCCACGGCAAAGCAGCCGCTGGCCTTGGCCTGTGCCATCTTTTCCCGGATGGTGTCGATGTTCCAGGGCTTGATGGTGGGCACACCACAGCCGCCTGCAGCACCGATGGCGCGGGTGGCCATCTCCATCACAGTGGGATTGGTGCCATCACCGGTAAAGGCAGCAATGCCGTTTTCGGCACAGGCGCGCACCAGCACATCGTTATAGGTCATATCGGTGTAAGTATCCGAGTAGTGCAGGTTCACAGCGCCCACAGGGCCTGCAAAGAAAGGATAACGGAAATTTTTGCCAAACAGTTCCAGCGTAGTGTCCGGAGCACCGCCAGGGCACAGGGTGTCCATGTTCACCCGGATATCCGCCCACTTATTATAATTGCGGATGGCAGTATCGCCCACGCCCTTGGCACCGGGGCCGGGGATCTGATTTTTGCAGGCCACACCGTTGCACACCGGGCAGGCCTTGCAGTATTGGCCAATGCATGTACGGGCATTGGCAAGCACTTCAGGATAAGTCATATAACATCCTCCTTTTATTCCGCCGCCGCGGCACCAAACGACCCACCGCTGCGCGTTCTGCCCTCACTATAGCCCCGTTTTGGGTCTGCGTCAAGAGTTTTGCGGGCTTTTCATCCATATGGAAAAGCAGTTTTCGCCGCTTTTTCGTCATTTTTAAAAAAGTCTGATTTTTTTCAAAAAAATCCTTGACAAAAAGCCTGCTTTCAGGTATTATAGTGGAGCGCCAAGGGCACCCGCCCAAAGGCAGAACAGAAGATGTGGAAAGATGGCTGAGTTGGTCTAAGGCGCACGACTGGAAATCGTGTAACGTGTCAAAAGCGTTCTGGGGTTCGAATCCCCATCTTTCCGCCAGAAACCTGGAACAGAAATGTTTCAGGTTTTTTGTTTTGTCCGGCGTTCCAGCGCTCCCCGTTTTTGTCCGCTGCTTGACATTTGCCGCCGGTTCCGCTATGCTGGAACAAATATGTTTTACCGGAAGGAGAGGTTCCCATGGCATCTTCTCACAAAAAACGCACCGGCCTGCGGGCAGCGCTGATCGTCCTGCTGTGTCTGGTGCTGGTGTGTGCGGTGGCCGCTGCGGTGCTGTACAGCCTGGTCAGCCGCAAGATCAAGGCATTCCAGAGCGGTGCCAGCTTTGCGCTGGACTACTCCATCACCTCCACCGAGGCCGAGCCGCCTGCCCTTTATAACATCCTGGCGCAGTTTGGCGGCACCACCGGCAGCCTGACCGGCCAGTACACTCCCAGCGCCCTGCAGCTGGCGCTGTACCCGGTGGGCACCAGCACCGTAAACGATGCCCCCCTGACCCGCATGTACATCAGTGAGGAAGAGACCCTGTACGATGCCGGGCAGCTGTACAACAAGCTGCGCAGCACGGTCGTGGATACATACCCGCTGGCCAGCCTGCTGCTGCCGGGCTGGTCGCTGGGCAGCTACATCTCCCAGACCCAGCTGGCCACCCTGCTGGGGGTGGATCCCGCAGCCACCAGCCTGCAGGAGGTAAACGACTTCCAGCTGGACCTCAAACAGATCCAGACCGTACAGCCCGCCAACGCCAAGGACGGCTACCTCTACTTCCAGCTGCCGAACCTTGGCACCGATGCGGATGATCCGCAGCTGGTGCTGGGGCTGGAAAAGCAGGGCCTGCTCAAGACCCTCTCCCCCAAGGTGCACATCCTGCTGGAGGTGCCCGCCCACCACATCCATGTGGAGCTTACCGGCACCGTGACTGCGGCCCAGACCGTCGTTACCGCCCCCACCTCCCGGATGCAGGATGCCGATGTGGAAAATCTGGTGCAGCTGCGCAAGACCATCGAGAGCGTCCTGCAGTTCGTGCAGACCGCCGCCCAGAGCAGCGAGAGCGCTTCCCCTGCTGCATAAACAGCGCAGAATTATTATAACAGCACAAGCCCGGAAAGTCTGCGGACCTTCCGGGCTTGTGTTCTATCCTACTATCTTCCGCTCTCTACGGATAGCGCAGCACTCAGACCGTTTTCTTTGCGGTCTTTTTGCAGGGTGCACGCTTTGCCTTGGACTTTGCAGTGGGAGCTGCCTTAGGTGCCGCAGCTTCTGCTTTTTCTGCAGGTGCAGCCTTTACTGCAGCGGCGGGTGCGGCAGGCGCGGCCTTGGCGGCCTTCTTTTCTGCGGGCTTTGCGTCCTTTACAGCAGGTTCTGCAGGCTTTTCCACTGCCTTTTTGGTGGTGCGGGGCTTGCGGGCAGCAGGCTTTTTGGCCGGGGCAGCTTCCTGTGCCGGTGCGGCAGCGGGAGCGGCCTTGGCTTCTGCTGCAGGCGCAGCAGGTTCTTCGGCCTTGGCGGCGCGCTTTACGCGATCCTTTACCTCAGTGATGATCCACAGCTGGTCGGCAGCGCCGGGCACTTCCTGCCAGATCTGCAGCACAGCGCCCACTTCGGCACCAATGCCCACGGTATCCACGCACTTGCCGCCTGCCCAGGAAGAGCGCAGCCGCACGGTGCCTTCCGGCGTATGCTCCATCTTCCACATCTGGGATGTGCCGCCCACATCCTCCCACAGGTGCAGCCAGGTGCCGTTGGCGGTGCCGGTCATGGTCAGATCCAGCAGCTTGCCGGAAGCGCGGTTCCGGATGCGGTACACGCCATCGCCCTCGCGGACAAAGCTCCACTCCTGCTCGGGCTTGTGCTCATACTTGCCCAGCCGAACGGTGGCGCCGCCCTTGATGCCCTCCACTGCCTGGATGACATTGCCGGTATGGGCAGCGATGGTATAAAAGCGATCGGCTTCGATCACAGTTTGTGCTACGGATTTCATGTACAAATCCCTCCCAATCATAAAATCGCACAGATTTTTCCAATTCCTTCTTGTAAAGAATACCACATATCGTGATTTTTCACAAGCAATTCGACAATTCTTTAGCACTTTATATAGAAAGCACCCTGTTTTCGGCCTCTTTTTCGCCCCTTAGCAGGGAGGCAGCGCCGGTTTTGCGGCTTCTCGACATTTTGCCGCAACTGCGTTATACTGTTTTTATCAGAACTTTCTGCCGCCCTGTTCAGGGCAGTTTTTGTTTTTTCCAGAAGGAGGCTAGTTTCCCCATGACCCAGCAGGACCGTACTGCAGTACAGTATCATAAAATGACCGAGACCCCTATCCCCCGGCTCATCCTCAGCCTGGCCGCGCCCACCATCCTGAGTATGCTCATCACCAGCATCTACAACCTGGCCGATACCTTTTTTGTAGGGCGCATCTCCACCAGTGCTTCCGGCGCGGTGGGCGTGGTTTCCAGCCTGATGGCCATCATCCAGGCGCTGGGCTTTATGCTGGGGCATGGCTCCGGCACCATTATCAGCCGCCGCCTGGGCAGTCAGGATACCCACGCCGCCGCCCGGTTTGCCTCCACCAGCTTTTTTACGGCGCTGGCCTTTGGCGTAGTGCTGGCAGTGGTCGGCCTTGCCACCCTGCCGGACTTCATGATGCTGCTGGGCAGCACCGAGACCATTCTGCCCCATGCCTGCGCCTACGCCCGGCCCATCCTGCTTGCCGCCCCGCTGATGATCTCCAGTCTGGTGATGAACAACATCCTGCGGTATGAGGGCAAGGCAGACCTTGCCATGATCGGTCTGGTCACCGGCGGGCTTCTGAACATTGCGCTGGACCCGCTGTTCATGTTCGGGCTGGGGCTGGGCACTGCAGGTGCCGGCATTGCCACCGCCCTCAGCCAGACCATCAGCTTCGGTATTCTGCTGTGCATGTTCCTGCGGGGCAAAACGGTCAGCCAGTTCCGGCTTTCCGCCGTAACCCGGGAGCCGCGCGAGTTTTTGCAGATCCTGGCAGGCGGCGCGCCCAGCTTTGGCCGTCAGGGGCTGAACAGCATCGGCGGGATGCTGCTGAACATCGCCGCCCGCAGCTACGGCGATGCCGCCGTGGCGGGTATGAGCATCGTATCCCGCATCTTTATGTTCATCCTCTCGGTGGCTATCGGCGTGGGCCAGGGTCTGCAGCCGGTAGCGTCCTTCAACTACGGCGCCGGCAAATACCGCCGGGTGCGTCAGGCCGCTGTTTTTACCCTGAAAGCCGCCTTTGTCATGCTGGTGGTGCTTATTGGCATCTGCTGGTGGAATGGTGATACCCTGATCCGCCTGTTCCGGGACGACCCGGAAGTTACCGCCGTGGCGCTGCCCGCCTTCCGCTACCAGTGCCTTGCCATGTTTTTGCAGCCGGTGATCGTGGTGGCCAACATGACCTTCCAGAGCGTAGGCAAAGCCGGGCGCGCCACCTTTCTGGCCTGCTGCCGGCAGGGCGTATGCTTTATCCCGCTGATCCTTGTATTGCCCCGGCTGCTGGGGCTTGTGGGCGTGGAGCTATGCCAGCCCATTGCAGATGTGCTCACCTTTTTCATCTCGCTGCCCTTCCTGCTGGCTTTTCTGCAGCAGCTGGAACAGATGGCGGATGCCAGGGCCACGGCACAGCTGTAATGCAATTGTAACCGTTCTCAGCCGTATTTTTCCGCACTACGCGCAATGAAACCTGCAGCTGGTTCGTATTCTGATCGAACGGAAAATTTTTCCGCTTTGTAATGGAGGTCTCTCCCTGTTTTGCAAAGGAGCGTTTTTATGAAGCGTATCATGCCCCGTATCGGCTGCGCAGCCGTCTGTGCAGCCCTGACCCTTACGCTGGGCTGCAGCTGCTCCGTGATGCCGCCCGCCACCGGCGTGCCCGGCACGGCCAGTTCTGCGGCCTCTGTGCCCACGGACGACAGCGGCAAGCCCCTGTACGACCCCGCCGTGCTGGATGACGGCCGTCTGCGGGCGCTGTACTGCTATGGCCGCGCCGGGAGCAGTACCACCATTCTGTGCGGCAGCACCCTGCTGCATCAGTCTGCCCGCAGCGAAAACGTTTCGCTGGTGCAGGACAGCGTTACCGGCGCAGTGGACTACTGGCAGCGCAGCTGGTCCGACCCCACCGGCCGGGGTGGACGACGCACCGCCCTGTACGATAAGACCGGCACCGCCGTGATGACCTTTGACGGCGAGCAGTACGCCACCCTGCAAAGCGGCCTGCTGGTGCTGCAGGAGAGCCGCCTTGTCAATGGCGAATACGCCCCGGAGTCCGGGCACGGCACCTGTCAGGTCATCGACCTTGCCACCGGCGCAGCGCTGCCGGTGCCGGAGGGTGCCTACAGCTGCATCGTATCCGGGGATAAGCTGGTATTCAGCTGCTACGCCCGCCCGGCAGAGCTGGCAGAGGATGCGTGGGATCTGGACGACCGCCTGCACAGCTGGGTGGTGGTACAGGAAAAGGACGGCACCCCCGTCTACCGGGCCGAGGCCACCTCGGCATACCGCCTTTTTTACGACAGCGATACCCTGAGCGACTGGGTAGAGCTGGATACTGCCACCGCCGAAAACACTGTCCGTCCGCAGAGCTTATACAACGCCCTCACCGGCGAGCAGTACCCAGGCTTTTTACAGGTCTATCCGGGCGGGCTTGCCAGCTTTTCCACCAGCGATGGCCGGTATGCGCTGCGGGATATGACCACAGAGGATCGTGGGCTGATCGCCACCTTTGACGAACAGCCCAGCCAGTATTTTCCGGGCTATGTGGTGACCTGGCACAGCGGCGAGAACCACGGCTACGACCTTTACGACCTGGAGACCGGTGCAAAGACCCCGCTGTACGATGTGAACGCTACCGACAACACGGTAGCCGTCTATGCGCTGGACGGCAGCCTGCGGGTGTACAGCAGGGACAATGGCAAGCTGCTGACCGACACCACCGTAGAACCGGTGGAGCACCAGCAGCGGGTACAGATGAACAACTGCGGCAGCGGCTACGTGTGGCTGGAGCTGCAGGACAACGACAACTACGAGACCACCGCTACCCGGCTGTACGGCCCGCAGGGGCTGGTCAGCGACCTGACCGCTCTGCAGGGCAGATACGGCTACATCAACTACCTGACCACCGACCCCAACGGCAGCCCCATGTTCTACGGCAGCCGCGACGCTGCAGGCAGCGCCTACGGCATCGTGTACGATGTGCTGGACGCAGACGGCAAGGTAGTGCTGCAGGGGCTTGCCGACTGCACCGGGTACTATTCCAACAGCCTGAACGCCCTGCCCGACCATGTGTTTGCCGCACAGCGGGGCTTCTACGCAGGCTGGATGGACACAAACGGCAACTGGCTGTACTGCCAGAGCATCTTCTCGTCTGCCGCTGCAGACGATGAACCGAATTACGGCTATTGATCTGGGAGGGCTTTTTATGAAAAACGTTAAAATTTCCCGCCGCAGCTTTCTGCTGGGGCTGGCCGCCTGCTCCGCCGCCGGGGTGCTGACCGCCTGCAAGGGCGGGGATGCCCCGGCCAGCAGCGCCGCTTCCTCCGCTGTGGAGCAGCCTGCATCCTCTGCTGCTTCCTCTGCCGTGCAGCAGGCAGCGCCGTTTCTCACTGTAGAGGAGTTTCCCCCGCTGGACGGCAGCACCGCCTGCATCCCCCTGATGGCGCAGATGCTGGCCGATACCACCGGCATGGACCTGGAAGAAGCCCGCAGCAGCATCGTTGTGAGCACCACCGCCTACGCATGGCAGAACTTTGGCCTGTACGACACCACCACCCGGATGCTGCTGGTGTACGAAGCACCGGACTATATAAAAGAGGAACTGCAAGAGGCCAACGTGCAGCTGGAGCAAAAGCCCGTTGGGGTGGATGCACTGGTGTTTATCGTCAACGAGGATAACCCCGTGCAGGCGCTCAGCCAGCAGCAGCTGCGGGACATCTATGCCGGTAAGATCACCAACTGGAAGGATGTGGGCGGCAAAGATCAGCAGATCGTGGCCTTCCAGCGCAGCGAGGACTCCGGCAGCCAGACCCTGTTCAAAAAACTGCTCATCCAGGGCGGCGAGCTGATGGACCCGCCCACCGAGCTGGCCCCCGCTGCCATGGGTGAGCTGGTGGACAGCATTGCCGATTACAACAACAGCGCCAACGCCATCGGCTTCTCGGTGTATTATTACATCGACCAGATGTACACAAAACCCGGCCTGCGGCTGCTGGCTGTGGACGATGTTGCCCCCAGCAACGAAACGCTGGCCGATGGCAGCTATCCCCTGTGTAACGATTTTTATGCAGTCATCCATCCGGACTCTGCCGCCGACAGCCCGGAGCGCCAGCTTTACGACTGGCTGGATACCGCCGATGGCATCGCCTGCATCCGGAAAGCCGGGTATGTTCCGGCAGGCTCTGCCGCCAATGCGTGAATCATATTTTCCATGAATTGACAGTCCAACCGCATTCTGCTACAATAAACACAGAAGTTTGTCGAATCCTGTTTGGCGGAATGACGAAAGGAAGGTCTTAGCATGGAACACTCCTCTCACCCGGTGGAAAGCCACTGGCGCACCACCCTGCGCAACCGCATCATCCAGGCCTCCAGTCTGCTGGAGGTCCTGCTATCCGGCCTGGTGCTGATCGGCCTGCTGCTCAGCATCGTGCCCCTGATCCGCTGGATGCCCGGCCTGCTCTTTGATGGCAACGAGGCAGAGATCCGCACCTTTTTAGAGCGCAGCCTGGATATCGTCATCGGCATTGAGTTCATCAAGATGCTGGCCAAGCACAGCCCCGGCAGCAGCCTGGAAGTGCTGCTGTACGCCATCGCCCGCCATCTGGTCGTAGGGCATGACTCGGCAGTGGAAAACCTGCTCAGTGTGGGGGCCATCGCGCTGATCTTTATCGTGCGCAAGTTCTTCTTTGTGCCGGCCTTCGGCGCACATCTGCCGGACGGCAACCCCGCACCGGACCTTACCCCCGCCCAGAGCGGCATCCCCGCCGACTGGTTCCACCGGCGGCATTCCAAAGATGCTGCGCCGGAGGATCAGACCGACGCGGCGGAATAAGCCGTTCTTCCCTCTTTCATCCGCCTACGGCGACAGTTTTCCCAGGGGGACGCGAACGAAGTGCGCAGACGGAAGGGATAAATGCACAAAAACACCCCGCAGCCTTGCCGGTCAACCGGCAGCTGCGGGGTGTTCTGTTTTGTATTATTTATCCTGTTTTTTGCCGTGACGGCCGAAGCGGTACTCCTTGCCCTCACGGATGCGCTGGATGTTGGAGCGGTGCATGTAGATGACCATTACCGCCATGATGACCGAACCGATGGTGCACACGGCAAGATCCACGGCAGAATAGCCCCGGAACACCCCGTACAGGATGGTCAGCACCGGATAGAGCGCTGCCATGGTCACACTGCCCAGCGATACCATGCCGGTAGGCAGCAGGCATGCCAGAAAGATGACCGCCAGAAAGGGGATCAGCACCGGCTGAATGGCCAGAATGGTACCGCCTGCCACCAGCACACCCTTGCCGCCTTTAAAACCGAAGTACAGCGGCTTCAAATGGCCGATAATGGCAAAGATCGCGGCCAGATACACCGCCAGATACGGCGAAGCGGTGGTGCCTGCAGGCAGCAGGTCAAACAGCCAGCGGCCGATGCACACGGCCAGCACGCCCTTGAGCACATCTCCGGCGGCGGTCAGCGCGGCCGCCTTTTTGCCGAAAGTGCGCAGCATATTGGTCATACCGGCGGCACCGCTGCCGTACTTGCGCACATCATCGTGGTACAGAAATTTGCTGACGAGGATACCGGTATCGATGCTGCCCAGCAGGTAAGCCTGCACAGCCGACACCACAGCAATGAGAACAGATTCCATCATCCGAGCCTCCCTGACGTATTATACGTCCTTGGCACCCACTTCGCCGGTGCCGCGCTCGCGTACGACCAGACGGATCGGCGTATGTTCCAGACCAAAATTCTCGCGGATCTGGTTGATAAGATACCGCTGATAGCTGAAATGGAACAGGTGTTTTGCATTGACGAACGCCACAAACGTGGGCGGGCGGGTAGAGGCCTGGGTCAGGTAGTAGATCTTCAGGCGTCGGCCCTTATCGCTGGGCGGCTGCATACGTGCGGTAGCGCGGGCCAGCATCTCGTTCAGCACACCGGTGGGCACGCGGGCGCCGTTCTCGGCGTCCACATCCCGGATCAGCTGCATCAGCTTGTTCACGTTATAACCGGTCTGGGCGGAGATAAAGATGATGGGAGCATACCCCATAAAGCTGAAACACTCGGCATAGCCGCGGCGCTGCAGTTCCATGGTATTGGTCTCCTTGCCCTCCACGGCATCCCACTTGTTCACCACGATGATGCAGGCCTTGCCCTGCTCGTGGGCGTAACCGGCCACCTTGCTGTCCTGCTCGGTAAAACCAACGGTGGCATCCACCAGGATCAGAGCCACCCGGCTGCGCTCCACAGCTGCCAGGGCGCGCACCACCATGTAGCGCTCCAGCCCATCGGTGATGTTGCTGCGCTTGCGCAGGCCTGCGGTATCGGTAAAGATGAACTTGCCATAGGCGTTATCCACCGGGGTATCGATGGCATCGCGGGTGGTGCCCGCCTCGTTGGCCACGATCATGCGGTTCTCGCCCAGGATGCGGTTGGTCAGGCTGGATTTGCCCACGTTGGGGCGGCCGATGATGGCCACGGGGATGCGGTCTTCTTCCACCACCGTTTCGCTGAAATCCAGGTGGGCACACACTGCATCCAGCAGGTCGCCGGTGCCGTGGCCATGCACGGAAGAAATGGGCATCACTTCGTCAAAGCCCAGGTTGTAGAACTCGTACAGCTCCATGGGGGCCTCGCCCACCTTGTCGCACTTGTTCACAGCCAGGATGATGGGCTTGTGGCTGCGGCGCAGCATGTGGGCTACGTCCTCGTCCGCTGCGGTCAGGCCATTGCGCACATCGGTGACCATGATGATGCAGTCCGCCGTATCGATGGCGATCTGCGCCTGCTCGCGCATGTGCGCCAGGATGCCCTCGGTGGCCTTGGGTTCGATACCACCGGTATCCACCAGCAGAAATTCATGCCCGTTCCACTCACAGTTGGCAAAAATACGGTCGCGGGTAATGCCCGGGGTGTCCTCCACAATGGCAAGGCGCTGGCCGCACAGTTTATTGAACAGGGTGGATTTGCCCACATTGGGGCGGCCCACCACTGCTACGATCGGTTTGCTCATGGGGTTCCTCCTTTCTTCAAATCAAAAATACATCTGCATTTCCCGTCTGCGCCGGGCCTGCCGCCCCGGAGGGCAGTTTTCCTGCGGAGGCTGGCAGCGCGCTGCGCTGACGGAGAGGAATTTTATTTTCTTCTGCGGGCAATGTGCAGGCCGCTGCGCAGCAGGGCGCGGGCTTCGTCCCCGCCTGCCGTGGGCAGCACCTC
>CAKTFD010000054.1 GCA_934553285.1 uncultured Faecalibacterium sp. | reverse complement strand
GGCGAGAATCGAACTCACGGCCTCTTGAACCCCATTCAAGCGCGCTACCAAAACTGCGCTACACCCGGATATCGACCTGCGCCTTCCTACCAAAGCGCGGCGACAAGAGACATTATACTCACAAGCTCCCGTTTTGTCAACAGTTTTTTCAAATTTTCCGGTATTTTTTTGAGAAAAGTCCGATTTTTACACTGGTTCGCGCTTTTTCGTTTTTTATTCCGGGTCAGGTATTTTCTGCCTCTTTGGCGCGCAGCTGACGGTCCCGTTCCAGCAGCGGCTGCAGATACTGGCCGGTAAAGCTGCCCGGTACTGCGGCCACCTGCTCCGGGGTGCCTTCGGCCACGATCTCGCCGCCGGCACTGCCGCCCTCCGGGCCAAGATCGATGATGTGGTCGGCGCACTTGATCAGATCCAGATTGTGCTCGATCACGATGACCGTATTGCCAACATCCACCAGCTTCTGCAGCACCTCCACCAGGCGGTGCACATCCGCAATGTGCAGACCGGTGGTAGGCTCGTCCAGGATATATACCGTCTTGCCCGTGCTGCGGCGCGCCAGCTCGTTGGCCAGTTTTACGCGCTGGGCCTCGCCGCCGGACAGGGTGGTGGCGCTCTGTCCAAGGGTCACATAGCCAAGGCCCACATCCAGCAGGGTCTGCAGTTTTCGGGCGATCTTTGGCTGGTTGGCAAAAAACACCACCGCTTCTTCCACGGTCATGTTCAGCACATCCGCGATCGTTTTTTCCTTATACTTCACTTCCAGCGTTTCACGGTTGTAGCGGGCACCCTTGCACACTTCGCAGGGCACGTAAACGTCCGGCAAAAAGTGCATCTCGATCTGCAGGATGCCGTTGCCCTCGCAGGCTTCGCAGCGGCCGCCCTTGACGTTAAAGCTGAACCGTCCCGGGCCGTAGCCACGCATCTTAGCATCCTGCGTCTGGGAGAACACGGTGCGGATATCGTTGAACACGCCGGTATAGGTGGCAGGGTTGGAGCGGGGGGTGCGGCCGATGGGCTGCTGGTCGATGCCAATGACCTTATCCACAAATTCCAGCCCTTCTACCCCATCGCACTTGCCTGCGCGGGCGCGGGCACCATTCAGCTCGCTGGCCAGGGTCTTGTACAGGATCTCGTTGATGAGGCTGGACTTGCCCGAGCCGGAAATGCCGGTAACGCAGATAAACTCGCCCAGCGGAAAGCGCACATCGATATTGCGCAGGTTGTTTTCCCTGGCCCCCTTTACGGTCAGCCAATGGCCATTGCCCGGGCGGCGGGTCTGCGGCACCGCGATGCGCTTGCGGCCGGAGAGGTAGTCGCCGGTGATGCTGCGTTTGGCTTTGCAGATATCCTTTACGCTGCCTGCCGCCACGATCTCGCCGCCGTGCACACCGGCACCGGGACCTACGTCCACAAGGTAATCGGCGCTGCGCATGGTGTCCTCGTCGTGCTCTACCACGATGACCGTATTGCCCAGATCCCGCAGGTTTTTCAGGGTGGCGATGAGCTTATCGTTATCCCGCTGATGCAGGCCGATGGAAGGCTCGTCCAACACGTACAATACGCCGGACAGCGCGCTGCCGATCTGGGTGGTCAGGCGGATACGCTGGCTCTCGCCGCCGGACAGGGTGCCGGCAGCACGCGCCAGGGTAAGATAATCCAGACCCACGCTCTGCAAAAACTGCAGGCGGTTTTTGATCTCTTTCATGATCTGGCCGCCGATCTGCCGCTGCTTTTCGGTAAGGTTCGGCTCGTTTTCCCGGATGAATGCCAGCTCGTCCCGGATGGACATCTCGCAGAACTGGCTGATGTTCTTATCCCCGACCGTTACGGCCAGCACCACCGGTTTCAATCGCTTGCCGTGACAGTCCGGGCACTCCACGCCGGACATGAAGCTGCCGATCTCCTCCTTCATCCACTCGCTGTTGGTCTCGCGGAAGCGGCGCTCCAGATTTTCCACGATGCCCTCAAAGGTGTTGTAGTACACCCCGCTGCCAAACTCGTTGGTGCGGTGCATCTCGATCTTTTCGCCGTTGGTGCCGTAGAGCAGGGCGTTCACTGCCTCGGTGCTCATCTCCCGGATGGGTGTATCCAGCGTAAACCCATACTTTTTGCCAAGGCCGAGGTAATACATCTCGCTCACCGAGCCTTCGGCGTAATACCAGCCGCTGGCCTTGATGGCACCCTCCCGGATGGAAAGGTTCCGGTTGGGCAGGATGCGTTCCTCGTCCACCCGCATAAAAGTACCAAGGCCCGTACATTTTTCGCAGGCGCCCAGCGGGTTATTGAAGGAGAACAGCCGGGGCGACAGATCGCTGATGGAAACGCCGTGCTCTGGGCAGGCAAAGTTCTGGCTGAAGGTCATGCAGTCGCCGCCAATGACATCCACCTCGGCCACGCCGCCGGTAAGGGCCAGCGCTGTTTCCAGCGAGTCTGCCAGGCGGCTGCGGATGCCCTTGCGCAGGGCAAGGCGGTCCACCACGATCTCCACCGTGTGCTTGATGTTCTTTTCCAGGCTGATCTCCTCGTCCAGATCATACAGGCTGCCATCGATCTTCACCCGGGCGTAGCCTGCACGGCGGGCAGCATCCAGCTCCTTCTGCTGGGTGCCCTTGCGCTGGCGCACCACCGGGGCAAGGACCTGGAACTTTGTGCCTTCCTCCAGCTTGAGGACGGCATCCACCATCTCGTCCACGGTCTGCTGGCTGATGACCCGCCCGCACACCGGGCAGTGCGGCACGCCGATGCGGGCGTACAGCAGGCGCAGGTAATCGTAGATCTCGGTCACAGTGCCCACAGTGGAGCGGGGGTTGTGGCTGGTGGTCTTCTGGTCGATGGAGATGGCCGGCGAAAGGCCGGTGATCTCGTCCACATCGGGCTTATCCATCCGGCCCAGAAACATCCGGGCGTAGCTGGAAAGGCTCTCCACATAGCGGCGCTGGCCATCCGCATAGATGGTATCGAAGGCCAGGCTGGACTTGCCCGAACCGGAAAGCCCGGTCATGACGATGAGCTTTTCCCGCGGGAGGGTCAGGTCGATATTTTTCAGGTTGTGCTCACGGGCACCTTTAATGATGATCTTATCGTTTGCCAAGGTATTTTCTCCCTTTTCGTTGTGTCTGTGCATGGTTTTGCCTGCGCTCGGTCTCGGCGGCAGAATCCACCGTGGGGTTCTCGCCCCGGCGCAGGCGGTCGATCTGGTCCCGCAGGAAGGCTGCGTGCTCAAACTCTAGCAGCTTGGCGGCCTCCTTCATCTCCCGGGTCAGGCGTTCGATGGCGGCTTCCCGCTCTAGTTTACCCATGCGGCGGGTGTTGCGTTTGGCGTTTTCCGCCTTATCGCTGATCTCGATGCTGTCCGCAATGGCCTTGACGATGGTCTTGGGCACGATGCCGTGCGCCTCGTTATACGCCATCTGGATGGCACGGCGGCGCTCGGTCTCGGTAATGGCGCGCTCCATGCTGTCGGTGACCACATCTGCGTACATGATGACCATGCCCTCCGCGTTGCGGGCGGCACGGCCGATGGTCTGGATCAGGCTGGTCTCGCTGCGCAGAAATCCTTCCTTGTCGGCATCCAGGATGGCCACAAGGCTCACCTCCGGCAGGTCCAGCCCCTCGCGCAGCAGGTTGATGCCCACCACTACATCAATGCTGCCCAGGCGCAAGTCCTTAATGATCTCCATACGCTCAAAGGTATCCACCTCGTGGTGCATATACTTGACCCGGATGCCCTGCTCGGTGAGGTAATCCGTCAGATCCTCGGCCATTTTCTTGGTCAGGGTGGTCACCAGCACCCGCTCCTGACGCTGGATACGGGCGTTGATCTCGCCCAGCAGATCTACCACCTGCCCTTCTACCGGACGCACCGAGATGACCGGGTCCAGCAGGCCGGTGGGACGGATGACCTGCTGCGCCACCTGGGTGCTGTGCTGGCGCTCGTATTCGCCGGGGGTGGCCGAAACGAAGATCATCTGGTTGAGTTTGGACTCCACCTCCTCAAATTTCAGCGGGCGGTTATCGAACGCGGATGGCAGGCGGAACCCATACTCCACCAGCGTTTTTTTGCGGGCGTAGTCGCCGCCGTACATGGCGCGCACCTGCGGCAGGGTAACATGGCTCTCGTCCACGAACAGAAGAAAATCCTCCGGGAAATAATCCAGCAGCGTGGTGGGCATACTGCCCGGCGCACGGCCGGACAACACCGCCGAGTAGTTCTCGATGCCCTTACAGATGCCCACCTCGTTCAGCATCTCAATATCATAATTGGTGCGCTGGGCGATGCGCTGGGCCTCGATGAGCTTGCCCTCAGCCGTGAACTGCCGCACCTGGGCATCGCACTCGGCGCGGATCTTTTCCAGCGCGGCGGCCTTTTTCTCGGCGCTGACGATGTAGTGGCTGGCCGGGAAGATGGCCACATGCTTGACCACGTTCTGCTTGGAGCCGGTCAGGGGGTTGAACTCGGTAATGCGGTCGATCTCATCCCCAAAAAACTCCACCCGGATGGCCAGCTCGCTCATATAGGCCAGGTAGATATCCACCGTATCGCCGTGCACCCGGAACTTGTTGCGCACAAAATTTACGTCGTTGCGCTCGTATTGCAGCGTGACCAGCTTTTTGCACAGCTCATCCCGCTCCATCTGCATCCCGGGGCGCAGGCTGATGACCATGCTGCGGTAGTCGATGGGGTCGCCCAGCGAGTAGATGCAGGACACCGACGCCACGATGATGACATCCCGCCGCTCCGAAAGCGCCGCCGTGGCCGAGTGGCGCAGGCGGTCGATCTCGTCGTTGATGGCGCTGTCCTTTTCAATATAGGTGTCCGTGCTGGGGATGTAGGCCTCCGGCTGGTAGTAATCATAGTAGCTGACAAAATATTCCACCGCATTGTTGGGAAAAAACGAGCGGAACTCGGTACACAGCTGGGCTGCCAGTGTTTTGTTGTGGGCCAGCACCAGGGTGGGGCGGTTGCACTGTGCTATGACGTTGGCCATGGTAAAGGTCTTGCCGCTGCCGGTCACGCCCAGCAGGGTCTGGCAGCGGTCTCCCCGCTGCACCCCGTCCACCAGCTGCGCGATCGCCTGGGGCTGGTCGCCGGTGGGCGCGTAGCCCGAGACAAGCTCAAATTTCTGCTCTGCCATCGTTTTCTCCTCTCTGCGCGCAAAGAACCACAATCAGTTGTATTTTCAAGTTGTATTATAGCACGCACGTTTTATAATGTAAACAGTTTTTTGTTTTACGGCCAGAACAAGGTGCCGGTCTTAAAATCGTAGATGGGCAGGCGGTTGGCATCCCGCATGGAAAAATATTCGGTATCGGTCAGGATAAAGTGGTCCAGCAGGTGCACCTTTACCAGCCCCAGCGCCCGGGCGATGCTGCCGGTAGCCTCCATATCCTCCAGCGAGGGCAGCGCTACCCCGTTAGGATGGTTGTGGCACAACACCACGGCATCCGTGCCGCCCTTGATGGCTGCCTCCACCACACACTTGATATCCAGGCTCACCCGGTCGGTGCTGCCCTCCCGCAGCCATACGGCGGCGCGCACCCGCCTGCGGCTGTCCAGGCTGACCAGCATGGCGCGCTCGTAGTCCGACCAGGCAAACTTTGCCATCAGGTAGCTGCCCATCTGCTCGGTAGTCTTGATGCAGCGGGCGGCGCTGGTGCGGCTGCGCCCGTAGTACCGGCTGACCTGCGGCAGCAGATGCAGCATCCGGGCGGTGGCAGGCCCCACATCCTTTACGGTGCACAGTTCTTCCTCGCTGGCTTCCAGCACACCGGCAAAATCCCCGAACCGCTCTATGAGGTCGTGGGCGATCTCGTTGGTATCCTTCTGGGCATTGGTCAGGTAGAGCAGATATTCCAGCGCCTCGTGTTCCTCCAGACTGTCCAGCCCGTAGTTCTTTACCCGCGCCCGCATCCGCTGGCGATGCCCTGCGTGCCGATTTTTTTCTGCCATGGCGGTACTCCTTTATATGTTCTTCTCTTATAGTACCCATTTTACGCGGCAAACACAAGCATTCCGGTAAAATATCCCGGATCTTATGCCGGAATGCGCGTTGACTTCCCGCCTGCGCTGTATTACTATAAAAGCATGATTCTGATGGAACGATGAGGATAACTTTATGAAACGATTTACTGCCACCGCCAATGATGACGGCGTGCGTCTGTCCCGCTTTGTGCAGAGCGTGACCCGCGATCTGCCTACCAGCCTGCTGTACAAGAGCTTCCGCAACAAGCGAGTAAAGGTAAACGGCAAAAAAGCCGCACCGGAGTACCGCCTGCAGGTCGGGGACCTGATCGAGCTGTACATCAACGATGAGTTTTTCCCGCCGGAAGGCGCAAAGCCGGTGCCGAAAGCTGCCCCCAAAAAGCAGCCCGCCCAGCCCAGAGTAACCGTTATCTACGAGGACGAAAACATTGCCGTGCTGTACAAGCCCACCCACCTGCTGTGCCACAGCGACCGCACCGGCGATGCCAACCTGGTGGATGCCTTTACCCAGTACCTGACCCAGAAAGGCGAATACGACCCCCACGGCGAGAACCGCTTCAAACCCGGCATCTGCAACCGGCTGGACCGCGGCACCGAGGGGCTGGTCATCGCCGCCAAAAACTACGCCGCCCTGCGGGATATGAACGAGATCATCCGTACCGACCTGCTGAAAAAGGAATACTACACCATTACGGTGGGCATCCCGCAGTCCGGGCGGTTCACCGCCTGGTGGGAGCACGATGAAAAGAACAACAAGGTCAGCATCCACGCCCACCAATCCCAAGACGAGCGCCGCAAGCAGATCATCACGGATGTGGATGTGCTGCGCACCGCAGGCCCCTTTGCCCTGTGCCGCATCGGTCTTGTTACCGGCCGCACCCACCAGATCCGCGCCCACCTGGCCTATCTGGGGCGGCCTGTGCTGGGCGATATCAAATACGGTAACCGCAAAATGAACGAGCGCACCGGCACAAAGACCCAGGCGCTGTGTGCCGTGCGCATCAGTTTTCTGGATATCCCGGCAGAAAACACCCTGCACTACCTCTCCGGCAAGGTCATCAAGCTGAAAGACCCCCAGATCCTGCAGCAGTTCGATGCACTGGACAAAAGCAAACCGGAGCCGGGCAAGCAGGCGTGAGCTGCCGCCGGGCTGCTGCGGATATGGCTCTCGCCTTTTCTGTATAAAGCAAAAAGCATCTGCAACCACCGCTTCTAGACCATAGGTTCAGAAAATCAGCGGATCGTTGTTGCAGATGCTTTTGTTTTTCGCTCCAGGCAGCAGGTGCAGGCCAGCAGAACTTCTGGTGCACCCTGTTACAGGTCACTTTTCCTCTTTTTCCTGTTCTTCCTGCTCTTTGCGCAGCTCTTTGATGCGCTTTTTCTCGCTCTGGACATGGGGCCAGGGCCAGGAGAAGCCCTCGTTCTGTCTGCACCAGCGGGTAAGCGGGTAGAAGGCAAAGGCCAGGCCAAAAATGTACAGCAGCGCGTACAGCACCGCGTCCAGCGTGATCAGTGCATCCAGTGCACCGATCACTGCCACAACGCAGCCCGCCTTGAGGAAGAACTGGCCGTTCTGGCGGCAGTATTCCTCAAAGTTTTCGGCCTTGACCGCCCGGCGGCCCTGGTCGCCCCAGACGCGGGGATTTTTTATCACCGAATAACCGTAAAAGACCATCATCAGGCCAAGGGTAAGCTGAAAACCGAAAAACATGGCGGTACCTCTTATTTATCAGGATAGTGGGCAGGCTGGCGGCAGCGCTCAGTCCTCAAACAGCGGCTTGAGGAAGGGCAGAAAATCCAGCGTAGCAAAGTAATCGCGCGGGGTCTCGGCGCGGCGGATCAGGCGGTGGGAGCCGTCCTCGCACAGCAGCACCTCGGCGCAGTGCAGTTTGCCGTTGTAGTTGTAACCCATGGCCGAACCGTGGGCACCGGTATCGTGGATATAAAGGATATCCCCGATATCGATCTTGGGCAGCATCCGGTCGATGGCAAACTTATCGTTGTTCTCGCACAAGCCGCCCACCACATCGTACTTGTGATCACAGGGGGCATCTTCCTTGCCTAGCACCGTGATGTGATGGTATGCGCCGTACATGGCGGGGCGCATCAGGTTTGCGGCACAGGCATCCAGGCCGATATATTCCTTATAGATATGCTTTTCGTGGATGGCGGTGGACACCAGCGCGCCGTAGGGGCCGGTGGTAAAGCGTCCCATCTCGCTGAAAATGGCCACATCCCCCATACCGGCGGGCACCAGGATCTCCTCAAACTTTTTGCGCACACCCTCGCCGATGGCCATGATGTCGTTCTCGGTCTGCTCCGGGCGGTAAGGGATGCCCACACCGCCGGACAGATTGATGTAGCTGATATGGGCACCGGTAGCCTTCTGCACCCGGACGGCCAGCTGGAACAGGATGCCTGCCAGCTCAGGGTAATAGGCATCCGAGATGGTGTTGGAGGCCAGGAAGGCATGGATGCCGAACTCCTTTGCGCCCTTCTGCATCAGCTTTTTGTAGCTGTCGATAAGCTGCTGCTCGGTCATGCCGTACTTGGCATCGCCGGGCTTGTCCATGACCTGGAAGCCCTCCTTGCTCTCGCCCAGCTGGAAAGTTCCGCCCGGGTTGTAGCGGCAGAAGATCTCCTGCGGCACACCGGCCACCCGCTCCAGAAACTCCACCATGGTGGCATCGTCCAGGTTGATGTAGGCACCCAGTGCATAGGCTTTCTGCATATCCTCCACGGGGGTCTGGTTGGAGGAGAACATGATGTCGTGGCCGGTAAAGCCGCAGACCTCGCTGAGCATCAGCTCGGTCAGGGAGGAGCAGTCCACACCGCAGCCCTCTTCCTTCAGGATCTGCAGGATGACCGGGTTCGGCAGTGCCTTGACCGCAAAATACTCCTTGAATCCCTTGTTCCAGCTAAAGGCCTTGTTGATGCGGCGGACATTCTCGCGGATGCCCTTTTCATCGTAGACATGGAAGGGCGTGGGCACATCTTCGATGATCTGCTGTGCCATCGCCTCGGTCAGAAACGGTTTCTTTTCCATAATTACATCCCTCTCATTTTGCGCAGTCCGACGCTTATCCGGACTGTGTTCTATCCCATACGGCCCAGTGCCGCAGTTCCAGCTGTTATAGTTTCAGGTTTTCCCGGGTGGGGGTAAAGGTGGGGATCATAGCCGCCAGCTGCTTCACCACGCCCTCATCGTTGTGGGCTGCTGCGGTTTCCAGCACCTGCAGCTGCTCATAAAACAGGGCCAGGTCGATGTTCCGGGGGCTTGCCACAAAGATCTTGTTGTGCTGGGTGCGGCGCATCTTGTCCTGCTCCTCATCCATCATCAGTTCTTCGTACAGCTTTTCGCCGGGGCGCAGGCCCACGATCCTGATCTCCATATTCACGCCCGGCTCATAGCCGTAAAAGCGGATCAGCTGCTTGGCAAGATCCATGATCTTGACCGGTTCGCCCATATCCAGCACGTAGATATTGCCGCTTTCTGCCAGCGCACCGGCCTGCAGCACCAGCTGGGCTGCCTCCGGGATGGTCATAAAGTAGCGCTCGATATTGGGGTCGGTCAGGGTGACCGGGCCGCCCTTTTTGATCTGTGCCTCAAACAGCGGTATCACGCTGCCATGGCTGCCCAGCACGTTGCCAAACCGCACCGCCACGCACTTCATATCTGTGTTGCCCGCAAAGGTCTGGATCAGCATCTCACAGATGCGCTTGGTGCAGCCCATGACGCTGGTGGGGTTCACGGCCTTATCGGTGGAAAGCTGCACGAACCGCTCCACCCCGTGCTCGCTGGCGCTGACCAGCAGGTTCTTGGTGCCCAGCACATTGTTCTTTACCGCTTCGGCAGGGCTTACCTCCATCAGCGGCACATGCTTGTGCGCCGCCGCATGGAACACCACCGTGGGATGGTAGGCCTCAAACACCTCATCCAGGCGCTTTTTATCCCGGATGGAGCCGATGAGCACCGTGACCGGGATATCCCGGCCATACTTCTGCTGCAGTTCCATCTGCAGCTCATAGGCGCAGTTCTCGTAGATATCAAAAATGAGCAGCTTGCCGGGGTTGAACCGCATCACCTGGCGGCACAGCTCGCTGCCAATGGAGCCGCCGCCGCCCGTTACCAGCACCGTTTTGCCGGTAAGATAACCGGAGATCTGGTCGGTATCCAGGGTCACTTCCTCGCGGGAGAGGAAGTCTGCCGGGTTCAGCTCGCGGAATACCTCCTGCTGGGGTGCACCGGTGCCCACCAACTGGGGGTCGCTGAGCACCTGCACCGCGCAGTGGGTGCCGACACACAGGTCGATGACATGGCTCAGCCTGCTGCCCTTTAAAGTGGGGATGGCGATGATGATGCTGTGGATGCCGTAGCGGCTGCACAGCTCCGGGATCTCTTCCAGCGTACCCTTGACCGGCACCCCGTGGATGGTCTGGTTCAGCTTGGCGGGGTCATCGTCCACTGCTACCACCGCGTGGCCGTATTCCTTGTTGGATTTGCACACGTTGATGGCCCACGCACCGGCCTCACCCGCGCCCACGATCATCACCGGGCGGTTGGGGTCCTTGGCAGGCACCCTGCGCAGCCGTTCGCCCAGCGGATGGTTCAAAAACAGCCGCCAGGCCAGCCGGCTGCCGCCGATGAACAGGAAGATGAGCACCGATGCCATGCAGTTGGCAGAGTTGAACAGCACGCCATGGATGCAATGGCGGTTTACCAGGTATACCACAGCGGTGGGCACGGCGATCATACCGGCCAGGCGGATCAGATCCCGCTCACCGGCATACTTCCACAGGACGGAATACAGCCCGCCCACCAGAAAGCTGACGATATACACCGCCACGATCCAGGGCAGGTTTGCGTACAGCAGAGCACGGTTATGGGGCCACCAGGTGGCCTCCACAGCGCCGTCTGCCCGCAGCAGCAGTGCAAAATAAAAGCTGTATGCAACAATGGCTGCATCCAACAGCACCAGTACCGCACGGCGCAGCAGCACCTGCGGTGTGTTTTTGGTCTTATCTTTCACGTACGATCCTCTTTTTCCCTCTTGGTGCAGGGCGCATTGCCGCTGCACCGCTTTTTCGGCAGCGTTCCCTCCGACGATGCGGAAAGGATACAGCTACACGTTTGTATTATACTCACAATCCTCCGCTGTGTCCAGAAAATTTACATTTTTATCATTTTCCCGCGTTTCTGCCCGCTCTGGCCTGCCGGAAGAGCGCCTGTAGCTCCTCTCCCAGGCCCAGTGGCAGCGCCGCCAGCAAAAACACTGCCGCTGTAGCCGTGCCGCCCGCCGCCAGAACAGCCAGCTGCCCCGCTGTGCCCTGCGCCGGGACCCCTGCCAGCGCATACCGTATGCCCCGGCCTGCCGCCCCGGCAGCAAAAGCTGCCAGCAGCGGCGCGCCCAGCCAGCGGCGGAAGGTGTGCTTTGTGCCGCTGGAAAGCAGCAGCCGCCCGGTATTGGCAATGCAGGTGTAAAGGCTGGAGAGCAGGATCACGGCCAGAAAGCCCCGCATCCCGTACCGTGGCAGCAGCACCACCACCCCGCCGATGCGCAGGATGGCATCCCATACGCTGTAGCGGAAGGCAGCCTTCTGCTCCCCGATGCCCTTCATCGCCCCATCCACCATGCTTTCCAGATACATCAGCGGCATGGCCGGGGCCAGCGTTTCCAGATAGAACCCGGCCTCGGCGCTGTGGTACAGCAGCTGTGCCAGCGGCAGCCCCCATACCCAGAATACTGTGCCCGCCAGCGCGGAAAAATATCCCGTGAGCCGCAGCATCCGGTCCAGCAGCCCGTTCAGCCGGGCGGTCTGCCCCTGGATATGCGCCTGGGTGATCTCCGGCATCAGCAGCACCGCCAGGCTGCCCAGCAGCCCGAACGGGAAATTGAGCAGCGGCAGCGCCATGCCTTTCAGGGTGCCGTACTGCTCCAGCGCTGCGGCGCGCCCGCCGGATGCCGTCAGATACACTGCCAGGCAGGCGGGCACCAGCATATTCTCAGCGGTATGCAGTGCGCTGGAAAGCACCCTGCCGCCCTCCACCGGCCACAGGATCTCCCACAGCCGCCGGGACATCTGCGCCGGTGGCTGCGGCGCTTTGCTGCCAAAGCAGCGCACCGCCTCCTGCCGGTAAAACAGTGCCATCAGCCCGGTGGACACCGCCTCGCTCAGGGCGGTAGCGGCCAGCACCAGCGCACAGCGGATGCCATCCTCCCAGCCGCGTGTGCGGGACAGTACCCATACCACCACCGCGATGCGCACCGTCTGTTCCGCCAGCTGGCTGAGCACATTGGGGGCCACCCGCCGCCGCGCCAGAAAAAAGCCGCGCAGCACCGCCGAAACAGCCATCCACGGCAGCCCCAGCGCTGAGGTGCGCAGGGCGGCAGCGGCACGCACATCCCCCAGCCACCATTTTGCAGCAAGCCCGGCGGTGGCAAGCTGGGCGGCCATGGCAAGCAGGCCCAGCCCCAGCCCGGCCAGCACCAGCCGCACCAGCATGCCCCGGGCAGCAGCCCTGTCCCGGCTCAGTTCCTCAGTAAGCAGCCGGGTAGCCGCTACCGAGATGCCCGCCGTGGCCAGGGTGACGAACAGCCCATACACCGCCAGCACCAGCTGATACAGCCCCATGCCTGCACCGCCCAGGGCATTGGCCAGCCAGATGCGCAGCCCCATGCCCGCCAGCCGCAGCACTACATCCGAGCCGGTAAGCAGCGCCGCATTTTTAAAATAGTTCTGCCGCACCCTGCACCTCCCCCTGCCCCGGAACGGGCATTCTCGGTTCACCCTATGCGGCAGCTGTGCAAAACATGAGCGGCTCCATGGGTTGTTTCCGCGCACTTTTTATGGTATAGTAAACATTGGTCAGGCAGCGCAGATGCGCCTGCCTGTATTTTGAGCAAGGAGGAAGCGCACCGCCCGGGTCCTGCCCCTGCCGTGCGCGACAAAGAGAATGAGCGAAGAATGCACCCATGACTGCTCTAATTGCAGTGCAGCCTGTTCTTCCCGCGATGCCGCTCCGCAGCACGATGCCCCCAACCCGCACAGCAGTGTGAAAAAGGTCATCGGCGTTGTTTCCGGCAAAGGCGGTGTAGGCAAAAGCATGACCAGCGCACTGCTGGCCTGCGCCATGGCCCGCCGCGGCTACCACTGCGGCATCCTGGATGCCGACATCACCGGCCCGTCCATCCCCAAGCTGTTTGGCATCCATGGCCGTGCCATGGCGGACGACAAGGGCTGCTGGCCCATCCAGAGCCGTATGGGCATCGATGTGATGAGCATCAACCTGCTGGTGGAAAACGAGGAAGACCCCGTTGTGTGGCGCGGCCCCGTCATCGCCGGTGCGGTGAAGCAGTTCTGGACCGATGTGGTCTGGAAGGACGTAGATTTCCTGTTTGTGGATATGCCCCCGGGCACCGGTGACGTACCTCTGACCGTGTTCCAGAGCCTGCCTGTGGACGGCATCGTGGTGGTGGCAAGCCCCCAGGAGCTGGTAAGCATGATCGTGGCCAAGGCTGTGAACATGGCCGAGATGATGAAGGTGCCCATGCTGGGCATCGTGGAGAACATGAGCTACATCGTCTGCCCGGACTGCGGCAAGCATATCAACGTGTTTGGCAACAGCCATGTGGACGAGGTTGCCGCAAAGCATCACCTGCCCGTGCTGGCCAAGTGCCCCATCGACCCCAAGCTGGCCGAGCTTTCTGATGCCGGCATGATCGAAACTTACGGCGGCGAGTTTTTGGAAGGCGCAGCCGATGCCTGCGAAAAACTGTTGAAGAAGTAAGCTGCTGTTCCAGGGCTGCTGCACATCACCTGTGCGGCAGCCTTTTTGTTTTTTATGCCCCGGCAAAATGCGGCGGCCCGCAAAAGACATTCTTTTCCTCTGTTTCCGGTGCCGTGCAGCGCTTTAAAAAACAAGGTTCTTTTTGCATTTCGGCTTTTATATTTCGTTTTGTGAAGCAGTTTCAACTTTTCATCCAACTTTTTGAAACACTTTCTGCTTTCAGCTATTGTAAATCCCACTGCAAAGATTTATAATAGTAAAGTAAGAGCAGCCGCCCATGGTGGGCGAGCCGTTCCGGTATGGAGAGCCGGAGATGCCCGGCAGCAGCATGGGACAAGCCCGCAGGACGGCGGGCAGGGCATTTCCGTTTTTTCAAATCAATAGAGTAATTGGGAAAAGGAGTATTCTACTATGCTGAAAAATGAATACCTGAAGCGTGTTTACGAGGGCCTGGAGCAGCGCAACGCCAACGAGCCTGAGTTCCTGCAGGCTGTGCGCGAGGTGCTGGAGAGCATCCAGCCCGTTGTGGAAAAGCACCCCGAGTACGAGAAGGCCGGTTTGATCGAGCGCCTGGTGGAGCCGGAGCGCATCATCAGCTTCCGTGTGCCCTGGGTGGACGATGCAGGCAAGGTGCAGGTGAACCGCGGCTACCGCGTGCAGTTCAACAGCGCCATCGGCCCTTACAAGGGCGGCCTGCGCTTCCATCCCTCTGTCAACCAGGGCATCCTGAAATTCCTGGGCTTTGAGCAGATCTTCAAGAACAGCCTGACCACCCTGCCCATGGGCGGCGGCAAGGGCGGCTCTGACTTTGACCCCCACGGCAAGAGCGACATGGAAGTCATGCGCTTCTGCCAGAGCTTCATGACCGAGCTGTACCGCCACATCGGCCAGTTCGTGGACTGCCCCGCCGGTGATATCGGTGTCGGCGGCCGCGAGGTCGGTTATATGTTCGGCCAGTACAAGCGCCTGACCAACAGCTTCCAGGGCGGTATGCTCACCGGCAAGGGCCTGACCTTTGGCGGCTCTCTGGCCCGTACCGAGGCTACCGGCTACGGCCTGTGCTACTTTACCGCCGAGGCCCTGAAATGTATGCGCAACGACAGCTTTGCCGGCAAGACCGTGGTCATTTCCGGCTCCGGCAACGTTGCCATCTACGCCTGCGAGAAGGCTACCGAGCTGGGCGGCAAGGTCGTTACCATGTCCGACTCCAACGGCTATGTCTACGACCCCAACGGCATCGATCTGGCCTACGTCAAGGATCTGAAAGAAGTGCGCCGCGGCCGTATCAAGGAGTACGCCGACACCCACAAGGACGCTACTTATGTAGCTGACTGCAGCAAGGTGTGGACCGTGCCCTGCGATATCGCCCTGCCCTGCGCTACCCAGAACGAGATCAACAAGGAGTCTGCCGAGGCTCTGGTAAAGGGCGGCTGCACCGT
>CAKTFD010000053.1 GCA_934553285.1 uncultured Faecalibacterium sp. | reverse complement strand
CCGGCAGAGACCATCAGGTACTGCTGGTACACCCGCAGGCGGCGGCCTGCTTCATCGGAATCGTCCGGGTAGAGGAAGAGGGTCAGGTTCTTGTCGATGGCGGTCTTGTCGAACGCGATGCCGTCATGAACGATGCTCTCATCGATGGTGTCAAGGTCAAACAGGTTCAGGGTATTGGTGCGGCCCTCGTAACCGGTGACCGCCAGCTTATACAGCCGGGCGGTGTACTGCTTGCCAGCCAGCTGCACCGGGTAGGTGATGTCGGTCTTTTCTGCCCAGCTGTGGGCGGTGAGCCAAGGGTCGGGCTTTTCGTTCTGGACGCCATCCTCAAAGGACTGATGGAACAGGCCAAAGTGATACCGCAGGCCTACGCCATCGCCGGGCAGACCCAGCGTTGCGAGCGAATCCAGGAAGCAGGCAGCCAGACGGCCCAGGCCGCCGTTGCCCAGAGAGGGTTCCGGCTCCACCTCTTCAATGTCCGAAAGGCGCTTGCCGGCAGCAGCCAGTGCAGACCGGGCTTCGTCGTACAGGCCCAGGTTGATGAGGTTGTTGGACAGCAGCTTGCCGATAAGAAATTCGGCGCTGATATAGTACAGCTTACGCCCGGTGACCGGCTGCACGCGGTCGGCGCTCTTCTGCCGTACAAGCTCCAGCAATGCCAGATACAGCTCCTGATCGGTGCAGTCCGCCAGCAGCTTTCCGGTGAGGCTCTGTAACGTTTCGGTAAAGCTCATAAACGCATCCTCCTTTGATATGGAAAACAGGTTTGACATCTATGCTTCAAGATATACCACATAGAGCCATCAAAATCTTGCCTTAAAAGCGCAAACTATGGTACAATCCTATCATCGGGAGGTGAGATGATGCAAAATCAGGCTTCTTTGCAGGAGATCAAGCAGCATGGTGCCGTGCGGTTCCCTTTTAATCTGTATCCCTGCACCATTCCGGGGGACTTTCCGCAGGTGGCGCTCCACTGGCACGAGAGCATGGAGCTGGTCTTTGTCAAGCAGGGCACCGGGCTGGTGCAGGTGGGCGCTGTGACCCATCCGGCCTATCGGGGGGATATTTTCATCTTTGCCCCGGGCACGCTCCATGCCCTGCGGCAGACCGAGGGGCAGTGCATGGAATACGAAAATATCATCTTTGAGCTGGAGCTGCTGGGCGGTGCAGAGGATCTTTGCGCCGAAAAATACCTGCTTCCACTCCAGAGCGGGCGCTTGTCGCTGCCTGCACGGCTGACCCCGAACGACCTGTGCTATCTGCAGGCCGCCGCCTGCCTGCGGGAGGTGGAGGACGCCAACCGTGCCAAACTCCCCGGCTATGAGCTGCAGGTCAAGGGGGCGCTGCTGCGCTTTCTGGCCATGCTCATCGCACAGGGAAAAACGCTGCCACCCACCGAAACTGCCGATACCCAGCGGCTGAAAGCGGTGCTGCAATGGCTTTCGGCTCATTATGCAGCGGGGCTTCGGGTCGCCGATGCCGCCGGGGTCTGCTCTTTCAGTTCCAGCCACTTCATGCGCTGGTTCCGGCAGATGACCGGGCAGAGCTTTATCGCTTTTTTGAACGAATACCGCCTGAACGCCGCTGCCGAAGCGCTGCAGACCACCGATGAAACTATTCTGACCATCGCTTCCCGGTGCGGGTTTGAGAACCTGTCCTATTTTAACCGGGCGTTCAAGGCACACTTTGGCATGACCCCACGGGAGTACCGGAAAAAGTAAGCAAAACGAGGAACACGCACCTGTCTGCAAGCCTTACGTTCCGGCAGGCCTTTCGCTAAAACAAAATCATCTGCAATAAAATCTCCTGGTGTTCCAACCGTTCCGGAGAAAGGATCGCAGATGATTTTTTGTTTTTTTGATCAGATCTCCGGCGGCGGGCAGCAGCTCTCGCGCGGGATGAGCCGGTGCGGCACGATGATCTTGGTTGCCAGAAGATTGGGGTTCTCGATGTGGTTGATGGTCTGGCTGGCGGCTTCCATGCCCAGCTGGTAGGGGTTTACGTCCACGGTGGTCAACTGGGGGCTGGTGATGCGGGAGAACAGCGAGTTGTTGAAGGATACGATGGAAAGATCCTGCGGGATGTGCAGCCCCAGCTTGCCGCAGAACTGTTCCAGCACCACGGCCAGAATATCATCGCTGACCAGCATGGCGGTGGGGTGATCCGGCGCGGTGAGCAGGGCTTTCAGTGCTTCCTCGTAGGCATCGTTCAGGGTGTTGATCTCCACACAGTCCTCTTCCCGGGGGGTGATACCGTGCTTGCACAGGGAGATCTGGTAGCCGCGTTTGCGCTCTGCTGAGAACAGCATGGCGTTGCTGACGCCAAAATACGCAATACGGCGGTGCCCCATTTCATAGAGATGATCGGTGGCTTCCTCTCCCGCAAGGGCGTTGTCGTTATCAATATAGATGGTCTGGTTGGCCGATTGTGCCGCCTTGCCCACAATGACATGGAGCAGCCCTTCGCTGCGCAGGTACGCCGCCACAGGGCAGTCCTTTTTAGAATAGAGCAGGATAAAACCATCTGCCTGCGCGTTGGCCACCATGCTCTGGATGGCATCCAGGACCTCGGCATCGTCCTGCCCGGTGATGACCGTGTTCACATACCGCCGCTGGTTGCAGAACTGCCCGATGCCGCGGATGATCTCCAGATGAAAGGCGTTTTCGTAGACATCCCGCTGCGAGGAGGGCAGAATGATGCCAATGGTCTTGGAAAACGCCTCCACTGGTTCGGCCTCAAAATTTGGCTCATAGCCCAGCTGTGCCATGATGCGGCGCACCCGCTCCTTGGTTTCCCGGCTGATGGAAGGGCTGTCCTTGCAGGTGCGGGACACTGTGGAAGGCGAAACGCCCGCCGCTGCTGCAACATCCTTGATGGTAACTGCCATGCTCTGTTCCTCCCTAGTGTAGTAACTCTATTGTAAGGCCGTTTGCACGCAATGTCAATGTTTGCGCGCAAAGTTGCGTAAGCCGTGCAACGGCCCGCCCTGCGTACCTTCGACAATTTCCACAAAGAATCTTTTATGCAGTTGTAGAAAACGTAGAAAGTTTATTTTTGACCCAGAAAACTCTTGTAAAAATTGCAGAGTTGGATTATTCTTGTTGCGTAAAGTTACGCAAACACAACGCAACGCTTGCGTAAAGAAACGCAAAAGGAACAAGGAGGAACATCATGGCAACAACACAAGCGGCTCCCGGGAAAAAGGGGCTTATCAATTTCGATTTCCTGCAAAAGCTGGGCAAGGTGCTGATGACAGTCATCGCCGTTATGCCTGCCGCAGGTCTGATGATCAGTCTGGGCAAGCTGGTGCAGATGAGCGGCGGCGACATTGCGGCGATCCTGACCATCGGCACCACCATGGAGAACATCGGCTGGGCAGTCATCAATAATCTGCACATCCTGTTCGCCGTTGCCATCGGCGGCAGCTGGGCAAAAGAGCGTGCCGGCGGTGCGTTTGCCGCCGTGCTGGCGTTTGCCCTTATCAACGTCATCACCGGCAACATCTTCGGTGTTACCAGCGCGATGCTGGCCGACCCCGATGCCGTGACCCACACCCTGTTTGGGCAGGAGATCGCCGTCAACGGCTACTTCACCTCCGTGCTGGGTGCACCGGCCCTGAACATGGGCGTGTTCGTGGGCATCATCGCCGGTTTTGTGGGCGGTGTGGCTTACAATAAGTATTATAACTTCCGCAAGCTGCCGGATGCGCTGGCCTTCTTCAACGGCAAGCGCTTCGTGCCCATGGTGGTCATCGCCTACTCGGTGGTCATCTCTCTGGTGCTGGCACTGTTCTGGCCTGTGGTGCAGACCGGCATCAACAACTTCGGCATCTGGATCGCAAACTCTTCCGAGACCTCTCCCGTTCTGGCTCCGTTCATCTATGGTACGCTGGAGCGTCTGCTGCTGCCCTTTGGCCTGCACCATATGCTGACCATCCCCATGAACTACACCTCCTTCGGCGGCACCTACACCATTGCGACCGGTGTCAACGCCGGCAGCCAGGTGTTTGGGCAGGACCCGCTGTGGCTGGCCTGGGCCAACGACCTGATCAACTTTAAAAAGGCCGGCGACATGGCTGCTTACAACAACCTGCTGGCTACCGTTACCCCCGCCCGCTTCAAGGTTGGCCAGATGATCGGCGCAACCGGTCTGCTGCTGGGCATTGCGCTGGCCATGTACCGCCGTGTGGATGCCGATAAGCGCGCAAACTATAAGTCCATGTTTATTTCCACTGCACTGGCCGTGTTCCTGACCGGCGTTACCGAGCCGCTGGAATTTATGTTCATGTTCTGCGCCATGCCGCTGTACATCGTGTACGCACTGCTGCAGGGCTGCGCCTTTGCAATGGCAGGCATCATCCACCTGCGCCTGCACTCCTTCGGCAATCTGGAGTTCATCACCCGCATCCCCATGTCCCTGCAGGCAGGTCTGGGCGGCGACATCATCAACTTTGTGATCTGTGTCGTGGCGTTCTTCATCATTGGCTATTTCGTGGCCTATTTCATGATCGGCAAACTCCAGCTGGCAACGCCGGGCCGTCTGGGCAACTATACCGATGACAATGCAGATGATTCCGCAGCCGATGCCAAGACCGGGAAGAAGGCGGCCAAAAAGTCCGATAACGGGCAGGCCGAACGCATCATCGCCCTGCTGGGCGGTCGCGAGAACATCGTGCTGGTGGATGCCTGCATGACCCGTCTGCGCGTTACCGTAAAGGATCCCGCCAAGGTGGCCGACCTTGCCGCATGGAAGGCCGAGGGTGCACTGAGCCTGCTGGTCAAGGGCGATGGCATCCAGGCCGTGTATGGCCCCAAGGCGGACGTTCTGAAATCCGATATCAACGATATTCTGTAAAAAGTTATGAAACTGCTGACATTGAATACCCACAGCCTCATCGAGCCGGACTATGAGGCAAAGCGGGAGAGCTTTGTAAACTTTATCGCAGCGGAGCAGCCGGAGGTGTTCGCCCTGCAGGAAGTGAACCAGACTGCCGCCGCCCCGCTGCTGGGGGATGTTCCGGCAGGGTATTACCCCTGCCCCGGCAATATGGTGCTGCTGAAAGCGGATAACCACGCCGCAGCCGTGGCAAAAATGCTGGAAGAACGGGGCGTGCACTACTACTGGAGCTGGCTCCCGGCAAAGATCGGCTACGATATATACGATGAGGGCGCGGCGGTGTTCAGCCGTGCGCCCATCACCGCCGCCGAAAACCTGCTGCTGAGCACGATCAACGATTACGCCAACTGGAAGACCCGCCGCACACTGGGCATCTGTGCAGGAGATGTCTGGTATTACGCGGTGCATCTGGGCTGGTGGAAGGACGAAGTGGAGCCGTTCCCCGCCCAGTGGGAAAAGCTGTCCCGGGCGGCGGGGGCAAAGCAGACCGCATTTCTGCTGGGAGATTTTAACAGCGAAGCGAATGTGCGGGGCGAGGGCTACGACCTTGTCCTCCGCAGCGGCTGGCAGGACACCTACCGTCTGGCGCAGCAGCGGGACGAGGGCTACACCGTTGTGCAGGCCATCGATGGCTGGCGGGATGCCCCGGATGCAGCGGCCAAAAAGCGCATCGACCAGATCTGGTGCTCCAAAGCGGTAACGGTAAAAAGCAGCCGGGTCGTGTTCAACGGTCTGCGAGAGCCGCAGGTGTCCGACCATGCAGGTGTTTTGATCGAGTTATAAAGGAAGGTAAACGAAGATGCAGAGAAGTGCAGGCATTTTGCTGCCCATCAGCAGTCTGCCGTCCCCTTACGGCATCGGCTGCTTTTCGCAGGAAGCATACAACTTTGTGGACTGGCTCAGGGATGCCGGGCAGACCTACTGGCAGATCCTGCCGCTGGGTGTGACCAGCTACGGCGACAGCCCGTATCAGAGCTTTTCCGCCTTTGCGGGCAACCCGTATTTTATCAGTCTGGACGCACTGGTGGACGAAGGGGTGCTGACCGCCGCCGAGTGCAAAAAGGCAAATTTTGGCCGCAAGGCGGATGATATTGATTACAGCCGCCTGTATACCGAGCGCGGCCGCCTGCTGCGGCTGGCATATTCCCGCAGCGATATCGGCCACAACGAAGCATTTACGGCATTCTGCGAGAAAAACAAGTGGTGGCTGGACGATTTTGCCCTGTTCATGGCGGTGAAAGACCGCTTTGAGGGTAAGCCGTGGATCGAGTGGGCAGAGGATATCCGTCTGCGCTGGCAGCCTGCCATGGATTACTACCGCCGGGAGCTGTACTTTGAGGTGGAGTATTACAAGTATCTCCAGTTCAAGTTTGACGAGCAGTGGCGCAAGCTGAAAGCATACGCCAACAGCCAGGGCATCCGGATCATCGGGGATATCCCCATCTATGTGGCGCTGGATTCTGCGGACGCATGGGCAAACCCGGGGCTGTTCCAGCTGGACAAGGAGAACCTGCCCACCGCAGTGGCCGGCGTTCCCCCGGATGGATTTTCGCCCACCGGCCAACTGTGGGGCAATCCGCTCTATCGCTGGGAGGCACACCGCGCAACCGGCTACCAGTGGTGGATCACCCGCCTGTGGTACTGCTTTGAGCTGTACGATGTGGTACGCATCGACCACTTCCGCGGTTTTGATGAGTATTTCTCCATCCCCTACGGCAGCGAAACTGCGGTAGAGGGGCACTGGGAGAAAGGCCCTGGCATCGAGCTGTTCCGTGCCGTGGAGCAGGCACTGGGCAAGCGGGATATCATTGCAGAGGACCTTGGCTTTATGAGCGACACCGTGCGCCAGCTGGTGCAGGACAGCGGCTTCCCCGGCATGAAGGTGCTGGAATTTGCTTTTGACTCCCGCGATACCGGCAGTGCCAGCGACTACCTGCCCCACAACTACCCGGTAAACAGCGTGGCCTATACCGGCACCCACGACAATGAAACGCTGGTATCCTGGTACCAGACCGTTACCGATGCCGAGCGCGCCATGGTGCGGGATTATCTGTACGACTACGCCACCCCGGAGGAGCAGCTCTATAAAAGCATGATCGCGCTGGTTTTGCGCAGCGCAGCGGCGCGCTGCATCATTCCCATGCAGGACTGGCTGGGGCTGGATAACTCTGCCCGTATCAATACCCCCTCCACCGTGGGGCAAAACTGGCGCTGGCGGCTGAAAAAGACCCAGCTGACTAAAAAACTTCAAAAAGAGATCTGCCAGCTGACCACCCGTTATGGGCGGATGAACCGGGCGTAACAGCGAAGCGGAAAAATATTCTCATCTTCGGGATGGCGGAACACCTGCGGGCGTTCCGCCATCTCATTTTTACGGCAAACTCCATGTAGACCCACAGGCGAACTCCTCCTGTTCCCCTTCACCCCGCCGGAGCGTTCCGCTTTAACGGGGATTTTTTGCGCGTGAATTTTTTACAAAAGGTTTACGCTGGAAGGGTTGCTGTTATACGCCGGATGTGCTATGATATAGCACGAATTTTTAAAGCGAACGATGGAGCTTTCTTTGTCAGTATCGCGGAATCAGGAGGATCAACCATGCAAAAGAATTATGTACAGGAGATTCTGAACATCATTCACAGCGGCATGCCCCAGGCAGAAATGGCCGAAAAGCTGTCTGACTACCATGAAAAAGATCTGGCAGATGCGCTGAAAGCACTGACCCCTGCAGAGCGTCAGGCGCTCTATTCCATTCTGAGCGTAGATGCAGTGGCTGAGATCTTCACCTATCTGGACGATGCGGAGCCATACCTGAAAGAACTGCCCAGCAACGAGGCTGCAAAGGTCATTTCCAACATGGATTCGGACGATGCGGTGGATGTGCTGGAAGACCTTGATGATACGGACAAGGACGAGATCGTTAACAAGCTGGATAAAGACTCTGTGGACGATGTGAAGATGCTGCTCTCTTATGACGAGGACGAGATCGGCAGCAGAATGACCACAAACTACATCTGCATCAAAAACGATATGACCATCCGGCAGGCGATGAGCGAGCTGGTAAAGCAGGCCGGAGAAAACGACAACATCTCCACGCTGTATGTGGTGGATGACGATGCACATTTTTATGGTGCCATCGACCTGAAAGACCTTATCATTGCGCGTGCGGAAAATCGTCTGGAAGACCTCATCGTCCGCTCGTACCCTTACGTCACCGACCGGGAAAAGATCAGCGACTGCATCGACCGCATCGTGGACTACGCCGAACGCAGCCTGCCTGTGCTGAACGATGCCGGCAGGCTGGTGGGCATCATCACCTCGTCCGATGTGGTGGAACTGGTTGACGATGCCATGGGCGATGATTACGCAAAACTGGGCGGTCTGACCGGCGAGGAAGACCTGAACGAGAGCGTTTTTGAGAGCGTGAAAAAGCGGCTTCCGTGGCTGATCGCGCTGCTGTTCCTGGGTATGCTGGTTTCCTCGGTCGTTGGCGCATTTGAATCGGTGGTAGCGGTGCTGCCGGTCGTCATCTGCTTCCAGTCCATGGTGCTGGATATGGCCGGTAATGTCGGCACCCAGTCCCTGGCCGTTACGATCCGGGTGCTGGTGGACGAAAACCTGACACTTTCCAAAAAATTGCAGCTGCTCTGGAAAGAGACCCGGGTCGGCCTGTTGAACGGCGCCATCCTGGCAGCGATGGCATTGGGTTTTCTGGGATGCTACATCCACTTTTTCAAAGGCTATGGCTGGTATTCTGCCTTCCTGCTGTCCGGCTGCGTAGGCCTGTCGCTGGTCGTTTCCATGGTCGTTTCCAGCCTGGTGGGCACGCTGGTCCCGATGCTGTTCCATAAGATCCATATCGACCCGGCCGTTGCCTCCGGGCCGCTGATCACAACGATCAACGACCTGGTGGCCGTTGTGGTCTACTATGGCCTTGCCATGCTCGTGCTTATCGATATGTTCCATCTTGCCTGATAAACTGCAGGGCGCAAAACGCAAAATTTCTCTCCGCGCCCGCCAAAAATGCAAAAATGCCTTGACAGCTGCCGCTGCAGGGCGTATCCTTTTGGCAGAAAGGCCGCTCTAGGGCGGCTTTTCGCAGAGATCGAAGTTAGCTTTATCTAACAGTTTCATCTATATGAATCCCGAAAGAAGGTATAAAAATGATCCAGACAACCGTAGAAGTAGGCGGCATGGCATGTTCCATGTGCGAAGCCCATATCAACGATGCCATCCGCAATGCGTTCCCGGTGGAAAAAGTTTCGTCCTCCCACAGCAAAGGCCGGACGGTGATCCTTTCCAGAGAGCCGCTGGACGAAAACGCGCTCCGCGCCGCCATCCAGGCCACCGGATACCGGGTGGGCGAGATCCACGGGGAACCGTACGAAAAGAAAGGGCTGTTCTCGTTTTTGAAAAAATGATGCAAAAAGGCCCGGGACCTTTTCAGCGCCATAACGGCGCAGAAGGGATCCCGGGCTTTTGTTTTTGTGCAGTCTTTCTGTGCAGGCTGCTGCTCAGTGGCAGTTCCCGGCGCAGCCGCCCTTATCGGTGTGGCAGGCGTGGGAACCGCAGGAGTGGCCCTCTGCGTGGTCGTGGTGGGTGCAGCGTGCATTCGGGTCAAAGGCCAGGGTACCGGCAAGGTAATCGGCCACAGCGCTGTCTGCCGCACCGGTGATGCCGCCAAACAGCTGGATGCCTGCCTGTGCCAGTGCCATCTGCGCACCGCCGCCGATGCCGCCGCAAAGGACGACATTTACACCGTTCTGGACCAGAAAGCCGACCAGTGCGCCATGGCCCTGACCGTTGGTGGACACCACCTCGGCGCTGAGCAGCTTGCCGTCTGCTGCGTTGTAGAGCTTGAACTGGGCGGAATGGCCAAAGTGCTGGAACACCTGGCCATTTTCATAGGGAACTGCGATCTTCATACTAAAAAACTCCTTCCTGTGTTTCCTTTTCTCTGCTGCTATTTGCCTTAAATCCCGCTTGTGCTTGCAGCGCAATATGGAAGTGCAGCCGGGCGTTTTGGGCGCTGCCCGGCCCGCCGACATGGCCGATATGTAAAACTGATATGACCCGCCGCCCCAGAATGTACTATAATAGAGGGCGAAAAGAGGGTGCCTATATGAAGCCAAAACATCATGGACAGATGTCTGAATCGTTTCTCACTGCAGTGTTCCTTTCGCTGTCCGGCGGCCTGCAGGATGCCTATACTTATCTGTTCCGGGGCAAGGTGTTTGCAAATGCGCAGACCGGCAACATCGTGCTGCTGAGCGCCAATCTCATGGATGGCCAGTGGGACCGGGTGCTGCATTATCTGGTGCCGCTGTGCGCGTTTGCGCTGGGGGTGCTGGCTGCCGAAAAACTGCGGGAGCGCTACCGGGATATGCAGCGGCTCCACTGGCGGCAGCTGGTGGTGCTGGGCGAGGTGCTGCTGCTGTTTGCCGTGGGCTTTTTGCCGCAGGAGCAAAACCTGCTGGCCAACGCCATCGTATCGTTTGCCTGCGCGATGCAGGTGCAGACCTTCCGCAAGGTGGACGGCTATGCCTTTGCAAGCACCATGTGCATCGGCGACCTGCGCAGCGGCGTAGAGGCCTTTTGCATCTGGCGCAAAACAAAGGATCCCCACGCCAAGGATCGGATGCTGCGGTACTTTGGCATCATTCTGCTGTTTGCACTGGGCGCAGGGCTTGGCAGCAAAAGCGCCGCACAGCTGGGCGGCCGGGCCATCTGGATCTCCTGCGTTTTGCTGCTGGTCAGCTTTGCGCTGATGTTCATCCGGGAAGATCTGGAAGAGAACCCGCTGATCGAAAAAGACCTGACCGCGATCCGGCAGGAAACGCGGGAGATCGACCATGCGCTGAAACAGGAACTGCAGGAGGAAAAGCAGGAGCTGAAACAGGGCGCAAAGCCGCATAATAAATGGTAAGCTGCCCGCTCAGAACCCCAGCCGCTTCCACAGAGAGCTGCGTTTTTCCCTCGGCTCCGGGTCCGGGATCTCGAACACATAGCGCTCAGTAGCGTTGATAACGGTCGTGTTGCCTCGGGTGCATACCCGGGGCAATTTTGCATCATAATTCAGGTGCATATGGCCGTGGACGAACCAGCGCGGCTCGTATTCGTCCAGGATCTCGTTAAAGCAGGCAAAGCCCTTGTGGGCGCAGTCGTCCCCATCGTTCAGTCCACCGGCCGGGGCATGGGTCAGCAGCAGGTCGATGCCGCCCGCTTTATAGGCCTTGTGTTCCAGTTTGCGCACCCGGCGGCGCATGGCTTTCTCGGTATACTGGTAGGTATCCTCCCTGTTGTAGCGCATACACCCGCCCAGGCCCATAACGCGCAGCCCCTTCCAGGTATACACCTGGTCGTCCACGCAGATGCAGCCGCCGGGTTCTCCCTGGGTCTGGTAGCTGCCATCGTGGTTGCCGTGCACATACAGGATGGGCGCCGCAGTAAAGTTAGTAAGATATTCCAGATATTTTTTAGGCAGATCGCCGCAGGAGAGGATCAGGTCGATGCCTTCCAGCCTGGCCCGGGTATCATAGTCCCACAGTGCTTTGGACGGGACATCTGAGATCGCAAGAATTTTCACGTTTGATTCGCTCCGTTCTGTTTCCGGTCAGCCCGGCTCATTTTTCCAGACCCTTCACATTGTCCAGGCCATTGATGGCCAGCACTGCACGGGTCTTTACGTCCAGTTCATCGTAATGGGGCAGCTTGCCGTTTACGCAGGCATCCAGCCAGTCCATCTCCATCAGCTCCTTGGGGCTGTAGACCATACTTTTCGGCGAGTGCAGATCATCCTCGTTGTCGTACAGTTTATCCGGGAAGATGCGCACCTTATCCTCGCACTGCAGCATCTCCATCAGGTCCAGCAGCTGCAGGGTGCCGCCGGGCAGCGCCTCCTGATACTGGATCTCTTCTGCGCCGCTGCGCAGCCCCCACCAGTAATTTACTGCGCGGGTGGTGGCCACGCTGTCCCAGCTGCCATCAAAGATGGAGCGGATGATCTGCACATAAAAGGTATCCCACCGCCATATCGGCAGCGCCAGCGGCTGCAGCGTGCCATCCGGCAGCTTGCGGCACAGGCCGTAGTCCCGATGGCTGTCAGCCGGTTCCCGGCTGTCCCGGGCGTAGACCAGGTCGATATCCGGCAGATCCGAAAAATCCAGCGGATGTGCCGCATCTGCCAGGCAGGCCCAGCGCAGTTTGATATGGGCATTCGGGCGCACGCTCTTCAACCCCTGTGCAAAGGCATTTACCGCAGCAGGCACACCATACACGGGGTTTGCGGCCACGTAGCCAATGCGCCCGGTCTTCGTCATAGCACCGGCCAGGATGCCCAGCAGATAGGTCACCTCGTAGGTACGGGGGTAATAGGTGCGCACCAGCGGGTGCGGTGCGTTCAGAGAGCAGTTCAGGATACGGGTCTTGGGGTGCTGGGCCGCCACCTTCAGGCAGGCGGTGTGCATCCGGACACTGGTGGTAAACACCACATCCGCATTGTTGTGCGCCACCTCTTCCAGCATCTGCTCTGCGTCCACCTCCGGGTTCACATCCTCATAGCTGCTGATAAAGACCCTGTCCGGGAAAGCCTCTGCCAGCGCCGCACGCCCCGCATCGTGGGCGCGCACCCAGGCGCTGATCTTGGCATTGTGCTCGTGGATAAACACCACCCGCAGCTCGTTGGGCTGCTTGCTGGGGCTGAAAATGTTCAGCTTGGACAGCAGCGGCTCTGCCGGGGTCTGGGGCGGATCCAGCAAAAGCTCCACACCGTGCGGCTCGGTGAGCACCTTTACCTCGTTCCACAGTTTTTCCAGGTTCTGCTTTACCTGGGCGGGGGTCGCATCGTAGGTATCGGAGTAGCGGTACACCGACAGGTACACCAGCAGCGCATCGCCGGTGGTCAGCCCCATAGCGGTGCCGCCCAGGGCATCGAACTGCTGATGGAACATGGTATAAAAGGAGGAAAAGTTCAGTCGGTCATCGTCTGACCATGCCTCGCCGCTGGCCTTGCACACCAGTGTCTGCAGCTTGCTGTAGCCGCCCAGCCTGGAAAAATGCACATAGTTGACCTTGGACAGGCGGTAAAAATCCAAAAACTCGTAGTAGATCTTATTTTCCAGTTCCTCTGTGCGGGCGGGGATCAGGCGGGTGACCGTGCCCGGGATCTTGACTGCGCCAAAATACTTGAGCACCGAGACCCGCTTGTTGCCCTCCTGCACATAGAACCTGTTCATGTACTCGAACGCGATGATGGGGGTCTGGATGCCCTCTTCCAGATGGGCATCACACAGGACGGACCACTTGGCCGCGAACTCGGTATCCGGCTCCAGCAGCGGCATAAAGTTCGGCGCAAAAGCCGTGTGCCGCCCGCTCGTTTTGGTGCCGACGATGCTTTCGGCCGGGATCTCCACCAGACCCAGCGGCTCCTGCGATACGATGTCCACCTCTTTCAGGACATCATCCAGCACAGCCAGATAGGGTACCTGGCCGCGGGCTACACAGGCCCGATAGGCGCGCTGCCCTGCACGCAGTGCACTTTTATAATCTTCCAGCATAAGCACTCCTTACTTTATCCAATCGCGGTGCCGCAGCCTCCCTGCCGCACCGGAACACCCCCAGTATACCACAAAAACCGAAATAAGGGAGAGTTTTGGCGCAGAAACTGTTGATTTTCCTGATGGATTCAGGTACGATAAGAGTGACCTATCAAAATCAACAGGAGTTTATTATCATGGAGAGCCTTTCCCTGCCCGCGCTCCAGGCGGGCGAATACGCCGGCGGCATCTGGTATTACGAGCCGCACACCTACCAGCCCTACCGCTATGTTCTGGGGCGGGTAGGCAGGCACCCGCTGGTCTGCATCGGCATCAACCCCAGCACTGCCCAGCCCGGCGCGCTGGATCCCACCTTAAAAAGTGTGGAGCGGCTGGCCGCTGCCAATGGCTTTGACAGCTGGATCATGTTCAATGTCTATCCCCAGCGCGCCACCGACCCCAACGATATGGATAAGATCCCGGACCGCGCCCTGTGCGATGAAAACCTGCGCTGGCTGCAGGCCGTGCTGGCCCAGACCGAGCCTACCATGTGGGCCGCCTGGGGCACCCTGATCGAAAAACGGGCCTACCTGCCCGGCCTGATGCGGGAGATGGTTGCCCTGACCCGGGAACGGGAGATCCCGTGGGTCACCTTTGGCAAGCGCAGCAAAAAGGGCCACCCGCACCACCCGCTGTACCTGCGCAAGGATTCCACCCCGGAGCCTTTTGATGTGGAAAACTATCTGGACACCTGTTTCTGATGTCCACCCGACAGGAGGAGAGCTGCCTTGACCGCAGAACAGTACACCCCCATCCATCACTGGTTCGATGCACATCCGGCCGCAAAGCGCTGCGTGATCTTTCTGGATCGGTGGCTGCCGCTGGTGCCGTTCATATGCTACCCGGTGCTGCTGTGCCTGCTGAACGTCCGGCTGTGCCGGCTGTTTGCAGTGTGCAGGCAGGACGCGCTGGACTTTATGGTGCTGATCGCACGGTCGATCTTTGTACCCGGGCTGGTATTCTGGTGCGGCACCCTGCTGCGCGCCCGGCTGAACTATCCCCGCCCGTACGAGCAGCCCGGGTTTATCCCGCTGGTGGAAAAGGAGACGCGGGGGCACTCCATGCCCTCCCGCCATGCCCTCAGCTCCGCTGTGCTGGCTGCAGTGTGGCTGTATTTTTACCCCGCCGCCGGTTGGGCAATGGTGGGCATCACCCTGCTCATCTGCTGCCTGCGGGTGCTCACCGGGGTGCACCATGTGCGGGATGTGCTGTGCGGGGCCGCACTGGGCCTTGCCCTGGGTGCCGCCGGGATGTGGCTGCTGTGACCTGCATTTTTCCGCACAGCTGCGCCTGGCACCACGCGCCGCGCAAAAAAAGCTGAAACTTTTTTCAGATTTTCCTTGACAGAATGCGGCGGGTATGGTATTATTCTTCTCGCAGCCTGTGCCGATGCAGGACTGCCGCCATAAAGGAACCCATTGGGATAACAACGTGCGCCCGTAGCTCAGGTGGATAGAGCAACTGCCTTCTAAGCAGTGGGCCGGGGGTTCGAGTCCCTTCGGGCGCATTGATATGGTGCCCATAGCGTAGTCGGTTAACGCGCCAGATTGTGGATCTGGAGACCGTGGGTTCGAGTCCCACTGGGCACCCCACCAAAAATCCGCTGTTGCATTGCAACGGCGGATTTTTCTTTTGGTAGGGTGTCCAGTGGGACGAGAACAAGGCGGCGCTGACGCGCCAGCGACAGCGTAAGCAATCAGCCCAGTGGGCTGTTGCTTAGCCTGCGGGTCCCAACCTGTAGGAATGTCTACCGGGGTAACTGCCGCCCGCTGTTGCATTGCAACGGCGGATTTTTCTTTTGGTGGGGTGTCCAGTAGGACGAGAACAAGGCGGCGCTGACGCGCCAGCGACAGCGTAAGCAACAGCCCAGTGGGCTGTTGCTTAGCCTGCGGGTCCCAACCTGTAGGAATGTCTACCGGGGTAACTGCCGCCCGCTGTTGCATTGCAACGGCGGATTTTT
>CAKTFD010000052.1 GCA_934553285.1 uncultured Faecalibacterium sp. | reverse complement strand
ATCAGACTTCCTACACTTGAAAAGTGCGAACATAAAAATAATTTCATCAATATTCTCCTTTATAAATTCCGAGTTGTTGAGCTGAGTATATCATATTCTCAAATGAAAAAATATCCCATATAGTAAAATTTACAGATTAGAAACCGCAGAGCCGCCCTGTTCTCGTCCTGTACCGTCCACCACAAAAAAATCCCCAGACCGAATGGTCTGGGGATTGTGGTGGACGGTACAGGACTCGAACCTGTGACCTCCTGCACGTCAAGCAGATGCTCTACCAGCTGAGCTAACCGTCCATATTCTATTGCTGAAATCAGCCAGATTATATTACCATAGGAACCGCAAAAAAGCAAGCCTTTTTTCAAAAATTGTAAAACTTTTTTGAAAACCGGCGGCGGAATGCTGCTTCTGGGCGATACAGCGCGGGTTTAGGGGCGGCGGGCGACAGCTTTCTTGTTGCCGCCAACCAGACGTTGTGCTATAATAGAAAACTATAATAGGAGTAGTGTCGGAAAGGGAACACAGCATGAGAGTTTTGGGCATCGACCCCGGTTACGCCATCGTGGGCTGGGGCGTGGTGGAGTATGCGGGCAACCGCTTTGCGCCGGTGGATTTCGGCGCGGTGTGCACGGACGCAGGCGTGCCGTTTGAGCAGCGGCTGGACGCGGTGTATACCGGCATCAAGGAGGTCATCCAGCGCACACAGCCCGAGGTGCTGGCCATCGAAAAACTGTTCTACCAGCACAACCAGACCACCGTGATCGGCGTGGCCGAAGCCCGTGGGGTCATCCTGCTGGCGGCGGCGCAGGCGGGGCTGCCCATCTACGAGTACACCCCCATGCAGGTCAAGCAGGCGGTCACCGGTTACGGCAAGGCCGTAAAAAAGCAGGTGCAGGAGATGACCCGGGTGCTGCTGCATCTGCCCGCTGTGCCAAAGCCGGACGATACCGCCGATGCGCTGGCCATGGCCATCACCTTCTGCCACACCAACGGCAACCAGCTCAACCGCTATGCCCGCCGGGTGGCAGGCCCCATCTGACTGCATACCACAAGCCGCCCTGCGGGGCGGCGGGCCTTGACTGAGAGGATTTTATGATCTACTGTCTGACTGGAAAAATCGTAAAAAAGAGCCTGAACGCCGTGGTGATCAGCTGCGGCGGGGTGGGCTACTATGCCCAGTGCCCGGCCAGTGTGGCGGGGGCTATGCCCGGTGTGGGGCAGGAAACTACCCTGTACACCGTGATGAGCGTGACCGAAAACGATGTGAGCCTTTACGGCTTTGCCACCGAGGAACAGCAGGCCTGCTTTGAGATGCTGACCGCTGTGTCCGGCGTGGGGCCAAAGGTGGGGCTGGCCATCCTCAGCGTCATGGAGCCGCAGCGGGTGGCGCTGGCCATCTCGGCGGGGGACCACAAGGCCTTTAAGGCGGCCACCGGCGTGGGGCCAAAGCTCGCCCAGCGCATCGTGCTGGAACTGAAAGATAAGGTGGCCAAAGGCTTTGTGGACGGCATCTCGCTGGAGGATGTGGCGGGCACTGCCGCCGATACACCGGTATCGCAGGGCAGCGCGCAGGCCATTGCGGCGCTGGTATCCCTGGGCTACAGCCAGAGCGAGGCGGCGCTGGCGGTAGCAAAGATCGATGCCGCACTGCCCGTGGAAGAAATCATCAAGCTGGCCTTGCGCGGCATGGCAGGCAGGAGGTAAGCAATGCAGGACGAGAGCGCGCTGTACGGCGCAAAAATGATGCAGCCCGTTATGACCACGGCGGACAGCGAGGAAAATACCCTCCGCCCGCAGCATCTGGAGGACTACATCGGCCAGGAAAAGGCCAAGCAGAACCTCAAGATCTATCTGGAAGCAGCCAGGCGGCGCGGCGAGCCGGTGGATCATATCCTGCTCTACGGCCCGCCGGGCCTGGGCAAGACCACCCTGGCCGGCATCATCGCCAACGAGATGGGGGTGCAGATCCGCATTACCAGCGGCCCGGCCATTGAAAAGCCCGGCGATCTTGCCGCCCTGCTCACCAATCTGCAGGAGGGCGATGTGCTGTTTATCGACGAGATCCACCGCCTCTCCCGGCAGGTGGAAGAGGTGCTGTATCCCGCGCTGGAGGACTATGCGCTGGATATCATGATCGGCAAAGGCCCCAGCGCCCAGAGCATCCGCATCAACCTGCCCCGCTTCACGCTGGTGGGTGCCACCACCCGCGCCGGGCAGATCACCGGCCCGCTGCGGGACCGCTTTGGCGTGCTGCTCAAGCTGGAGCTGTACAGCGCGGATGAACTTTCCCGCATCATCATGCGGTCGGCGGGCATCCTGGATCAGCCCATCACGCCGGAAGGCGCGTACGAGCTGGCCAAGTGCAGCCGCGGCACCCCCCGCGTGGCCAACCGCTTTTTAAAGCGCATCCGGGATTTTGCTACCGTGCTGGGGGATGGTGTCATCGACCAGGAGGTGGCGCTGCTGGGCCTCAAGCGGATGGATGTGGACGCTTTGGGCCTGGACGAGCTGGACCGCAGCCTGCTGCGCGCCATTATTGAGATGTACAACGGCGGCCCGGTGGGGCTGGAAACGCTGGCGGCAGCCCTGGGCGAGGAAGCCGTTACGCTGGAAGATCTGTGTGAGCCGTATCTGATGCAGATGGGCTTTCTTACCCGCACGCCCCGGGGGCGCTGCGCAACCCGCCTGGCGTACGAGCACCTGGGCATGAAGGCCCCGGAGACCGGCAGCGCCGAGGAAAACGGCCAGCAGAGTTTGTTTTGAACACAGCTTTCCGGCAGGCGCGGCAATGCCGCAGGATATGGCCGGAAAAGGTGCGTTTTCAGAGGGAATATGTTTGAACTGAAAGTGAGGGTATACGTATGGGAAAGTATTTTGGAACGGATGGTGTGCGCGGTGTGGCAGGTGCTGACCTGACCTGCGAACTGGCTATGAAGCTGGGCCGCGGTGCGGCTGCGGTGCTGGCTGGCAGTACCGGCCACCGCCCGCGCATCCTGATCGGCAAGGACACCCGCCAGTCCGGCGATATGCTGGAAGCTGCGCTGACCGCAGGCCTGTGCAGCGTGGGCGCAGATGTGGAGAGCCTGGGCGTGCTGCCCACCCCCGCCGTGGCCTATCTGGTGCGCAAGTACAATGCGGATGCGGGCGTGGTCATCTCGGCCTCCCACAACCCCATGGAATTCAATGGCATCAAGATCTTTGCTGGTACCGGCTACAAGCTGCCGGATGAGGTGGAAAACCAGATCGAAGCCCATATCGACAACGACTGCAGGGATATCCGCCTGATGACCGGCGATGACGTTGGCCGGGTGTATTACCGCGCAGACGGCCTGCAGGATTATGTGGATTACCTGTACGAGGCCATCCATGGCGATCTGACCGGCCTGAACATCTGCATCGACTGCGCCAACGGCGCAGCTGCCGAGGTGGCGCAGAAGCTGTTCCCCCGTCTGGGTGCAAAGTGCACCTTCCTGGGCATCAGCCCGGATGGTACAAACATCAACAAGGGCGTGGGCAGCACCCATCTGGACAACCTGGAAAAGGCCGTGGTAGAAGGCGGCTTTGACTGCGGCATCGCCTTTGACGGCGACGCAGACCGCTGCCTTGCCTGCGATGAAAAGGGAAACGAGATCGATGGCGACAAGATCATCGCCCTGCTGGCCGGTGCCATGCGCGATGTGGGCCGGCTGGACGGCGACACGGCGGTGGTCACGGTGATGTCCAACCTGGGCTTTATCAAGTATATGGAGAGCCAGGGCATCAAGACCGAACGGACGGCTGTGGGCGACCGCTATGTGCTGGAAAACATGCGGGACAACGGCTACGCCATTGGCGGCGAGCAGAGCGGCCATGTGATCCTGCTGCACCATGCCACCACCGGCGATGGCGAGCTGACGGCGGGCAAGCTGCTCAAGCTGCTGGCCGAAAGCGGCAAAAAGATGAGCGCCCTGAACGAGGTGTATGCCCAGTACCCGCAGGTGCTCATCAACGTGGTGGCAAATGCCGCCCAGAAAGCCGCCTATAAAGAGGACGAGGTGCTGGCCGGTTTCATCGAGAACGAGCAGCAGAAGCTGATGGGCATGGGGCGCGTGCTGGTGCGCGTATCCGGCACCGAGCCTAAGATCCGCGTGATGGTGGAGGGCCAGGATCTGGATGCCATCCACCGCTGTGCCGACCGCATCGTGGAAAAGATCAACCAGAGGATCCTGAAACAGTAAAATGATACAAGCGCCGCAGCGTCAGCTGGGGCGGGAGACCTGAAAGGAGGACGCTATGCGCCCCGCAGATACCTGGAAAGACTACGAATTGCTGGATGCTACCGACGGCAACCGGCTGGAACGCTGGGGAGAGACCCTGCTCATCCGCCCCGACCCGCAGGTGGTGTGGAAGACCCCCAGGCAAAGCCCCCTGTGGGCAAAGGCCGATGCCGTCTATCACCGCTCCAACCAGGGCGGCGGCGAGTGGGAGTACCGCCGCCGTCTGCCGGAAAAGTGGAAGATCAGCTGCGGCGAAGGGGAGGATAAGCTGACCCTCATCGTCAGCCCCACCGGCTTCAAGCACACCGGCGTGTTCCCGGAGCAGGCCGTCAACTGGGCCTGGTACCAGCAGAAGATCCGCGCTGCCGGCCGCCCGGTAAAGGTGCTGAACCTGTTCGGCTACACCGGCGGCGCTACCCTGGCCTGCGCTGCGGCCGGGGCCACGGTCTGCCATGTAGATGCCTCCAAGGGGATCGTGGCCTGGGGCAAGGAAAATGCTGTGGCCAGCGGCCTGACCGATAAGCCCATCCGCTGGCTGGTGGACGACTGCGCCAAGTTCGTGGCCCGGGAAAAGCGCCGGGGCAACACCTACGATGGCATCATCATGGACCCGCCCAGCTATGGGCGCGGTCCCGGCGGCGAGATCTGGAAGCTGGAGGACTGCATCTACGATCTTATCAGCCAGTGCGAAGAGGTGCTCAGCGATACGCCGCTGTTTTTTGCGGTCAACAGCTACACCACCGGGCTGTCTCCGGCGGTCATGGAGTATATGCTCAAGACCACGCTGGTGCCCCGCTTTGGCGGCAGGACCAGCTGCGATGAGATCGGCCTGCCGGTCTCTGCCACCGGCGGCGTGGTGCCCTGCGGTGCCACCGCCATCTGGGAAGAATAAAGAAGCCGAAACGATTGAAATGGCCTCCGCTTTGCTCTGGCCATATTCAGCGTAAAATATTTTTGATTTCGTGTTTGTCGCGGCCTGCGGGAACTTGTCGGGGCAAAGCCCCTCCATCTGCTAACGCAGACCGCTCCGCCGCTTAAAAGCCCCACTGGGGCTTTCATTGCTGCGCAACCGCGGCCTACTCAAACGCATTTTCACGGGAGGGGCCGCCCTAAGGCAGCCTTCCTGAAAAAATGAAGAAGATCCAAGGATGGGGTACAGCCCCTTTCGGAGGGGCGCACCACCAGAAAGAGAAATAAAGCATGAGTGAAACGATTTTAACTGCTGAAAATTTAAAGTTCCGCTATGACAGCGAGCAGCCGGTCTATGCACTGGACGGTGTATCCGTGCAGGTAAAGCGCGGCGAGTTCGTGGCGGTGCTGGGCGCGAACGGCTGCGGCAAATCCACCCTGGCCAAACACTTCAACGCCATCCTGCTGCCCGAGAGCGGCAAGGTGTACGTGGAGGGCATGGACACTGCAGACGAAGAGAAACTTTACGATATCCGCCAGACCGTGGGCATGGTGTTCCAGAACCCGGACAACCAGATCGTGGCCACCGTAGTGGAGGAGGATGTCGCCTTTGCGCTGGAAAACCTGGGCGTGCCCCAGGAGGAGATGCGCCGCCGGGTGGATGACTCCATGAAGATGGCCGGCATCTACGAGTACCGTGACCGCGCACCCCACAACCTGTCCGGCGGGCAGAAGCAGCGGGTGGCCATTGCAGGCGTGGTGGCCATGCGCCCGGACTGCCTGATCCTGGATGAAGCCACTGCCATGCTGGACCCCCGCGGCCGCGAGCAGGTGATGCAGACCATCCACTACCTCAACCAGAATATGGGCATCACGGTGGTATCCATCACCCACTATATGGAAGAAGCCGCCCAGGCCGACCGCGTGCTGGTGATGAGCAAGGGCCATGTGGTGATGGAGGGCACCCCGAAAGAGGTGTTCAGCCAGACCGAGAAGGTGCGCAGCCTGCATCTGGATGTGCCGCAGGCTGCCGAGCTGCGGGACGAGCTGGTAAAGGCCGGCATCCCGATGCCGGAGGGCATCATCGATACCGGTGCCTGCGCACAGGCACTGTATGAGCTGCTGCAGTAAGGGAGGGGACGAAATGGCAGATATCATCAAGGTAGAACATCTGAGCTACGTCTACAATCCCGGCCTGCCCACCGCAGTGACGGCGCTGGATGACGTCAGCTTTACCGTAGAAGAGGGCGATTTTGTGGGCATCATCGGGGCCACCGGCTCCGGCAAAAGCACCCTGATCACCCATATGAACGGCCTGAACAAGCCCACCAGCGGCAAGATCTATATCGATGGCCGCGACCTGTGGGCCGAGCCGGAAAAGATCCGGGATTTCCGCTTCCTCACCGGGCTGGTGTTCCAGTACCCGGAGTACCAGCTGTTTGAGGAGACCTGCTACAAGGACATCGCCTTTGGCCCGAAGAACATGGGGCTGGACGAGGCCGAGATCGACCGCCGCGTCCACGAGGCGGCGGATTTTGTGGGCCTGGACCCGGCGCTGCTGGAGCGCAGCCCCTTTGAGCTTTCCGGCGGCCAGAAGCGCCGGGTGGCCGTGGCCGGCGTTATGGCCATGCGCCCCCGCATCCTGGTGTTGGACGAGCCTGCCGCAGGCCTGGACCCGGAGGGACGGGACGATATCCTTTCCGAGGTGAAGGAGTACCATAAAAAGACCGGCACCACCGTGCTGCTGGTGTCCCACAGCATGGAGGATATCGCCAAGTACGCCAACCGGGTGCTGGTGATGAGCAATAAGAAGATCGCCATGTACGATACGGTGGAAAAGGTCTTTGCCCGTGCACCGGAGCTGCTGGAGCTGGGGCTGTCGGTGCCGCAGGTGACCAAGATCTTCCTCAAGCTGCGGGAGATGGGGGTGGACGTCCCGGCGGATGTGTACACCATCCCCTACGCGGTCAAGACCCTGCTGGAAGCCAAACGCCGCCGTGATGCAGGGGAGAGCCTTGTGCTGCCCCGCAATGCCGCGCAGAAAGGGGGTGCTGTCTGATGCTGCGTGATATCACCATCGGCCAGCACTTTCCGGGCAACAGCCTGGTGCACCGGTTCGACCCACGCCTGAAACTGGTGCTGACCATCGCCTATATCGTGCTGCTGTTTGCAGCTTCCAACCCGCTGGGGCTTGCCTTGTCCATCCTGTTCCTGGGTGTTATGTATAAGGTGGCAAAGATCCCGGTCAAGATGATCGGCAAAAGCCTCAAGCCCATCCTGCCCATCGTGCTGTTTACGGCGGTGCTCAACCTGTTTTTTGTCTCCGGCGAGGGTGACCCGCTGGTGCACATCTGGTTTCTGACCATCTACGCCGAGGGCGTGCGCTATGCTGTACTGATGGCGGTGCGCGTGATGGCGCTCATCGCGGGCACCAGCCTGCTCACCTATACCACCAGCCCCATCGTGCTGACCGATGCCATCGAGCAGCTGCTCAAACCGTTGGGCAGGCTGCACTTCCCGGTGCACGAGCTGGCCATGATGATGAGCATTGCCCTGCGGTTCATCCCCACCCTCATCGAGGAAACGGATAAGATCATGAACGCCCAGAAAGCCCGCGGCGCACAGCTGGATACCGGCAAGATGTCCGAGCGGGTCAAGGCGCTGGTGCCGGTGCTCATCCCGCTGTTCATCTCGGCGTTCCGCCGTGCAGACGAGCTGGCCATGGCCATGGAGTGCCGCTGCTACCGGGGCGGCGAGGGCCGCACCCGCCTAAAAGTGCTGCGCTGCGAAAAGCAGGATTATATCGACCTTGCGGTCTGCATCGCCTGCTTTGCCGTGATCCTGGCCTCCCGGCTGCTGTTCCCCAATTATTAAAGAAAAGACCGGCAGCCTCGCCCCCTCAGCCAAGGCCTGCGGCTTTGAAAAAATGCTTTTTCGCCGGAGAGATGGCGCTTCCCGCTGCGCCCCCTCCGGTGAAAATGTATTTGGAGCGGCCCGCAGGATAAAAACGCCCCCTGGGGGGGAGCTGGCAATGCCGAAAGGGATTGACGGAGAGGGTTTTGAACGATGAACTTTTTACTTACCCTTGCCTACGACGGCACAAATTACTGCGGTTTTCAGGTGCAGCCCAACGGGCGCAGTGTGGCGGCGGTGTTTCAGGATGCGCTGGAAGCGGTGCTGGGCACCCGGCCGGATATCAAGGGCTGCAGCCGCACCGATGCGGGGGTGCATGCGCTGGGGTTCCGGCTCAATTTCCATGCCGATACCCGGATCCCGCCGCAAAAGCTGCCGCTGGCGCTCAACCAGCACCTGCCGCCGGATATCCGGGTGCTGGCGGCACAGACCGTGCCGGAGGCGTTCCATGCCCGGTACGCCGCTCATACCAAGACCTACCTGTACCGCATCCATAATCACCCCATCGACTCGCCCTTTGATGCCGCCTACTACACCCGGGTGCCCCGGCATCTGGACGAAGCCGCCATGCAGGCGGCGGCGCAGCGGTTCGTGGGCAGATACGATTTTCTGGCCCTGTGCGCAGCGGGCAGCTCCGCCGCCGCCCACGGGGATACGGTGCGCACCATCACGGCCTGCACCGTTACCCGGCGCGGGGACGAGGTGGAGATCGAGGTGACCGCCGACGGCTACCTGTACAACATGGTACGCATCCTGGCGGGCACCCTGTGTGAGGTGGGGGCCGGGCGGATGCAGGCAGAGGATATCCCGGCCATCCTGGCAAGCCGGGACCGCAGCCGCGCCGGGCCGACCCTGCCCGCAAAGGGCCTGTTTTTAAAAAGCGTGGAATACCCGGAAATGAAGGAGAACCAGCCATGAGCAAAAATCGTCGCGGCAATACGAACCCGGACGGAGAACCGCTTTCCGCCGGGCGGGTGGAATATCTCGAGGCAGCGCGCCAGCGGGTGCGCCGCCGCCATCTGCGCCGCACCGCCATCCTTCTGGCGGCGCTTACGCTGGTCACCCTGTTTGCCACCGGTGTGGTGGGTGCATCCATCGCCCGGGTCAAGGACCTGGTGGATACGGTGCATATCGCCCTGACCCCGGCGGTGGGCTGGCCGCAGCAGACCGGCCTTGGGGAGCTTACGGCGGTGCAGCCCATGTCCGGCAGCTTTGTGGCCATGGACCGGGACACCTGCGTGGTGTACTCGCTGCGCGGCTCCCGCCTTGCCAGTATCCAGAGCGGCTATGCCCGTCCGGCGCTGGCCGCAGGCAGGACCCGCTTTGTGCTGTACAACCGCTCCGGCAAGGAGCTGCGGGTGGAGAGCCGTACCCAGAACCTGTACACCAAAACGCTGGAGGACAGCATCTACCTGTGCGCCATGTCGGATACCGGCACCCTGGCGGTGGCGACCGATTCTGCCGACAGTGCTGCCCGGCTGACCGTGTATACCCCCGCCATGCACGAGCAGCTGCACTGGGATATGACCAGCGCACAGGGCACCCCGGTGCGGATGGCCTTTGCCACCGACAGCCGCCGTCTGGCAGTGGCGGCTGTCACCTCCAGCGCAGGCCAGCTGCAGGCAAACCTTTATACGCTGGATCTGGCACAGGGCGAGCCGGTGCAGCTCAGCAGCGGCAGCAGCGTGCCCCAGTGGCTGGGCTGGCTGAACGCCGATACCGTGCTGGCCGTTTACGAAAACTGTGCAGTGGTATACGGGGCAGACGGCGGCGAGCGCGGCAGGTTTGACCTTGGCGGCGGGAGCCTTGTCAGCGTTGCGCAGGAGGGGGCCGATGTGGCCCTGCTGCTGGAAAACGGGCAGGTGTGCACCGCCGTGCTGCTGGATAAGGAGCTGAACGTGCAGTACAGCGGCAATGTGCCGGCGGCAAACCAGATCCTGCGCAGGGAGGGCAGCTTCTATCTGCGCACCGACAGCACTGTGGAGTGCTACGCCGCAGACGGCCAGCACCAGTGGAGCCAGAGCTTTGCGGTAAAGCCGCAGGCGCTGCTGGCAGGCAAACAGCAGCTGCTGGTGCTGTGCGGCAACACGGTGCAGCAGGTCACCCCGCCGGAGCAAACGGCTTCCAGCGCGCAGTGACCGCTGCAGAACAGAGGGGGAAACCAGTATTTTTGCGGGGAAAGTGATCTTTATAACAGGGAAAACAAGGTATGTTCAAGAATCCGTCATTTCTTTTTGATATTCTATGTACGGTGGTCTGGCTGGTGCTGATGGCACGCTATGCCCGCAAGGGCTTTCTGGCCTCCGTTGTACAGCTTTTGGGCAACTTTATCAGCCTGCTGGGAGCACGGCAGTGTTCTGCAGCCTGTGCGGGCTGGGTGTTCGAGAATCTGCTGGCCGGGGGCTTTCGCACCCAGATCGCAGCCCACCTTTCCGCCGATGGGGTGGTAAACCTTTCCGGCATCGCCCAGCAGTACGCGGGCTTTCTGCCGGAGAGCTTCCGCGCCTCCATCGTGGCCGCCTGCGAGCGCAGCATCAACGCAGTGCTTACGGATAACGCCGTGGTGCTGGCCGATACCATCGTGGAAAAGGTGCTGCAGCCGCTGCTCACCCCGGTGATCATGCTGGTGCTGTTCTTTGTGTTCTACGCGGTGCTGCGCCTGCTGGTCAGTATGCTGGTCACCGTGCTGGGGCTGGTGAACAAGCTGCCGGTCATCGGTACGGTGAACCGGGGGCTGGGCTGGCTGGCCGGCGGCATGACTGCCATGATGGATCTGTATCTCGTGCTGTGCATCGTGTGGGGGCTTGTGGTCATCACCGGCGGCAACCTGAATGTGCTCAACGACACTGTGATGAGCAGCAGTCTTTACTATAAAGCGTTTAATGTGTTCAACCCCTTCCTGTAAGAGGGGGACGACAAGGAGGAACTATGGTCTGTATTCGATGCCAGAAGCGTCCCGCGATCATCTTTATCCAGCGGATGGAGAATGGTCAGATGAAGCAGGAGGGGTACTGCCTGCACTGTGCCCGGGAACTGCACATCAAACCCGTGGATGATCTGATGAAACAATTCGGCATGTCGGACCAGGATCTGGACAACATGGAAAGCCGCATGGAAAGCATGATGGAGGAGATGGGCGATGCAAACCCCCTCTCCATGCTGATGAACATGTCCGGCGGCGAGGATGCCGACCCGGATGCCATGGACGAAGATCTTGTGCCCGGCAGCAATGCCACCTTCCCGCTGGGATTCACCAGCAGCGAGAAAAAGGACGGCGATAAAAAAGCCGACCGCAAAAATGGCAAAAAGCCGCCCAAACGCAAGTTTTTGGATACCTACTGCGAAAACCTGACCCGCAAAGCCCGGGAAGGCAAGCTGGACGATATCATCGGCCGCGACCGCGAGATCTACCGCACCATCCAGATCCTGAGCCGCCGCCAGAAGAATAACCCCTGCCTCATCGGTGAAGCCGGTGTGGGCAAGACCGCCATCGCCGAGGGCATCGCGGAGCGCATCGCCAGGGGGCAGGTGCCCATCGGCCTGCGGGATAAGGAGATCTTTCTGCTGGATCTTACCAGCCTTGTGGCGGGCACCCAGTTCCGCGGCCAGTTCGAGCAGCGGGTCAAGGGCCTGCTGAGCGAGGTAAAGGCCGCAGGCAACGTGATCCTGTTCATCGACGAGATCCACACCATCACCTCCGCCGGTGAGAGCGAGGGTGCCATGAACGCGGGCAACATCCTAAAGCCCGCCCTCTCCCGTGGCGAGATCCAGGTCATCGGTGCCACCACCTTTACCGAGTACCGCAAGTACATCGAAAAAGATCAGGCGTTGGAGCGCCGCTTCCAGCCCGTGCGGGTGGAGGAACCCAGCGTGGCCGATACCCTGGCCGTGATGAACGGTATCAAGCGCTATTACGAGCAGCACCACCATGTGCAGGTGCCCGCCGAGGTGCTTTCGGCTGTAGTCACCCTGAGCGAGCGGTACATCACCGACCGTTTTCTGCCGGATAAGGCCATCGACCTGCTGGACGAGGCCTGCGCCTGCTGCAATCTGGCGCACCCGGTCATCTCCGAGTATCTGGGGATGCAGAAGGAGCTGGACGCTTTGAAGCAGGAAGAAGCCGAGATGGAAAGCGCGGATGTCAACGAGCCGATCGACTACGAGCGGGTGGCTGAGCGCAAGACCCGCATCGCCAAGCTGGAAGCCGAGCTGCCCGCAAAGCAGGCCGCTGCCAGCGAGATCCAGGTGACCATGGACGATGTGGCAAAGGTCATAGAGCTGTGGACCGGCATCCCGGCGGTCAAGATCCGGGAGACCGAGTTCGTTAAGCTGGCCGGGCTGGAAGCTGCCCTGAAACAGAAGGTCATCGGCCAGGACGAAGCCGTGCATCTGGTGGCACAGGCCATCAAGCGCAGCCGCGCCGACCTTTCCGGCCGCCGCCGCCCCGCCAGCTTCATCTTTGTCGGCCCCACCGGCGTGGGCAAGACCGAGCTGGTCAAGCAGCTGGCCCAGCAGCTGTTCGACGGCCCCGACCCGCTGATCCGGCTGGATATGAGCGAGTACATGGAAAAATACGCGGTGTCCCGTATGATCGGTTCGCCTCCGGGCTATGTGGGCTACGAGGAGGCAGGCCAGCTGACCGAGAAGGTGCGCCGCCGCCCCTACAGCGTGGTGCTGTTCGATGAGATCGAAAAGGCGCACCCCGATGTGATGAACATCCTGCTGCAGATCTTGGACGAGGGCAAGATCAACGATGCCCAGGGCCGCACGGTGGATTTTTCCAACACGGTCATCTGCATGACCTCCAACGCCGGCAGCAGCGACCAGAGCGCGGGCAGCCTTGGCTTTAACAAGAGCGAGGCGCAGCGCAGCGAGGAAAAGACCCGCAAGGCGCTGGCACAGTTCCTGCGGCCGGAGTTCCTTGGCCGCGTGGATGAAGTGATCGCCTTCAAGCCCTTGACGGAGGAGACTCTGCAGGGCATCGCCGCCCTGATGCTGGACGAGTACAAGCCCGGCATGGAGGCCAAGGGCATCGCCTACAGCTACACCCCGGCAGCGCTCAGGGCGCTGGTGCAAAAGAGCCAGGGCGGCCGCTTTGGCGCGCGCGACCTGCGCCGCACCATCCGCAAGGCGGTGGAGGATCCCGCCGCCGAGCGTCTGATCGACGGCACGCTGGCTTCCGGCGGCACCCTTGTGGTGGATGCCGATGAAAACGGCGAAGTTGTACTGAAATAATCGCAACCGCAAAGCACCCCGGCTGAAAACAGCTGGGGTGCTTTTTGTCTGGTTGCAAAAACTTTTTGTAATATATACTTGACATTTGGAGTAGTAAATGCTACTATATGTCCAGAGAATAAAACAAATGCCGACCCGGCAGGAAAGGAGCATATCAATGCCGAAGAACCTGAAATTAAAGGCCGCTCGTGCGGAAAAGGATATGACGCAAGGCGCGCTTGCCGAGGCGGCAGGTGTTTCGCGCCAGACTATCAACGCTATTGAAAAAGGGGAATACAACCCCACCATCAACCTTTGCCGCAGTATCTGTAAAATTCTGGATAAGACACTGGATGAATTGTTCTGGGAGGAATAAACTATGAAATTTTCACTGTATAGCAAGAAAAACCAGTTGGACGAGATGCAGGAGCAGACCCTGCGCAAAATTGAAAGCCATGGCTTCTGGCTGCTGTGGGGCAGCCTTCTGGCGGCGTGGATCGTGCAGACGGTGTTCGGGGCTGCGGACAAGGCTGCCGGAGAGTGGGTCGTATTCATGATCGGCTGCATCTATATGGCTGTCGCGTGTCTGCGCAATGGTCTGTGGGATCGCCACCTTTCGGATACGCCCCCGGCCAATGCCGTGTGTTCTCTGGTGGCTGCGGTGGCGGTTACGCTGATCATCGGGTTTTCCCTTGGATACTGGGTCGGTGCCGCTTTTACCGGTGTTTTTACCGGCATCCTGTGCTTTGCATTGCTGCAACTGTGCGCCGCATTGACACGCAAACGGCGCGAGCATCTGGATGACCCGAAGGACGGAGAATAATATTACACAAAGGGGCTGCTGCACAGCATTTGATGCAGCAGCCCCTTTTGCATGGGTGCATGACATTATCCTGCATTGACAAAACTGCGCAGAATAAGTACAATAAAACATAGCTATCCGCAAATTTTTTGCATGAGAATAAAGGAGCGTTTTTCTATGCCGAGCAATAAAGTCCGCACCCGTTTTGCGCCGTCGCCTACGGGTTATATGCACGTTGGCAACCTGCGTACTGCCCTGTACACCTACCTGATGGCCAAGCACGAGGATGGCACCTTCATCCTGCGCATCGAAGATACCGATCAGGGCCGCTATGTGGAGGGCGCTGTGGATGTCATCTACAACACCCTGCGGGAGACCGGCCTTCTGTGGGACGAGGGCCCGGATATCGGCGGTCCCGTGGGCCCCTATGTGCAGAGCGAGCGCATGGGGATGTTCAAGCAGTATGCCGAGCAGCTGGTGGCAGAGGGCAAGGCCTATTACTGCTTCTGCACCGAGGAGCGTCTGGAAGCGCTGCACGCCGAGCAGCGCGCTGCCGGTGAGATGACCCACTACGACGGCTGCTGCCGCGAGCTGCCCAAGGAGGAAGTGGAAAAGCGCCTTGCCGCAGGCGAGCCTTACGTCATCCGCCAGAAGATCCCCCGCGAGGGCGTGACCGGCTTTGACGATGTGGTGTACGGCCACATCGAGGTGAACAACAGCGAGATGGACGACCAGATCCTCATCAAGACCGACGGCATGCCCACCTATAACTTTGCCAACGTGGTGGACGACCACCTCATGGGCATCACCCACGTCATCCGCGGCAGCGAGTATCTGTCCTCCACCCCCAAGTACAACCTGCTGTATCAGGCCTTTGGCTGGGAGATCCCCACCTATATCCACTGCCCGCCGGTGATGAAGGACGCCCAGAACAAGCTGTCCAAGCGCAACGGCGATGCCAGCTATCAGGACTTGGTGGCAAAGGGCTACCTGACCGAGGCGGTGCTGAACTATATCTGCCTGCTGGGCTGGAGCCCCCGCGGCGAGTACGCCGAGCAGGAGATCTTCTCCCTGCCGGAGCTGGTCAAGATCTGGTCCCCGGAGGGCATCTCCAAGTCCCCCGCCATCTTCGACCCCCTCAAGCTGCGCGCCATCAATGCGGAGTATATCCGCCGCCTCAGCCCCGAGGAATTTCAGAAAAAGGCCGAGCCGTGGATCGACAGCGCCGTGCACAGCCCCATCGACAAAAAGCTGCTGTGCGCAAACCTGCAGCCCCGGTGCGAGGTGCTGGGCGAGATCCCCGAGCAGCTGGATTTCTTTGATGCCATGCCGGACTACGATGTGAGCCTGTATGCCAACAAAAAGCAGAAGACCACCCCGGAAACAGCCAAGGAAGCACTGGAAGCCCTGCTGCCGGTACTGGGCGATGAAGCACTGGATTTTGCCGACCGCGATGCCGTGTTTGATGCCTGCAAGGCTAAGGCTGAGCAGCTGGGCAAAAAGAACGGCTGGCTGCTCTACCCGCTGGGCATTGCCCTGTCCGGCAAGCAGCGCACCCCCGGCGGC
>CAKTFD010000051.1 GCA_934553285.1 uncultured Faecalibacterium sp. | reverse complement strand
CTTGCCTCCTGTTTGTCCTTTTCTATATATTGGCTCTTTGAGTTCCCTATGTCAACTTTTATTGTACAACACCATCTGATCCTGCCCATCCTTGTCAGCGAATTTCTCTGGAGTTTGGGACAGAATGTGGAGTCTGCAGTGTACGGGCATCTGGGAACCGCAAGCCTTGCCGCCTACACCCTTACCGGCCCTCTTCAAGGGCTTATCATTGGAGCTTTGAGCGGCTTGTCCGCAGCCGCCGGGGTGATGGTGGGCAAGCAACTGGGCAGGCAGGCCTACGCTGCCGCCTATACAGAATCCAAAAAACTTATGGTAGCCGGGCTGGCAGGGGCGGTGGCGGTGTCTGCGCTGTTGATGTTACTGGCAGGACCCTATACCGGCTTGTATCGTGTGGCTCCCGATGTAAAAAGGCTGGGGAAACTGCTGCTGGTGGTGTTTGCCCTGTATGCCCCTGTCAAGGTGGAAAACATGATCCTTGGCGGCGGTATCCTGCGCAGCGGCGGCAACACCAGGATCATCATGGTCATCGACTGTCTGGGAACATGGTGTGTCGGCATCCCTTTGTGCCTGTTGGCTGCCCATGTTTTCCGGTGGGGCATCGTGGAGGTGTACGCGCTGCTCACCGCAGAGGAAGTGTTCCGGCTCGTTTTGTCCCTTGTAATGTTCCGGAAGCGCAGCTGGATGGTCAGCCTGTCCAGTAAAAAATAGAGTGCACCCTGGGTATCCATAAAACAGTTTTCGAGAAATGATACGGCAACTGCCTGTCAGGATCGGTTACAAGTACCGGTTCAGACCGAGGAAAGTGCTTTGATCACAACACATTCACCGTTCCCGTTTCATCTCATCCTCGGAGCCGCCGTGCTCCGCAGGGTACAAAAAGGCGCTTGGTGATCCTTAACCAAGCGCCTTTACTTTTATAAAAAGTTGAATTGCTATAAACTGACTACAAATGGTGCCAAGGTGCTCTGACAGAAGGCTCTGAACCTCTCTCAGAAAAACCGGCAGAAGCCCAGCCAGCAGCCCAGCAGGAAAAAGAGCAGGGCTTTTGCCAGCAGAGGCAGCCACGGGTGCTGGCACAGGGCGAGGTCCCACCGGTGGATGTTCTGCTTAGGGCAGGTGCCAACACAGGCTTCGCAGGCGATGCACTCCCCGCTGCGCAGACTGGTTTCCTCCAGTTTCAGGCAGACCGGGCACTTCTGCCTGCAGGCATTGCAGCCCGGGATGCAGCCCTCGCTCTGCCGGTGTAGCCGCGCAAAGGGCAGCACCGGCAGCAGGGCAAACACCGCCCCCATGGGGCAGAGAAACTGGCAGAAGAACCGGGGCTGCAGCGCCATGCCCAGCAAAATGAGCGCAAGCAGCGCGATGCCCACACCAAAGCCCTCCGGCGGCAGACGCAGAGCCGTCAGGCGGGAAAACACCTCCCAGGGGCTTGTGCTGGTGAGCAGTTTTTCCTGCCGGGTCACATACAGCAAGACCAGCCCTGCCAGCAGCAGATATTTGACCTTCTGCCCCAAAAGTATCGCCCGCTCCGGCAGCCGGAACTGCTTTTTGCGGTGGAGCAGCTTTTTCTGGATAAGGCCGGAAAGCGCCCAGACCGCATCGCCCAAGCTGCCGAACGCGCAGGCATAGCCGCAGAAAAACCGGTCGAACAGCAGGGTAAAGCCGCACAGCCCCAGCAGGGAAAGCACGAAACTGTCTGCCGAGAGCACCTCGCCCGCGCCAATGTGCAAAAAGATCTGCTTTACCCCGGAAAAACCGGCCACGAACGCACCCGGCATGGACACAAAGAAGAAAAGCTGTATCCCGGCGCGCAGCAATATGCGGCGCTTTTTGTCCCGCTGGCGTTTCTGCGCCGCAGTCAAAGGCTTTGTCTGTGTTTTTTCCATCATCCTTCCGCCTTTCCCAGTGCGTCCTCTACGGCACCGATCAGTCCCTCTGCCGTGAGGGTGGCCCCGGAAACGGTATCCACCTCGGCAGATTGGGCCTCCAGCATCTCGTCCAGCAGGGGCAGGGCCTGTTTGTAGTAGGGCTTATCCTCGCCGGAAGCATCCAGCACTGAGATGTCGGTGAGCTTTCCGTTCTGGATGGTCACCGATACCCGGATCACATCCCCAAAGCCAAAGGCGCTGCCCTCGTAGGTGCCGTCCCGGTAGCCGCTCTGGGCCTGTTCTGCCTGCGCTGCGCTTTGCGCCTGCAAAATGGAGGCGTTATAGGCTTCCACTGCGGCGATCTCCTGCTTGCGCTCGCTTACCGCTGCCGCCCGGAGCAGCGCTACCTGCTGGTATTGCCACAGTACCCCCAATATCAGCAGCAGGTTTACCGCCCGGAGGAGAAAATTTTTGTATTTCATTCCGCTGCTCCTTCCGTTTCAGGTTCGGTTTCGGCTTCTTCCGGCGGCAGCACTTGCACAGAGGATGCCGGTCCCGGCGCAGAGGACGTAGGTGCATCTGCCGGGAAAAGCTGCTGCCATACTTCTTTTAACCAGGCGGAAACGGTACGCTTTTCCTCCGGCTGCACCACCTCCACGGTGGGGGCGGTGACCGGCGTTTCTTCGGGCAGCGGCGCTTCGGCCGGTTCAGCTTCCGGCACGGTTTCTTCCGATGCAGCCTGTTCCGGGGCAGCTTGTTCCGCAGGGGCAACAGCTGCCTTTGCTAGTGCCAGTTTTACAGCATTCAGGATACCGGTGGAAGAGTAGGTGGCACCGGAAATTGCATCTACTTCCGGGCTTTGCCCTTCCAGGATAGCCGGGATCACCCGCTTTGCCCGGGCAAGGTATTGCTCCTCGTCCGCAGCGCTCAGAATGGTGATATCCGTGATCTTATCCTCTGCCACCGTGACCTGCACCGTGATGGAACCATCAAAGCCCATGGCTTCGGCGGTGTAGATGCCGTCCCGGTAGGTAGAGGGTGCAGTAAATTCCTCCACCACCAGCGGCGCGGCTGGCTGGGGCTGCGGCGGCAGGGGATTGTTTACTACCTCGCCGGTCAAAGCGTTCTGCACGGCTCCCAGGATGCCCCGGGAGGTATAGGTTGCCTCGGAAACGGCATCCACCTCCCAGCTCTGGGCATCCACTACGGTGGTCAGAAGCCGCCTGGCGCGCTTGAGAAACTGCCGGGTCTCGTGGGAAGCATCCAGGATCTCTACCTCGGTGATGCTGCCGTTTTCCATGGTGACCTGTACCCGGACGGTCCCCCCATATCCCCGGGAAGAGCCTGTGTAAATGCCATCGGCATAGGGCAGTTTGGGCAGGGCTTCTTCCTCCGCTTCGGCAGAAGCGGCCTCCACGGGCTGCTCTGCCACGGCAGCCAGCTTTTCCGGCACAGCAGCCAGCACCGGTACGGTGCGCGGCAGGGCAAAAAGCACAGCTGCCGCTGCCACCACCGCCGGGAACAGCTGCACCAGCGGCAGCAGCGCATTGCATCGGTTTTTATTCATTCCATCTTCTCCTGACACGGAAAAGCAAGGCCGCCCCATGTAAAGCGACCTTGCTTTTTTTCTGCATTGCTATATTTTGCCGGGATCAGGCAGCTTTCAGGCTCTGCACGGCATCGGTCAGGTGGGTCACCTGCTCCAGTGCAGCAGCCTTATACAGGGTCTCGCGGCTCAGCAGCTCCACGCTCTCGGCCAGCTCGGTTTCCAGATCGGCGTAGCTGGCGGCGGTGTAAGCAGCCTTTGCCTTGCTCTGTGCCTCGGTGACCACGGCCTGCAGGGCGGCGCGGTCGGCATCGCTGGCCAGCTCGTGCTTGGCAAGGTTGTCGGCAGTGGTCTGGAACTTGACCACGGTGTCGGCGTAGCCCAGTGCACGGATGGTGATGGTCCAGTAGCCGGTGCCATCGGTACCATCGGGCAGCTGGCAGCGGGCAGAATCGCTCAGACCCAGCTGGATGCCCATGGACTTGTGCATCCAGTTGTCGGCTGCAAACTTGGTGCCATAGGAGGCCTTGGCGTGGGTGTAGGTGCTGTCATCGCCGTAGTAGGTCCACACCACGGACTGCATCCGGGAACCCAGCTCGCCGTAGTTGCCGTTCAGGTCCACACGGATAAACTCGCCAAAGCTGCCCACATCATTGCCGCTGCGCAGGTTTACGGTAAGGCCCTCGGCAGCCTTCTGTGCGTCCTCTGCCACGCCGGAACCGGTGCCGGTGCGGGCAGCGGAGAAGGTGTAGCCATCGCCGCTCTTGGTGGCATATTTCAGGCCGTTGGTGTTTTTATCTACAGCAGCCGTCAGGGTGTAGGCGGTAAGGTTCTTCTCCGAGTAGCCGCCCACCAGCTGGCCGCCGTTTTCCACCACAGCGTATTTGGAGCAGAAATCTGCAAGGTCGCTGGTGGCCACGCGCACCGGTACATACTTGGTGCCCAGCACCTCGTAGTGGTCCATCTGCACGGTGGAGCCGTCTGCCTTGGTGATGGTGCCGCGGTTCCAGCCCACGGTGGAGCCATCGGCCAGGTAGATGGTCTTGCCATCCTCCGACCAGTGAGAAACGGTGTAGCTGCTGCCATCCTTGGCGTAGATCACGGCAGTGCTCTGGAAGCTGCCGCGGTGCAGGCCGTGGTTGACCGTGGCGCGGGAAACAGCGTCAAACGCGCCCAGGTCGTGCTCATCGTGGCTGTCCAGCTGCGCGGAGGAAGCAGTGCTGCCGGCAGCATAGACCTTCTCGTTTGCCCAGTATTCCTCCCAGGTCAGGGCAGCGTAGAGATAGGTGTATTTTTTGCCGAGCAGGAAGTCCAAAAAGCCGTTTTCCTCCTCGGCGGGGGCTGCTGCAAAGGCGGTGACGGCCAGCAGGCTGAACGCCATAGCCGCCGACAGCAGCAGGGAAAGAATTTTCTTCGGTTTCATAAGGTCGCTCCTTTCATTTTTGTAGTTAGCATAGCCTAACATTGCGCACAAAGAAAAACCTGCGAGACAAAGTCCCTCAGATGGTTAGGCTGTGCTAATTGACGAAATCTAAAATAGCACGCAGAGGGGGCTTTGTCAAGCAGGAATTGGAAGTTTATGGAAACAAACTTTTTGCCCTGCGCAGCACTGCCCGCGCAGGGGGCAAAGGGAGTATCCGGCGTGGCAGCGTTACGGCTGCACAGGGCGGAATCTTCTGTACCGGGTTGCCTGCGTCAGCACCTGCGGAAAGAGCAGCCCCGGGGCTTTGATGCACAGGTACAGCCAAGCAGTGCTTGCCACGCTCTCCCACATATGGAACTCCCATGGCAGTGCGGCATAGGTCTTGGTCACATAGAGCAGGCCACCGGCTGCACCATCGCAGTTCTGCAGCTTGACCATCTCATCCATGTACAGTTGTGCATCGTCTGCTTTACCCACGGCCATGCACAAAGCCACGTAGCCCAGCGTCCCTTCGCTCCAGATGGTTCCCGGCGCACCGGCATAATCGGCGGTCTTATCGCTGTAGGGCTTGAACCCGCTGAATGTTTCGGTGGAGGAGTAGGTCTGATTATAGTAGTTGGGGCTGGAGGTCACCGTCAGGCTTTTTCCGCGCAGAACATAGGTCAGCTTTGTGGTCTTGCGGCAGTCGGGCGGGATCTCGGTGCGCAGGGTAGAAAGCGCGGTCAACCCGGCCCAGGTGGTGCAGTCCAGCGCCCAGCCGGTATCCAGTGTTCCATCGGCGGCAATGCCCTGATAGAACCGCTGGTTTGCGGCATCGTAAAGCGTAGCGGTAAGGGCTTTTTTGATGCGCTCGGCGGCTTTCCGGTAGCGGCTTTTCCCGGTTACAAGGGCAAGGCCGTGCAAAGCCTGCAGCGCACTGCAGTTATGTTCGGTGGAGCACCATTCGATCTGCCCGGCAGTGTAGCTGTAATCGCTATCATAGCCGCCATAGCCGCCGCGCAGCAGGCCATACCGCGGGTCGGCTTTGTCCGGCACCTGCTGGCGCAGCAGCCAGTCGCCGCCCTTTTCCAGCATGGGGAGAAACTGCGCCGCCTGCTCGGTTTTTCCCATCTGCAAAACAGCGCAGCAGGCACCCCACAGCAGCCAGCCCACGCTGCCGGTCCGGATGTAATCATGGAACAGTTTGCCGATATACAGATCGTAGGAAAAATTCCAGCTGCCATCGGGGTTCTGGTCCTGCTGCATCCGGTGCAGCAGCTCCATGCAGCGCTCGTTTTCCCCGGCGGCGGTCAGCACGAGCAGGGCAAGCCCGATATCGTAGCTCCAGCAGCGGGTGTTCAGCATATAGCCGTGTTCCCCCATGGCACTGCTGCCGTCCTTTGCGTATTGCGGGTCATCCGGCGGGATGCGGAAGGAAACGGGGTAGCGGTACCACGTTTCGTATTCAGAGCCGGTAGCCCCTACGATGGTATCGTACACCACGTTCCGCACCCGCACGATCTTTTTACCATAAAAAGAAGTGCCAAAAAATATCCGTGCCATCTGTTCACCTCATTTCGTTACCGTGCAGCTGTCCAGCAGGGTGTTTTCCAGGTCGTATGTTTTGAGCGTGAGCGCGGTATCGGACGTTTGCAGCACCAGATACCCGGGGGCCTTTTTGTCGATGGTCACCTGTGCCCACGCAGCCCCCTTGTTATCGGCCTCGTAATACTTTGAGCCGGTGCAGGTAGGGCAGCAGACGAACAGCTTTCCCGGTTTGTCTGTGCGGCAGAAAAAATGCTCATGCCCGGAGAGGATCAGGTCGATGTCCGTTTCCTTGACCAGAAGATCCGTCAGGCCGCTGCGCAGGGCGGTGGTGTTGGGCACAAGGGCGCGGGTACTGGTGGAGTACAGGCTGTGGTGCATCAGCAGCACCGCCCAGGTATGGGGCTTTTTCAGCGCTGCGCGGATAAAGGCCTTGTGGGCGCTTGGATCCACGGTGTTGGAGTTGATGGCAATAAACAGGGTGCTGCCATGCAGGAACCAGTAGTTGCCGTTTTCGCCGTTGGGGGTGCCATAGTGCGCCAGGTAATGCTCGTTCCGGTCGTGGTTTCCCCGCACCGTTGCAATGGGCACCCGGTGTTTGCTGGTAAACAGGTGGTACTGTACCTTGCGCAGTGCTGCATCGGTGATGGCGTCCACCTGGTCGCCCAGGCTCAGGATCAGCGCAGGCGGCTCCGGCAGGATATCCTGCACACGGTACCATACCGCTGCCGAGTCCGCAGCAATGATCTGCGGGTCGCCGCACACCAGATAGGTGCTGCTGTCCGGGCAGGTGAACTGCTTTGTAAGGCCGGCGTTTTTCCCCCGGATGGTGTAGGTATAGCTGGCCCCCGGCTTTACGGGGAGAGCTGCATGGTAGGTAAAATACCCAGTTGCAACGGAGCGCCCCATTACCTGCTGTGTGCTGCCTGCACACTCCAGCGTGCAGGCGTCCTCAAAATTGGTGATCCAGGTCAGCAGCACCTCGTTTTCATCGGCACCGGGCTGGACGATGGCATCCCGGATATAAGGCTCCGGCAATGCCGGGAGCTGCGGCGGGGCGGCGGGCAGGTCTTTGGCCGTAACAGGCCCATCGTACAGGATGGGGGCAGTGCAGGTCTTATACTCGACATCTGAAAAATTGTACTGCACTGCCTCGTACTCCGGGTACTCCGGCACCGCATCGTCCACGGCTTCGTCATCCAGCAGCAGCGGCCGCACCGTATAGGTCACAAGGCCGGTCTTGCCTTCCGGCCAGGTGCTCTGCGTTGTGGGCAGATGGTCCAGGTCGATCTCACTGCCCAGCTCATCCACCCACTTGTAGTATTTCAGCGCAAAGCTCTTTACGCCGTTGGAGCCGGACTCGTTCAGCAGCTTATCCTTTTTATACCAGTGGATGGACCGGTGATCGTAGTCGATCTCCTTGTAGTAGGTCTCGCTGCGCCAGGTGCCGTCCTCGTGCAGAAAACAAACTGCAGAGCGGTACTTCTGGTCGGTCGTGGTGCTGATCTCCAGCCCCAGATGCAGCCGCGCTTCCCCGGTGTTCTGGTGATGCCCGCTGCATACGCCGGTGTAGTCCGGACCATAAAAACGGTCGCACCAGCAGTAATTGGGAAAGCGCACAACCGCGTCCGCCGGCATCTCCACCGTGGCATAGATGCGTTTGGTGTACTCCGCCGGGTAGGCCTGCTCCAGCCGGGGAAAGAGGGTGTAACGGTTCCCATCCATCTGCCGGAGGATGAAGGCCAGCGCTTTGTCTGCAGCCTGCTGGTATTTTTCCTGTTCAAACATCCGCATCCTCCGCGCCGCAGCAGTAAAAGATAGCCAGCGTTTTCGTGGCGGCTCCTGCCCCGGAAAGCGCTGCACCTACATAAGCGTCCCCCTGCATCTGGAAGGTGACCAGCACGGTGGAGCCATCGTCCACCAGCAGCTGGTACAAGGGCTTTTCGGTGTATGCAGTGTTGAACAGGATGTTCCCGTTGCCGGTCACCTCGCCAAACTCGATCGCGGCACGGGTCAGGTTTGCCATCCGCTGATCGACCGAGGCAAGGCCGTTTTCCATGTGGTTCAGATGTTCGGCCATCAGGGTCTGGCCGTCCACAAAAACCTGTTTCTGATAGTTCATGTAACCTCCTTTGTGCAGGCCTGCCTGTGCCAGGCCTGGAAATGTCCGGGGTGGGGCGCGGCCCGGCGGGCACGGCCCACAGGCGGCCGGGCCACTGGGGCAGCCGGGCTTTGCCATCCCGGGTAAAAATAAAGTGCCTGCCCTTGCGGCAGGGCGTTCGGTCTTGTAGTCCACCTCCTTTGGCACCGCCCGTATAGCAAGGGTCAGGGCGGTGTACAATTGTAGCAGCATGTGGGAAAAAGCACAGAAAGTGCTCTGGCGGTGCACTTATTGTACTCGAAACCGCCGGGAATGTCCATACAAAAAGTGCACAAAATGTACATAAGCAAATAGTGCACTTTTTGTGCTTGAACTTGTGCACACACTGTGCTATTATAGATTTGAACTATCATGAGGAGGGGTCTCGATGGCAACCTTTGCAGAGCGGCTCCGGTCGCTGCGCCAGGAAAAAGGCTGGTCGCAGCAACGGCTGGCAGAAGAACTGAAACTGTCCAAGAGCAGTGTGAATATGTACGAACGCGGGGAACGGGAGCCGGGCTTTGAAACGATGGAAGCCCTGGCAGACCTGTTCCATGTGGATATGAACTATCTGTATGGCCGCACGGAAAACCGGTTTGCACAGCCTGCCCCGGCAGCCGCTGGCCGCATCCCGCAGGGGTTCAGCCCGCTGCCGGAGATGGTGCAGGTGCCGCTGATCGGCTCCATTGCCTGCGGCACCCCCATCACGGCGGAACAGAACATCAAGAGCTATATCGGCATCCCGGCGGCATGGCATGCAGACTTTGCGCTGGAATGCCACGGCGACAGCATGGCACCCACCATCTGCGATGGCGATGTGGTGTGCATCCGCAGACAGCCGGCGGTGGAGCAGGGGCAGATCGCGGCGGTGCGCATCGGCGAGGAAGCTACGCTAAAGCACTTTTACCGCCAGGGCAATGTGGTGAGCCTGATCGCAGATAACCCTGCCGTCTGCCCGCCCATGGTGTTTGCGGACCAGCAGCTGGAGGAAATGGTCATCGAGGGGCTGGCCGTAGGCTACTGCCGGGGCCTGGTGTAAAAACAGCGCCTGCTGTATAGAAAAAAGAGGGGGACTGCAGCCATGTATGTAGACTGGGAATATTATAAGATCTTTTATTATGTGGCAAAGTATCAGAACTTTACCCGGGCGGCGCGGGTGCTGGGCAATAACCAGCCCAACATCACCCATGCCATGAACCGGCTGGAAAGCCAGCTGAACTGTGTGCTGTTCATCCGCTCCAACCGGGGCGTGACCCTGACGCCGGAGGGGGAGATGCTTTACTCCCGCATTGCGTCGGCGGCGGTGCAGATCCAGGACGCGGAGGAGGAGCTGAGCGCCAGCGCTACGCTGGAGCACGGTGCCATCAGCATCAGCGCCACCGAAACTGCCCTGAACATCTATCTGTCGGAAAAGCTGCGGGCATTCCATACCGAGTATCCCGGCATCCGGCTGCGCATCTCCAACCACTCCACCCCGCAGGCGGTGCAGGCCGTGAAAAACGGCGAGGTGGATTTTGCCATCGTGTCCACCCCTGCAGAGGCGGAGCCGGGGCTGAAAATGGTGGAGCTGAGATCCTTTTACGAGGTGCTGGTGGGCGGCAAGACCTTTACGGCGCTGGCAAGCCAGACCCTGCGCCTGAAAGAGCTGACCCAGTATCCGCTGATCTGCCTGAACGAGGAGAGCATGACCCGCAGCTTCTACCGGCAGTTTTTTCTGGAGCACGACGCAGTGCTGCGCCCGGATACCGAAGCTGCAACCACCGACCAGATGCTGACACTGGTAAAAAGTGAGCTGGGGCTTGCTTTTGTGCCGGAGCCTATGGCAGCGACCCTACTGGAGCGCGGCGAGCTTGTGCAGCTGCACCTGCAGGAGATCATCCCCTCCCGCTCCATCTGCCTGGTCTACGACCATCACCGCCCGCTGAACACTGCGGCACGGAAGTTCCAGCAGATGCTCACCAAAACGCTTCCCCGCCATACCGAACATCCCTGACCCTGAAAGCCGCCAGAGCTTCTCCCCCTGGGAGAACGGACAAAAAACAAAAGCACCTGCAACAAGATCCGCTGTGGTTCTGAAACAGATCCAGAAGCGAATGCTGCAGATGCTTTTTTGTTTTCAGGGAGCCTTGTGCGGGCACGGATGCAGCGGCAGTGCGGTGCGGCTGCACCGTTGCAACCGATCACAGTTCCAGCTTGCCGGAAACCTTGTTGATGACGTAGTATGCTGCGCCTTCCTCGGGCTTGACGTACACCTTGCAGGACTGTACGCCCACCTTGTGGGTGGTGCGGTAATCTGCCTTGGCGCGGTCGATGATATCGGTGATGTTGTACTGGCTGCCGCCCATTTCAACATACAGCTCGGGGGCCAGCGGCGGACGGCCGCGGCGGGCAGGGGCCTTGGCGGCCTTGTGGGACTTGGTCTCCACAGCCGGGGTCTCGGCTGCAGGAGCGGAAACTTTCTTTTCAGGCATAATAGGATCCTTCCTTCTTAATGTGTGGTGTGCAATCCATGCTGCACTGTGTGTACTCCAAACGATCTATCGCAAGGCAGACATCTGCTGCAGAGTGCGCAGCCTGCCCCATACGAACCTTCTTATCACGATTTTTGATACAGCGACCGTCTGCAAAAGATCTTTTGCGCTTTGAAAAGGCGGACTGCCACGGCGTAAATCCAGACGCTATGGTTATATAATATGTTTTTGCAATTCGTTTGTAAAGCCTTTTTTGCAAAAAACATTGTAAAATCGGCAAGAAACAGAAGAATAAATACCCGGAAGCGCATTTCCGGCGCATTTCTCCGCCAAAGTACGACCTTTCGGCAAAACAGGCCGCATTTCCTGCAAAGCCTGGCAGCTGCCCCGACTACAAATACAGGCGGCAAAAATACTTTTTATATTACATAGTCCGCGGCTTTTTGAATGCCGGAAAGTTGGGGCTTTTCACGCAGCAGCCGGAAGGGCTTTGCATAGTGAAACAGACGGTGGAAAGATCAGCGGGAGCATGGTAGGCCTGCAGAGCCTCTTTACAACCTTTTTGGGTGTGGTATACTGGGGCCGTGAAATTTGAAAACGGGGAAGGAGAAAAGCTGAAATGAGGATCCGTAAAGCGGAGGAAAAAGATATCCCGAGGCTGCTTGCGCTGCTGGAGCAGGTGCTGCAGATCCATGCAGAGATACGGCCGGATATCTTTATTCCCGGCACCACCAAATACACTGTCAGCGAGCTGACAGCGCTTTTGCCGCAGGAGGATAAGCCCATCTATGTTGCGGTAAACGAGGACGATGTGTGCATGGGCTATGCGTTCTGTCAGCTCAGAGCGCAGCCCTTTTCCACCAACATGGTGCCCTTTAATGCGCTGTTTATCGATGATCTGTGTGTTGATAAACAGGCGCGCGGGCAGCATATCGGGGAAAGCCTGTTTGCCTATGTGAAACAGCAGGCGAAAGAACTGGGCTGCTACGAAGTTACCCTGAACGTCTGGGCGGGCAACACCGCAGCCGAACATTTCTATGAAAAGATGGGGATGCAAACAAAGGAACGGCAGCTGGAATATATCCTGTAAACCAGCCTGTTGGCGATAAAAATGCAACCTGCGAGAAACAAATTTCAGGAGAAGTATGATAATGTCAAAAGATGAATATCTGATCACAGATCCGCCGCTGAAAGCGCTGACCGTCTTCGCCATGCCGATGATCCTGGGCAGCTTTTTTCAGCAGGTATATAATATGGCGGATTCGATCATCGTCGGGCAGTTTGTCGGCTCCGCCGCACTTGCGGCTGTGGGTGCCTGCGCTGCCCTGACGAATGTTTTTATTTGTGTGGCACTGGGTGCCGGTGTGGGTGCTGGTGTGCTGGTAAGCCGCTATTTCGGCGCCAAAAATTATGGCAAAATGAAGACCATCGTGTCAACATCCCTGCTCAGTTTTTTGATCCTGAGCATCGTCCTTGGGGTCTTTGGCTTTTGCTTTTCCCATTCGATGATGAGCGGATTGCAGACCCCTGCCGATATCCTGGAGGATGCGGTGCTGTATCTGCGGGTCTATTTTGTGGGATTTCCGTTTCTGTTTATGTACAACATCCTTTCCACGATGTTTACTTCCATCGGGGAATCAAAGATCCCATTGGGGCTGCTGATCTTCTCCTCCATCCTGAATATTTTTATGGATCTCTGGATGGTAGCAGGTCTGGGCCTGGGCGTGTTTGGTGCAGCCCTTGCCACCCTGATCGCGCAGGGCATCTCTGCCGTGTTTTCGCTTTTGATCTTCTTTTATCGGATGCGGCGGTATGACAGCCCCTTTCACTGGTTTGACGGGCAGGAGCTGCGCGCCATGCTTCGCATTGCCGTTCCATCGGTCCTCCAGCAGTCCACCGTGTCCATTGGCATGATGATCGTGCAGGCCGTAGTAAATCCCTTTGGCACACAGGCGCTTGCAGGCTATGCGGCAACGATGCGGGTGGAGAATGTTTTTTCCCTGATCTTTGTATCCATCGGCAATGCGGTCTCGCCGTATATCTCCCAGAATCTTGGCGCAAGAAAGATCGAGCGTCTTAAAAAAGGCTACCGCGCTGCACTGGTATTGGATCTGTGCTTCGCAGTTCTTGCCTTCGTCGTCATTGAAACGCTGCACACCCAGATCTCCACGCTGTTCCTGGGCAAAGATGGAACGGCCCTGGCCTATCAGGTATCCGGAGATTACATGAGATGGCTCGGCTATTTCTTCATCTTTATGGGCATTAAGATGGCAACGGATGGCGTCCTTCGCGGACTTGGGGTCATGCGTCCGTTCCTCGTTGCAAATATGGTGAACCTCGCCATCCGCTTGTCGGTCGCGCTGATTTGTGCACCGCGTTTTGGCATCGCCTTTGTCTGGCTTGCAGTCCCGGCGGGGTGGCTTGCAAACTTTCTGATCTCCTATGCGGCGCTCAGAAAAGCATGGCCGGCCGATGAAGCCGCAACGGCCTGACAGACGCAGAAAACCCAAAAGACTGCTTTTTTCACGATACGAAAAAGCGGCTGCTTCGTTAAATAATCTACTTGCAGCAAAAGCCTTGTATCCAACATTGCACTGTGGTATTCTGGAACGGTAAAGTCAAAAGAGGAGGAATTTGGAAATGTTTCAGGTCCCGCGCGAAGATTTTAGGCTGCATGTGGGCTGGCGCACCATCAAAACGGCGGTAACTGCCATGCTGGTGGCCATTGTCTACTGCCTGCTGGACCGCAATCCGGCGTTTGCCTGCATCGGTGTTATTTTCGGCCTTGGCACCGATATGCAGGACTCGATCCAGAACGGCGGAAACCGTCTGTTCGGCACCCTGATCGGCGGCCTGCTGTCCATTGTGGTGTTCTGGGTATATCTGCGGGTCTACCCGCAGGGCGGCCACAGCATGCTGCTGGCGTTGCTGCTGGGTGCGGCCATCGTGGTGCTGATCTTGTTGTGCCAGTATTTCTGGCCCGGCGGCGTGCAGCCGGGCGGTGTGGTGCTCTGCATCGTGCTGTTCAGCACCCCGGTAGAAACCTATGTCGCCTACTCCCTCAACCGCATCTTCGATACGGCGGTGGGTGTCATCGTGGCGCTGCTGGTCAACTATTTCCTGCCGCGTGAGCGGGTCGTGGCCTGCTGGGAAAAGGTCAAAGGCTTGTTCCAGCCGCTCGAGCATTCCTGACAGAACGCCAAAAGATGGGAACAAAAGGGACTGCTGCAAAATAGTTCTCCGAAAAAATATTGCACAAAACCCGGAACTTTTTCGGGGCCAAAACGGCTCCAAAGAGGTTCCGGGTTTCTGATTTTTTGCAGCTTGCTTGTGCAGGCTGTTACCGCATTTTATTTTGCCCCGCCCCTTTTGTGCCGATGGCGGGGGTCCCCCGCGCACTGTGCGATAGCCCGCAGAGCAGGGCCGTGCGGTTCGATTTGCTCATGCGCCGCAAAGAAAAAAAGAAAACCCCCAGACGAGCTGGAGGTTCCTTTTATGCCGGTGGTGGGGGTCGAACCCACACGTGTTATTAGCACAAGGGATTTTGAGTTTTTATCCGCATCTTCCATCTGGTGTCATCCAGTGATATCTAGTGATATCTGGTTCCCACTGTGCAAAGGCAAAATTCACGCCTCAACGAATAATAATTTGAAATATCCACGATTTTTCGATGCGTTTTTCCTCTACTCTGTTTTTTCGGTTTGGACCGCCCAAATGGAAATTGGAGGGATGTTCAGGAGGGATGCAGGGCAAAACGCTCCTCTGCTTAGGCACAAAACGAAAGGAAAGTCAAGGATAATGAATCAAAATCAAGCAAAAGAGTATTATGAAAAATTATTTGTGAACTATCCTGATGTGCTGTCTGTCGAAGAAGCAACAACTTTACTCGGTTTCAAAAGCCAGACTGCCATCATCAGAAGAATCCATCAACATAGAATTCGCTGCCTGAAAGTCGGACGATCTTTCATGATTCCGAAAGAATATCTCATCGACTATCTTTTGGATAGTTAAATTATACAGCTATTATATTACATAGCGCACCACTTTTCAATAAGAAAAGAGTGCGCTTTTTATTTTCAAACGAAAGGTGGTCGATTTTTTGAACACAAGCTGGAGCAAAACGTTGAAAAAGCCACATGACCCTTGACTACTTCTACGGACAAGCCGGAGAGCTGTTTTCGTTCTACCGCATTCCAAAGGCTCTGTTTCAGGAGCCACGGTTCCAGAGCCTGTCAACCGATGCCAAGACCCTGTACGGTATCCTGCTGGACCGCATGAGCCTGTCCGTGAAAAACGGCTGGCTGGACGAGCAGAACCGGGTGTTCATTATCTTCACGATAGAGGATGTCAAGAGGGCGTTGTGTTGCGCAGACAACAAAGCGACAAAGCTACTCCGGGAACTCGAAAAGTTTGGTCTGATTGAACGAAAACGCAGAGGTCTGGGAAAGCCAAGTTTGGTGTATGTGAAGAACTTTTCAGCAGAATCGTCAAAATCAATATTCCAGAATCGTGATTTTCACGATTCTGCAGGCTTCAAAAACGCAAGTCAAGACCCTTCAAAATCACGATGTAATAAGACTAAAGAGAATGATACTGAACTGAGTGAGACTGATCCTTTCTATTCTGAAGAATCGGATGGGATGAGCAAACGCACCCAATTGGAAGAATATTTTTTGCAGTCTTTGGAGGTAGACCTTCTGCTCCGGCTCTGCCCGGACGATGAGGACACCATCTACCAAATCGTAGATTTGCTGGTGGACACCTGCGCCACCAACCGCAAGCTGCTGCATATTGCCGGGGACGATAAGCCCGCCGAGGTGGTACGCAGCCGCTTTATGAAGCTGAACGCCGACCATATCCGCTTTGTGCTGAAGTGCCTTGCAGAGAACAGCAATCCGATCCGTAACATGAAACAATACCTGCTGGCTTCTCTGTACAACGCACCCACCACCATGCAGCTTTCCTACCAGAACCAAACCAACCACGACTTAGCGAATCGGAGGTGATGAGAATTTCAAAGAAAGCAGCCACGATTGCCATCGTCAACCAGAAAGGCGGTACCGGCAAAACCACCACCTGTGAAAATCTGGGCATCGGGCTGGCG
>CAKTFD010000050.1 GCA_934553285.1 uncultured Faecalibacterium sp. | reverse complement strand
GTGCGGCTGGCCACCCGCAGCTGCCGGTTGAGGAACTGGAAGTACAGCGGCTGCTCCAGCCCGAACAGCTCCATCATTACCGGCGAGATGTCGTAGGCGGCAATGGTGCCAAGGTCTACCTGCTGCTGGCTGTAATTCGACCACATCAGCAGCGTGGTCTGGTGCAGGCGCGGGTCGGTGCTGGTGCCGCTGGCATAGCCGGTGGTGGTGTACACATCGTAATTGGAATCGATGGGGTTATAGTGGTCGCCCCAGAACACCAGGATGACCGGCTCGTCCACCTGCGAGAAGTACGCAGTCAGCTTGCCCAGCATGGCATCTGCATCCCGGATACCGGTGGCAAAATCCTCCAGTGCGCCCACGGTACTGCTCTTTAGCCCTACCGGATGCGACACCACATGCACCCGCTCATCGTCCGGGTAGTTATCCTTATTATAATTGGTGTGGTTCTGCATGGTGACTGCGTGCAGGAAGATCGGTTTATCCGAGGCAGTGCTCATCTTCTCGTACTGCTGGATGATCTGGTCGGCCATGGAATCATCCGTTACAAGGCCGCTGGTCCAGTAGTGCTTGCGCACCTTGGTCACACCGTGCATATCCTCCAGGCTGATAAAATCGCTGAAACCAAGATTGGGGTATGCCGTATCGCGGCTCCAGTATTTTGCCCAGAAGCAGTGCACCGCAGCGGTCTGGTAGCCTTTGAGGCGGAGATAATTGGGCAGAGCGAACATGGGTTTGGTAACATGCTGCTGATAAGGCTTGCTGCCGCTGGGCAAAAAGGACACCGAATAGCCGGTAAGGGCCTCAAACTCCACATCGCAGGTGCCGCCGCCAAAGCTGGGGCTGTATGCCCTGCCGTAGGCACTGGTCTGCTGCAGGGCATGGAGATTCTGCGATACATCGGTATCAAAGGTGATGCCGTACTGCTCCAGCTCCGAAACATCCCAGTAGGACTCGTCCATCACATAGATGATGGTTGGCTGCTTGGCCTGCTCGTCTTTGGGGGTGGCAGCGGCATAGCTGCCTGCATACATGGGACTGGTGGAAAATTTTTCGCTTTCCGCCACATTATCCAGAATGTCGTCCACCGCCTGCTCCGAATAGCCATCCGGCTTATCGATCTCCAGGTTGGTAAGGTTGGTCATAAAACCGGTAAGCACACCATAATAACGGTAGTAACGATCCTGCATCCAGGCATCCGGCGTAATGCCGATCGCCTGCGTGACGGCAGGCTGCAGATAAACGCCGAATATCAGCAGGCACAGTGCCGCTGCCGAAGCGCCGCTGCCCGCCAGCCGGGGCAGCCAGCGCTGGCGCAGCCGCCCGCGATAGAGAAAAAAGCTGGCCGCCATCAGCAGCACCACCACCAGGATGGATACGATCATGCTGGGCTGCAGTTTCAGCCCGGCAGCGGAGGCCACGCCTGCAGCTTCTGATACCTGGGTCAGGTCCCAGGGCAGGAACGGCTCCCCGCGCAGCTGCATGGTGTAAAAGTTTACCGCACAGGGTGCACAGCCCAGGACCGCCATGCCCAGCGTAGCCAGCGGAGGAATGCGCAGCACCCAATCCAGCAGCTCCCATACCAGAAACAGCATCAGCCAGGCCAGCAGATATGCCCCGATATGCGGGAAGATGCAGCTGGCAAATGTATCAGCGGTCAATGACCCACGGGCGATCCACTCGCCCAGCAGCAACACGATAAGAGAGGCTGCTGCCGGAAAAAGCATTCGCAGGGTCAACAGCGGCTTGGTCGTTTTCATACTTGTTATCCCTTTCCACGTTCCTGACTCTATTTTCAAAACGCCTGTACTATTTGCACAAGTCTCCTGCGCTTATTATAGTCACTTTGCCAAAAATGTCCATCCCTGATTTTACAAAAATTTCAGTTTGTTTTTTCAAAATATTTCCCTATTTTTCACAGCCCCAGCCTGGCCCGCAGCTGCTGCCAGAACCCCTGCGGTGCAGCGGATGCTTCCGGCACGGCCGTGTGCACCAGGATCGCATCCGCGCCGATGGTCTCGATCTCGCGCCAGGGGATGGTCAGGCTCTCGTCCCGCCCCAGCAGCCCGAACAGGCGCGGCCTGCCCAGCAGGATCAGGCTTTGCAGCTGCGCAGTGGCAGGGTCAAGCTCCAGGTCATCGGCGCGGCCAAGGCACACCCCCTGCTCCAGCTGGACGATCTCTTTTTCACACAGTTCCCGGATGGTCACAGCGCTCTCCCCTTTCTGCCAAAGCATACGCCCGGCAGAGAGATTCTATACCAAAAGGGTGGAAAGCGGCTGCCCTGTTGTGGTATACTATGGAAAAAATCCGGAAAAAACATCCGGAATAAGCGAGGCAGCAGTATGTATAAAAGCATTGTTTTTGATATCGGCGGCGTAATGGTGGATTTTGACCCCAAGGCTTACCTGGTAGACCGGCTGTGCAACGCCGAGATGGAGGAAAAGGTCTACGACCTGACCTTTGGCAGCGAGGAGTGGCAGCTGCTGGACGCAGGCAAACTCTCCCGGTACGATGGCAACCAGCGGATGCTGGAACACGCGCGCGCTGCAGGCTGCGCCTTTGAGGTACAGGGGGTGCTGGACGACTGGATGCATATCCTGCGCCCGCGCATCCGGATGCTGGAGCTTGTGCGGCGGCTGAAAAGCCACGGCTACTGCGTATACTACCTGAGCAACATCCCCCAGGATGTGCTGGACCTGCTGACCGAGCGCGGCGTACTGAACCAGTTTGATGGCGGCGTAGCCTCCTGCGAGGCACAGGTCAACAAACCCGATCCCCGGATCTACAAAGCTCTGCTGGATAAATATCAGCTGAATGCCAGCGAGTGCGTGTTTATCGACGACCGGCTGGAAAATGTGCAGGCCGCCTTTGCACTGGGCTTTGCCGGTATCCAGATGAAGGACAGCGTGGGCACCCTGGTCCGCAGCCTTGCCACCTGTAATGTGACCCTGCGCTGAATATTTTTACAGCATAAAGCAGCAGCCCCTGCCGGAAAAAACTTCCGGCAGGGGCTGCGCTGCGGTAGAACGGTTTTACTTTGCCTCGTAGTTCTGGCAGTAGTGCGGGGTCTCCACCTGCTGGGTGGTGCAGTTGCACTGCTCGGTCACCTTGATCTGCGGCAGATCACATTTGCAGCCGTCCACATTGTGGCAGCACGCGCAGACATCACAGGTCACGCCGATGTTTTCCATGTTTATCACCTCTTTGCCCATAGGTTGCCCCATGGGCAGCAGGTTTATACATGGGTCTTATCCGTTTGCTTTCTTATTTTCCCGTTTGGATCTGAGCGTAACCGCCACATGCCTGATGGAGAGCACCGGGTGCACCGGCAGCATACGCGGGCCAGCCCAGCGCATGACAGCGCGGATCTTTTCCCGCATTTCCGGCTTATAGCAATGGACTTTGCAGGCCGAACAGAAGGTTTTTGTTTCCATAAACGGGCACTTCTCGATGCGTGCAAGCGCATAATCGTGCAGCTCCTGACATTCCGGGCAGAGCGAGCCTTTGGGGGTGCGGTGCTGCCTGCGGCAGTAGAGCGCGATCATCTCGCTGACAAGCAGCTTTTCCTCTTCGCGCTTTTTGTCCAGATTCTTCGGGGTCTGTTGCATCGGGTCCATTCCTCCTGATCATTCCTGTTCTCTTTTACGGCCCGACCGGATCGCAGCGCGGCGCACTGCACCACGCAAAAGCGCAAAGCCTACCGTAACACCAATTGCTGCAGCCATTTCCATACACACTGCCTTTACACTCAATCATCTTTTACTATAGCAGTTTGCGTTTTTAATGCACAAGCAACATCCGCAAACTGCATATCGCAAATATGCTGTTTTGATTGGCACTATTTTTGAAAATTGCGATAAAAGCGGCAGGGGCTGCCGGACATCTCGTCCGCTTTCCCCTGCCGCAAGTTCTACGCTTTTACGCTATCCTGCACAAAGGCTGCTGCGCTTTCAAAAGTTAGAAGCCACTAACTTTTACTCTTATAAAAATGCCGAAAGGCGGCAGGATATAGTTTAGCGCAGCAAACCTTTTTTGTCAAGAACAGTTTTTCTCTGCAGACCTTACCATGCAGCCAGGTCTGCGCCCAGCTTGCGGCAGGCAGCCTGCACATCATCATCGGGCGTTTCGTTGCAGATCAGACCCTCTGCATCGAACAGCTGTGCGCCATCGCCCTGTGCACGCTCTGCCCAATCACGCATCCACTGGCCATCGCCCCAGCCGTAGGAGCCGAACAGCGCGATCTTTTTGCCGTTGAGCGAGCCTTCCAGCGCTGCGAACATCGGCTCGAACTCGCTCTCTTCCAGCTGTTCTGCGCCCATGGCGGGGCAGCCAAAGGCCACAACATCAAACTCTGCCAGCTTTGCAGGGGTCATCTCGCCGCAGGGCACAAGGGTGCCGTTAGCACCTGCACCCTCGGCGATGCAGTTTGCCATAGTTTCGGTGTTGCCGGTGGCGCTCCAGAATACGATCGCTACTTTGCTCATAAAATCTACCTCTTTCGTTATGAAGTTAGTTTTGTTTAACCGTCAGTGCTGTAAAAATGCGCCCGTATCACCTGACGCATTTCGCAGGTTAGTATCTTCTAACCACCAACAGGATAGCACAACTGCACCCCGCTGTCAAGGTTTTGGCGCAAAGTTTGTACCGCCTTACAAAAGCGCCGGGCTTTTTTCTCTCCGGCTGCGGCGCTGTACGCTTTTCAGATGCAAAAAAGCCCGCTGCAAGGCGGAAATCCCTTGCAGCGGGCAGTGTAGATAACTGGGGAACCCTTATCAGACTTCGGTGTTGAAGTAGCGCTTCAGCAGGCCCTCAAAGCCGCGGCCGTGGCGGGCTTCATCCTTCGCCATCTCATGGACGGTATCGTGGATGGCATCCAGATTCAGAGCCTTTGCCTTCTTGGCCAGATCCATCTTGCCGGAGCAGGCACCGCACTCGGCCTCAGCACGCATCATCAGGTTCTTCTTGGTGCTGTCGGTCACGACCTCGCCCAGCAGCTCTGCAAAGCGGGATGCATGGTCAGCTTCCTCGTAAGCATAGCGCTTGTAGGCCTCGGCGATCTCAGGGTAGCCCTCACGCTCTGCCACGCGGGCCATAGCCAGGTACATACCGACCTCGCTGCACTCACCCTCAAAGTTAGCGCGCAGGCCATCCACGATCTCCTGCGGCACGCCCTCGGCCTTGCCGATGCCGACAACATGCTCGGTGACATAGGTATTGCCGGTCTTCTCCACAAAAGCGGAAGCGGGAGCCTTACAGACGGGGCACTGCGCAGGGATCTCACCCTCAGCGATATAACCACAAACGGTGCAAACGTATTTCTTCATAAGAATATACCTCCATTCGATTATAAAAAATCACAAAATACTGCCAAAAAGCGGGACTGCCGGCCTTTTGTTCCTGCGCCGGGCAGCGCCGCCCGATACAGAAAGAGCCATGAAAAGGGATCCGGTGTTGGTACCCACCGTGCCTTTCCATGGCTCTATTATAGCGAACAATTCCTAGTTCGTCAAGTGCATTTTTGAGAATTATTCTCATTTATAAAAATCTGGCAGGATGTCCAAATCTGCCGCAGCAAAACTGGGCACATTACTAGGATCAGACCTGCAGGTTGCCGCTGGAGGCTGCCTCGGAACCGGCAGCTGCATCAAACTCGTAGTCGTTGCCAGGCAGGATGGCGTTGAGCAGGATGCCTGCGATGGCAGCCACAGCCAGGCCGGACAGGTTGATGGAAACACCGGCGATGGCAAAGCTGACACCGCCCACGGAGTTGAAGCCCAGCGCGCACACCAGAATGACCGCAGCCACGATCAGGTTGCGGCTGTTGGTAAAGTCCACGTGGTTCTCCACCACGTTGCGCACACCGATGGCAGAGATCATGCCGTACAGCACAAAGCTGATACCGCCGATGATGCCGGTGGGGATGGTGTTGATGACAGCCTCAAACTTGGGGCTGAAGCTCAGAATAATAGCCAGTGCGGCGGCGATGCGGATGACCAGCGGGTCGTAGATCTTGCTCAGTGCCAGCACGCCGGTATTCTCGCCGTAGGTGGTGTTCGCCGGGCCGCCCAGCAGGCCGGCCATGGTGGTGGCCAGGCCATCCCCCATCAGGGTGCGATTCAGGCCGGGATCGTTGATGTAGTTGTGGCCAACCGTAGCGCTGATGGCTGCGATATCACCCACATGCTCCATCATGGTAGCCAGTGCGATGGGGATGATGGTAAACAGCGCACTGATGAACTCCGGGCTGCCATCGATGGCAAACAGGCCCATGGCCTCCTTGTGCAGGGGGATGCCCAGCCAGGCGGCCTCCGAGATCTTCTGGAAATCCACAGCGCCGGTGACCAGTGCCACTGCGTAAGAGACCAGAACACCGATCAGGATGGGCAGGATCTTGACCATGCCCTTGCCCCAGATGTTGCACGCGATAACGGTGCCCAGTGCCACAAAGGCCAGCAGCCAGTTAGCCTGGCAGTTGGTGATGGCGGAGGGGGCCAGGATCAGGCCGATGGAGATGATGATGGGGCCGGTGACCACCGGTGGGAAGAACTTCATGATGCGGCGGATGCCAAAGGTGGAGATCAGCAGACTTGCCACCAGATATACCAGGCCGGAGAATGCGATGGCGGCGCAGGCATAGGGCAGCATTCTGGTATTGGCAACGGTCAGGTTGCCATCGGCATCAGCCAGCATGGGGGCTACGATGGAAAAGCCGCCCAGGTAAGCAAAGGAGGAGCCAAGGAACGCAGGCACCTTCTTTTTGGTGATGAGGTGGAACAGAAGCGTGCCCAGGCCTGCACACAGCAGGGTGGTGGAAACACTCAGGCCGGTAAGCAGCGGCACCAGCACGGTTGCGCCAAACATGGCAAACATGTGCTGCACGCCCAGAATGAACATTTTGCCCGTGCCCAGCTTGGTGGCATCGTAAATGCCCTTGGAATAATCGATCTTTTCACTCATGGAAAACCTCCTGCAATGATCTTCCCAAAAAAAGAGGCATTGCCGTAAAAGCGGCAGTGCCTCTACAATTGGGAACAAAATCTCCGCACAAAAATGTGGAAGAAGGAACTATGCATTCTGATCCGCTTATGCATCGTGCCCCTCCCCTTCTTTTTGTGTCGTTTCAAACCGCCGGAACCGCTCCGGCCAGGCCGCAGCAGCGCTGCCGCCCTTTTAAAATAGTATAGCAGATTTCAGCCTGTCCAGCAAGATGTTGGCAGCTTTTTCTTACCTGCAGGCCTGCTTTTGCCTGCGGCAAGGGTTGCGCTCCGGACCAAAACAAATTATAATAGAGCCTGTCGTTATTTCCTATCATCTTTATATGTAGAACATACAGGAGAGCCTATGATCTATCTGGATTATTCCGCCAACACGCCCGTGGATGCGGAGGTGCTGCAGCGGTTCTGCGAAATAGAACAGCATTGCCCAGGCAATGCAAATGCCCGTCATCAGGCCGGTGCCGCCGCCAAAGCTGCTATCGGGCAGGCGACCCGCAGCATCGCCCAGAGCCTGGGCGTACAGCCTGCCGAGATCATCTATACCTCCGGTGCCAGCGAAGCCAACAACTTTGCACTGAAAAGCCTGGCAGCGCTGGGGCGGCCTGTGGGCAGGCATATCATCTCCACCCCGCTGGAACATTCCTCCGTCAGCAGCAGCCTTACTGCCCTGCAGCAGCAGGGGTATGAGATCGACTTTGTGGATATCAAGCAGGACGGCACTGTGGATCTGGAACACCTGAAAAGGCTGCTGCGCCCGGACACGATCCTTGCAGCCGTGACCGCCGTGGACAGCGAGCTTGGCACAGTACAGCCTATTGCGGAGATCGCAGACCTTTTAAAAGCATACCCTGCCTGCCGCTTCCATGTGGATGCCACGCAGGCCATCGGCAAGCTCCCTCTCCGATTTGCGGGCATTGACACCATGAGCCTGACGGCGCACAAATTTTATGGGCTGAACGGCATCGGTGTACTGGTAAAGCGGCAGTGCCTGGAGCTGGAACCGCTTATCCACGGCGGCGAAAGCACCACCCGCTACCGCAGCGGCACCCCCACGGTAGCGCTGGCCTGTGCGCTGGCACTGGCACTGGAAAAAGCCGTTGCCGGGCTGCCCACCCGTACCGCGTACATCCGCACCATGAACGACCGGCTGCGCGCAGCGCTTGCCTGCTACCCCAAAGTACGCATCAACAGCCCGGCAGATGCTGTGCCGCAGATCCTGAACCTGAGTGTGCAGGGGGTAAAAGGCACGGTCTTCCAGCGGGAGCTGGATGCCCGCGGCGTATGCGTATCGGTCAAGTCCGCCTGCGCGTCCGATGGGCTGCCCTCCCGGGCGGTGCTGGCCGTCAGCCAGGACCGCCGCAATGCCCTTTCCTCCTGGCGCATCAGCCTGAGCCATCTTACCACTGAGAACGAGCTGAACGGCTTTCTGCAGGCGTTTGATGCGTGCTACCATCTGCTGACCAACGAGGCTTGAACCGTTTTGCGCCACTTCTTGCGCCACTAAATAAAGCAATTTCCAGATAAACAGGGGTAATTAAGGCACAAGCGCCCACTTTCCCATCCCCTGCCGCACAAACAAAAACCCCCGAAAATCGGCTTCACAAGCCAACTTTCGGGGGTTTCTCTTTGGAGCTACTGACCTGATTCGAACAGGCGACCTGCTCATTACGAGTGAGCTGCTCTACCAGCTGAGCCACAGTAGCACATTGCACATCCTGTACAACAGGCAATAGTTTACCATATTTCAGCAATGCTGTCAAGGCCGGATTTTCTCTGCCGTGCCAGGCTTTGCCGGTGCGTGACACCACGGAAACCATTTTTCCGGATAAAGGCTTTCCTCAGGGCAGGCTGCAGGATCTGATCTCCGTGACAGACAGAAATACCCCCTTAACAAAAAGGCCGCGCTCCGCTATAATAGAGTGGAACGTGATCTTATACTTTTTTATCTTTCTGTGAAAGGAATCCTGTTTCATGGAACCGAGAAAACATTATTTTGCCAAGATCCCCACCATTGCCATCTTTATCGTGATGGCAATGTCCGGGCCGCTGGGGGTGCTGCTGTTCATCCTGAAAGGCATCGACAAAAAGGTGATGCAGGAAGAGCAGGAAGCCGCCCGCGCCCGGGGCGACTACTGCCCTGCCCCGGAGCCTGCCGCTGCATCGACATCTGAGCAGGAGGGCGAACATTACGGGCAGGATGTTCCCACCGATGAACAGAACAGCGCCAAAAAGTGGCACAAAACCATTGCTTCCGTCTGCACCATTATGGGCGCGGTCTTTCTGTTTACCGGCATCGTGGATGCGGTGGATATCATCGGCGCATGGCAGGTGCTGCCCGACCCCGGGGAGCTGTTCTCGGATATCGTTATGGCCATTGGCGGCGGCGGTGCACTGTTGACCGGCCTGCGGATGGACCGCACCCACAAGCTGGAGCGGATGTTGGATAAGATCGTGGGCGACCGGGACAATATCCCCCTGCAGGAGCTGTTTGCCGCCGCCGGGGTGGACGATGCCCGGGGGCGTGCCGCCGTAAAAAGCGCCATTGAGCACGGGTACTTCGGCGCGGATGCCTATATCGACAACCGCACCGATACGCTGGTGGTGCGGGGCGCAGCACCGCAGCCGCCAAAGACCCGGCAGGCCCCGCAGCCTGCTGCCGCCACCGAGGCGGAATACGCTGCCCTGCTGCGCCAGCTGCGGGCGGTGAACGATGCCATTCCCGACCCTGTGATGAGCCAGAAGATCACACGGCTGGAGGATATCAGCGGACGTATTTTTGCGCTGGCGGAGAAGGATGCCGGCAAAAAGGCACAGCTGCAGAAGTTTATGAACTACTACCTGCCCACCGCCCTCAAGCTGCTGAACACCTACGCCAGCCTTTCGGTGCAGAATGTGGAAGGCACGAACATTGCCGATGCCAAGCGCAGCATCGAGCGCAGTATGGATCTGCTGGTAACTGCTTTTGAGAACCAGCTGGACAAGCTGTTCCAATCCGATGCGCTGGATGTGAGCGCCGATATTGCCGCACTGGAAGGGATGCTGAACCTGGACGGGCTGACCGGCAGCGAATTTCATAAATGACCCGCGAGGGGCTGCTGCACAGCATGGGTGCACCAGCCCCTCCTTTTATTTCCGCAGTTTTGCCCGGTACGCCGAGGGTGTACAGCCCTGCCGGGCACGGAATACCCGGGCAAAGTAGCTCATATCCTCAAAACCGCACTCCGCCCCGATCTGCGCAACAGGCTTATCCGTCTGTTCCAGCAGGGTGGCGGCGTGGCGGATGCGGTGCTGGCACAGGTACTCCTTGGGGGTAAGGTCCATCATGCGGCGGAAGCAGCGCAGGCACTCGCTGACGCTGATGGATGCACTGGCTGCGATCTGTGCGGTGGTAATGGGGTCCTCCCGGTGGAGGCGCACAAAATCCACCATCTGTTTGATGCGCTCGGCATCCCGCAGCTCCTGCTCGGTAGGCGCGGGCGCGTGCTTCACACAATGCTCCTTGAGCAGGAAAAGAATGTTGGAAAGCGCTGCCCGCACCGCAAACTCATAGCCCGGCTGTTTTTCCGGCCAGAGATGCGCTATACGCTGCATCTCTGCCAGGATCTGCTGCTCCCATTCTGTTTCGCCCAGCAGCGGCACACAGCGGCACTCCGGGGCTGCGATCAGCGGGCTGAGATATTTCTGCCAGAACACGCTGCCGGTGGCACCGCCCACCACGGAAGGATGGAACACCAGCGAATCATGATGTGTGATCGGCGTGTCCAGCGCTCTTTCCGAAGCGTGGAGCACCCCGCTGTTGACGAACATCCCCTGCCCGGTCTGCAAACGGAAGGTTTTGCCATCCGCCTGCATCAGTTCTGCGCCCCCGGTAACGACATCGATCTCAAATTCCGGGTGCCAATGCCATGGCACGCCCGGGCAAAGCGTTTCCTGCGTGCGGTTCCATGCGCCCCACATCTCCACCGGAAACTCCGGTGTACCGATGGTCACCTGCTCCTGCCCATCTGCCCCTACAACGACCTGCCATATCCCATTTTCATCTATCATGGCGATTTTCTCCTATTGATACAGCGAAATTTTGCTAACAGTTTTTTCTGTTTGGTTATATAATAGCATTGTACCAAGGATCTTGCAAGACACTCCGGATACCTGCTGCCGCACACACCCCTTTGCACGGAGGATCTATTCCCATGAAAAACTTCTGCCTGAACCTATATGATGCTTATATCGAACGCCTGATGAACCTTGCCGCACTGGAGGGTTCTCCCCTGTTCCGGGAGGTCTATCTGGACGCGCTGCACACTGCCGACAAAAAGCGAAAGCTGCTGCGCCGCACCGCCAGCCAGTCCGGCACACCGGCTGCCGCTGGCTGTGCACCCCGGTGCTGCTGCACCCGGAACGCCTGAACGTTTTCCGCCATTCCTGACCGGGTGCCGGTTTTGCCCCCGCACCCGGCCGGTTCTCCTTAATGATTTATAATTTGCCAGCACAGCGCCGCACTGACCGGGTCCTTCCCGGGAGTGCGGCGCTGTGTTTTTTGTGCAAAGTGCAATTTTCCATCCCGTCATTTTTGGGTAGTGCGCTCAAAAATCATACATTTATGTGCATTTGCGCCAAGCATTTTATTTTTCAGTAAAAACTTTTATTTTATTTGTGCGCCGCCTGCCGCTCCCTGCATGTCAGCGTTTTTTGCAACTTTTCATTGAAATGCAACAATAACACATGGTGTTTTGCGTCGAGTTTTACTATCATAGAAGTAACTACGGCGGCTGTACCCTGTAACCAGCCGCACCAACATTCCCGACCAACCAATATAATAGGAGGAAATCTCTATGATGAAATCCATTTCCACCTGGAAGCAGGAACTGACCGGCGGCGTGCACACTGCGCGTCTGGCATCGCTGTACTGCTGCACCCCTGATGAGACCCCTGCGCAGGCAGCCCGCTACGCAGCTGTTCTGGATGGGCTGGAGGCCACTTTTGGCGCACACGCCGAGGCCGGCCTGTACAGCGCCCCCGGCCGTACCGAGATCGGCGGCAACCACACCGACCACCAGCATGGCCGCGTGCTGGCAGGCAGCGTAAATATCGATATGATCGCTGCTGCTGCCCCCAACAGCCTGAACCAGCTGCGTGTGCAGAGCGAAGGCTACGACCTGTGTGTCATCGACCTTGACGACCTGACCGCCCGCAAGGAGGAGGAGAACACCACTGCTTCCCTGCTGCGCGGCGAGTGCGAGGCATTCCGCCAGCGTGGAGCCAACCTGTCCGGCCTGGATGTATACATTTCTTCCAATGTGCCCAAGGGCAGCGGCGTTTCTTCCTCTGCTGCCTTTGAGGTGCTGATCGGCGTGATTTTGAACGACTGCTTTATGGCCGAAAAGGTCTCCCCCATTGCCATTGCACAGATTGGCCAGTGGGCCGAGAACGTCTACTTTGGCAAGCCCTGCGGCCTGATGGACCAGATGGCCTCCAGCGTGGGCAACATCATCACCATCGACTTTGCCGATAAGGAACACCCCTGTGTGGAGCCGGTGCAGGTGGACTTTTCTCATGCAGGTCTGGCGCTGTGCATCCTGGATTCCGGTGCAGACCACGCCGACCTGACCGATGAGTATGCTGCCATCCCCAACGAGTGCCGTGCCGTGGCTGCTGTGTGCGGCGGCGAGGTGCTGCGGGACGTTCCCTTTGCCACCTTCCTGGCAAATATCCCGGCCTGCCGCAAGCAGTGCGGCGACCGTGCGGTACTGCGCGCCTTCCACTTCTATGCCGACAACGACCGCGTACCCCAGCAGGTAGCTGCCCTGCGGGACGGCAACTTTGAAGCCTTTTTGCAGATGGTGACTGCTTCCGGCGACAGCAGCTGGGAGTACCTGCAGAACGTGATCCCCGCCGGTTACAAGGAGCATCAGGAAGTAGCTGTGACCATTGCTGCCGCCAAGCACTATCTGGGCGGCAAAGGCGCTGTGCGCGTACATGGCGGCGGCTTTGCCGGTACCGTGCAGGCATTTGTGCCGGTGGAACTGCTGGCCGACTTTAAGACAAATATGGAAGCCATCCTCGGCGCTGGCCGCTGCCATGTGCTGAACATCCGTCCGGAAGGAGGCGCTGTGCTGTGATCTCCACTGCCATCCAACAGCTCGTGAACTATGGGCTGGACACCGGGCTGATCCTGCCCGATGACGAGATCTACATCCGCAACCAGCTGCTGATGACCATGCAGCTGGACGACTTTACCGCCCCGGAGGGCGAGGTGTGCTACACCGATCTGGAAAGCATCCTCAAGACACTGGTGGACGATGCCGTGGCGCGCGGCGTGTGTGACGACAACACCACCGCCCGCGATCTGTTTGACACAAAGCTGATGGGTGTGCTGACCCCGCGCCCCAGCATCGTGCGCGCCAACTTTGAGGAGCGCTACGAGAACGAAGGCCCGCTGGCCGCCACCGACTGGTTCTATAAATTCAGCCAGGATACCGATTACATCCGCCGCTACCGCATCAAGCGGGACCTGAAATGGGTGACCCGCACTGCATACGGCGATCTGGATATCACTATCAATCTGTCCAAACCGGAAAAGGACCCCAAGGCCATTGCCGCTGCAAAGCTCGCCCCCCAGAGCGCCTATCCCAAGTGCCAGCTGTGTGCGGAGAACGAGGGCTATGCAGGCCGCATGAACCACCCTGCCCGTGAGAACCACCGCATCATTCCGCTGACCATCAACGACAGCGCCTGGAACCTGCAGTACAGCCCCTACGTTTACTACAACGAGCACTGCATCGTATTCAACAACGAGCACACCCCCATGAAGATCGAGCGGGCGACCTTCCGCAAGCTGCTGGATTTTGTGGGCCTGTTCCCGCATTACTTTGTGGGCAGCAATGCCGACCTGCCCATCGTGGGCGGCAGCATCCTGAGCCACGACCACTTCCAGGGCGGGCACTACGAGTTTGCCATGGCCAAGGCTCCCATCGAAAAGGCCTGGGTCTTCCCCGGTTTTGAGGATGTGGAGGCCGGCATCGTGCACTGGCCCATGAGCTGCATCCGCCTGACCTGCGCGGATGACGAGCGTCTTGTGGAACTGGCGGATAAGATCCTGACGGCATGGCGCAGCTATACCGATGAGGCCTGCTTTATCTTTGCACAGACCGATGGCGAGCCGCATAACACCATCACCCCCATTGCCCGGATGCGGGACGGCAGGTATCAGCTGGATCTGGTGCTGCGCAACAACATCACCACCCCGGAGCATCCGCTGGGTGTCTACCACCCCCACGCCAAGCTGCACCACATCAAAAAGGAGAACATTGGCCTGATCGAGGTCATGGGTCTGGCCGTGCTGCCCAGCCGCCTGAAACAGGAGCTGTCCGACCTGGCCGATATGCTGGCCGCCCATGTACCCACCGCCGACTACCCGGAAAGCCTGCAGAAACACGCTGCCTGGGCTGAGGAGGTGCTGGCACGCCACCCGGAACTGAACGCCGACACGGTCCACGCCATCCTGCAGGATGAGGTAGGCCAGGTGTTTGCAGAGGTGCTGGCGGATGCCGGTGTGTACAAGCTGGATGAGGCTGGCCGTGCCGGTTTTGTCCGCTTCCTGGAAAAAGTATAATCTGCCCAAAACGCTTTGACCCGCCGACAGTTTTGCCGGCGGGTCTTATTGAGTATCAAAAACTTGGAGGTAATGCCCTATGCCCTGCACTTTGGAAGTCTGTGTAGACAGCACCGCCAGCGCGCTGGCGGCAAAACGCGGCGGTGCCGACCGGCTGGAACTGTGTGCCGACCTTATCATCGGCGGCACTACCCCCAGCCTTGCGCTGCTGCGGCAGGTAAAAGCTGCGACCGGCCTGCCGGTACGGGCGCTGCTGCGCCCCCGCTTTGGCGATTTCTGCTATGACCGCTATGAACTGGCGCAGATGGCAGAATGTGCAGCGGAACTGGTGGCTGCCGGTGCGGACGGTATCGTGACCGGTGTGCTGACCCCGGAGGGCGCACTGGATGTGGAAGCGCTGCGCCCCATCTATGCCGCAGCGCGCCAGGCTGCACAGCAGGCACAGCGCACTGTAGACTGCACGCTGCACCGCGCTTTTGACGTATGCCGGGATCCCTTTGCCGCACTGGACGCGGCGCGGCAGCTGGGACTTGCCACTATCCTGACCAGCGGGCAGGCTGCCAGTGCCCCGCGGGGGGCTGCCCTGCTGCGCCAGCTGGTGGATGCTGCCGGGCAGGAGATCGAGATCCTGGTCGGGGCGGGGGTCTGTGCCGCCAATCTGCCTGCGCTTGCTGCACAGACCGGGGCCAGGGCATTTCATCTGTCCGGCAAGCAGGTGCTGGACAGCCGCATGACCTTCCGGCGGGAGGGCGTACCCATGGGACTGCCCGGTTTTTCCGAGTTTGAGATCTGGCAGACCAGCGAAGAAAACATCCGGGCGGCACGCACCGTTCTGGACCGTTTATAAATACGGGAGCGTAAAAAAGGGATAGCTGCAAGTGTTCTGCGCAGCTATCCCTTTTTGTGTTTTTATACGGTTTTGCGCCGCAGCAGGCTCATGGGCGGCAGCTCCGGGGTGGGCATGGTGTATTTTTCCATCGCATGAGGGGTGCTGTCCATCCGCTCCCCTGCCTCATTTTCGATCCAGGCCGGGGTCAGCGGGATGCTGCGCCCATCCGGGCACAGTGCTTCCAGCGTATCCCCGATGCTCCACTTGCCGCGCTGCTGGCAGTGGGCAATGCCGTTTTCCCAGCTGTCCACCGTGCCCACAAACTCCCACTCGCGGATATAGGTGGCGCTGTCGGTGGCCTGTCTGGCCTGCTCGCGGCCAAAATAGAAACCCGGTGAGTAGTGCCGGTGGCTGGTACGGGTAAGCTCTTCGTATGCTTCCGGCGGAAGCTCAAAGTGATCGCTGGTCGGGTCGGCCAGGTAGGCATCCAGCGCCTTGCGGTAGGCGGCGGTCACGCTGGCAACGTAATAAAAGGTCTTGGCGCGGCCCTCGATCTTCAGGCTGTCCACACCCGCCTTGCAGATAAGGTCGATAAAGGGCGCGGTACACATATCGTTGGCGTTGAGGATATAGCTGCCGTTCTCATTTTCCCCGATCTCGTACAGCTGGCCGGGGCGTGTCTCCTCGCTCAGATAATACTTCCAGCGGCAGGGCTGGGCGCACTGGCCGCGGTTGGCATCCCGGCCTGCCATGTAGTTGGACAGCAGGCACCGGCCGGATACGCTCATGCACATGGCTCCGTGCACAAACGCCTCGATCTCCAGCTCCGGCGGGGTCTTATCCCGCAGGATGGCAATATCCTGCAAGGTCATCTCCCGGGCCAGCACCACACGCTTTGCGCCCATCTTGTAGGCGGCGCGGGCAGC
>CAKTFD010000049.1 GCA_934553285.1 uncultured Faecalibacterium sp. | reverse complement strand
CAGCCATTGTAATAGTACCTCCTAATTATTTTACCCATAATCGGATAAATCACGGTATCTTTATTGTAGACCAAAACCGGCAAACTTTCAAGTATCTGCTAAAAAATTAACAACACAATTCCATCTTTTTTTGATTTTGTACGATTTTGCAGACCCTTCCGCTCCGCTTTTGGGCAATTAGACTAAGGGCTTGTGCGCTTTTTCGGGTCAGTTTTTCCCCGTCGTTCCACTGCCGGTGCAGGCAAGCCCCATCCCGCCAATGCAGCACAGCGCAAGGCCTGTCAGGATCTCCGGCAAAACGGCGGGACCGCGCCAGCCAAGGCTGCACAGCAGCAGCGCTACCCGGGGCAGCTCCCAGCACAGGCAAAGGCAGAATGCTGCCAGCCCCGCTGTGTGCAGGGCGCGGCCGTTTTCCGGCTGCGGCAGATACAGCGCTCTGGCCAGCGCCGCCAAAAACAGCAGCGCCGCCAGCTCCTGCCAGACCGCTGCCGTGGGCTGCACCCGGTGCCAGCTGGAGCTGTTTTCCATAAAGCGCATCAGCACGTTCCAGTAAAACAGCGCACTGCCCGCCACCGCCAGCGGAAGCCCGCCGGATGGGGCACGCCAGTTTTCCCGGTGCAGCCAGCTGCGCCCCAGGGTACTGAGCCACACGGCGCACGCCACCTCCAGCAGGATACGCACAAAGGTGCTTACCGTCCCGGCTGCAAACAAAAACTGTGCCGCGCCAGCTGCCAGCAGGCATATTGCCCCAGCAAAAGCCAGCACGCCTGCCGCCGGGCGGCAGCTGCGGAGGTCTTCCGCCTTTCCGGCACAGCTGCGCCCTGCAGCCACCGCAGCCAGCACCGCGATGCCCAGCGCAAGATACCGCCACCACACCGAGCCGATGGTGCACAGTCCGGTCACGGCATCGGTCGCAAAGGCAAGATCTGCGCTGCGGCCAAGGCCCAGCAGCACACAGAGAATGACAGCAAACAACTTTAAAGGTTCCATCAACGTTCCTCGATCGGCTTATATTTCTGGCGCACGCCCAGATACTTGTATGCCGGGCGGATGATGCGGTTGGCAAAGATCACCTCTTCCACCCGGTGTGCGCACCAGCCCGGCACACGGGCGATGGCAAACAGCGGCGTATACAGATCCTCGGAGATGCCCAGCATATTGTAGATCAGGCCGCTGAACAGGTCCACATTGGCACACACCGGCTTGGAGCTGCCCTTTTCCTCGGCAAAGATGCCGGGGGCCAGGCGTTCGATGCTACACAGCATGTTATATTCTTCCTCAAAACCCTTTTCATAGGCCAGATGGCGGGCGCGCTGCTTGAGGATGACCTCACGGGGGTCGCTGATGGTGTACACCGCGTGTCCCATACCGTAGATCAGTCCGGAGCCATCGCCGGCCTGCTTGCGCAGGATGCGGCGCAGATACTCGCGCACCTCGTCGTCATCGTCCAGGTTCTCCACATGCTTGAGGATATCCTGCAGCTGGCGGTTGACCATCAGGTTTGCGCCGCCGTGCTTGGGGCCTTTCAGTGCGCCGATGGCGGCAGCGATGGCCGAGTAGGTATCCGTACCCGAGGAGGACAGCACGCGGGTGGTAAAGGTGGAGCAGTTGCCGCCGCCGTGGTCCGCATGTACCAGCAGGCACATATCCAGCAGCTTGGCTTCCTCGTGGGTAAACTTCTGGTCCGGGCGGTAGGTGCTGAGGATGTGCTCCGCCGTGCTCTGGCCGGGCTTGGGCAGGTGGAAGAACATGCTCTGCTTATCATAATAGCGGCGCTTCATCTGGTAGGCATTCACCATCATGGTAGGCATACTGGCGATCAGATTGATGCTCTGGTTCAGGATGTTTTCCAGGCTCAGATCCTCGGCATGGTCATCGTAGGAGTACAGGCCCAGCACACAGCGCTGCAGCTTGTTCATGATATTGGGCGAGGGCGCGTTCATGGTATCCATAAAGCCGTCCGGCAGTGCGCGGGACTCGGCCAGGATCTCGCAGAAGTCGTCCAGCTGCTCCTGGGTGGGCAGGCTGCCGAACAGCAGCAGCCAGATCACTTCCTCAAACACAAAGCGGTCGTTGCGGTAAGCCTCGTCCACGATCTCGTTGATGTTGACACCGCGGTAGATCAGTTTGCCGGGGGTGGGGATCACATGGCCTTCCTGATCCTTTTTATAGCCCACAACGTCACAGACGTTGGTCAGGCCTGCCAGCACGCCGGTGCCATCCGGGTTGCGCAGGCCGCGCTTGACCCCCAGCCGCTCGCTGGTCTCAGGGTCGATGTAGTTGTTGGCGATGTACTCCTCACACAGGGTGCGCATGGTAGTCGGATCCAGCGTCGTCACTTCTGCATGTGCAAAATTCATAGGAGTTCTCCTTTCCGTATCCTTACTTTTTATACTTTCCATTCCCATCCATCCTTCTATTTGATGGACACAGGTCTATGATATCGCTTTTGTGAAGTAAATTCAAGCGCAAAGTGCGCACTTCTCACCGCAAAACGCAAAAAAGCAGGCATCATCGCCCGATTCGCACCGGTTTGCAGGCGCAGCACCGTATAATAAAGCCTGTAGATCGTTTTCCGGGAGGATACCGCCATGAAAAAAGCCTTTTTGCTGCTGTGCGCCGTTCTGCTGGTGCTGGGCTGTGCCCTGCCGCTGGCCGCCTACCGCATTGCCTGCGCAGCGCTTGCGCAGGATGCCCCGCAGGACACCGCATCTTCCGCCCCCGCCTCTCTGGCCCAGGACAGCGCGTCCGCTCCTGCGCCCGCTGCCGATGCTGCCGATGTCGTCTGCTTTACCGACCAGGGCACCGGGCAGCTGGTAGAGCTGCCGCTGCGGGAATATCTCATCGGTGCCGTTGCCGCCGAGATGCCGGTCAGCTGGCCGGACGAAGCCCTCAAGGCACAGGCTGTGGCAGCGCACAGCTACGCCCTCTACCGCCGGGACCACAGCACCGAGGAAAACGGCGCCTGGTTCACCGCAGACCCCGCCCGGCGGCAGGGCTGCCTGACCGATGCCGTGCTGCACAGCTACTGGGGCACCGCATATGCGGCCAACTACGCCCGGCTTTCCGCCCTGGTAGATGCCGTCCAGCCGCAGGTGCTTTATTATGGGGACGCCCCTGCCGGGACCAGCTACTTTGCCCTTTCCAATGGCCGCACCGAAGCCAGCGAGAAGGTCTGGGGTACCGCCCTGCCCTACCTTGTGCCGGTGGACAGCAGCACGGACACCGCCGCCGAAAATTATGCATTTACCCTAAATCTCTCTGCCGCCCAGCTGCAGCAGCTGCTGGCCGAGCGGCTGGGTATCGCCGCTGACCTGTCCCAGCAGGCGCAGTGGTTCGGTACACCGGTGCTCACCCCATCCGGCTATGTGGACACCCTGCCGGTATGCGGGCAGACGGTGCGCGGCACCGCCCTGCGCAAAGCGCTGGGGCTGCGCAGCGCCTGCTTTACGGTCGCTTACCAAAGCGGGACATTTTCCTTTACCACCAAAGGCTATGGGCACGGCGTAGGCATGAGCCAGTGGGGTGCCAAAGCCTTGGCGGAGCAAGGGGCAGACTGGCGAGCTATTCTGGCGCACTACTACCCCGGCACCACGCTGCGCTGGTAATACAGTCCTCCACCCGTTTTGCTGTTCGGCCATTTCTGTTCAATGTCCTGTATACCGTATTTATCCTGCCGCCGAAGAGCGTCTACCCTGCAAGCGCGGTTCCCCTGCTTTTTTCGATATTTCATCTGTTTTTCGGCAGTTTTGCAGCCATTTTCTCTCTTTTGCGCATCGTGTATACAAGGCATGCTTCTCCTCCCGTTTCAGCATTGACATTCTCCCGCCGGAACGGTACAATGGTAATAAGCTATAATTTTAACGGTATAAATGGAGAACGACTATGGCAACACTACAGCACACTGATGCGCTCTATCATACCCTGGAGGACGAGATCTGCGCGCTGAAGATCCTGCCCGGAGAAGCGCTGAGCGAAAACCAGCTGTGCAAACGGTTCGGCGTTTCCCGCACCCCCATCCGCAGCGTTTTGCAGCGGCTGGAACAGAACCACTTTGTGCAGATCATCCCCTGCAAGGGCACCATCGTCACCGCCATCGATATTGGTGTGGTAGACCAGCTCATCTTCCAGCGTGTTGCAGTGGAGGGCATGGTCTTCCGGGATTTTGTCCAGAGCTGTTCGCCCATGGAGATCCTTGCCGTGGAGCATCTGTACGAGATGCTTCTGGAAGCAGCGGAGGGCCGCTCCCACCCGGAAGCGTTCGACTTTAATCATTTTCTCCACTGCGACCTTGCCATGCATCAATACTGGTTCCGCAAAACCAGCAAGGAGTACCTCTGGGAGCAGCTGACCCGCCCGCAGGCAGATTACTCCCGTTTTATCCGCCTGGATATCCTGGGCGCACGCAATGTGCCCTATGTTATCAGCGAACATGCGGAGATGCTGCGCATCCTGCGGGAGAAAGATCTGGATGCCATCGAGCCGCTGATGCGCACCCATCTTTACGGCGGTGTAAGCCGCATCGGCAGCAAGATCTACTCCGATGAGTACCGCTCCTACTTCAAGCTGCAAAGCCCGCATGGCTAAAACACTGTACAAAAACGCTCCTGCACCGATCGGCCGCAGGAGCGTTTTATTTTTATATCCGGTTCACCGGTTCACAAAATTGAGCACCAGCACGAGCATCAGCATCCGCAGGGCATATTTTTTCAGGTCGTGGGTGTGGAAATAGCCTTCCACCGCTCTGCGGGGATGACCGGCTCCGTGATAAAAGCCTCGGGGTTCGGGGCAAGAACATGCCGGGTGACCCGGAACAGCGCATTTGCATCACACAGGATGCACTTTGCATCCCCGAATCTTGTGTTCTTTGCCGCACCGCAGTCCAGATAGGCCTGTTCCAGCTTGACAAAATCCTCCGAGATATGGGGCTGCTGCGCATTGTAATGGCGGCGCATGTAGGCCGTGTGCGATACACCGGCCTGATCCACCACCGTCAGCGTAAGCGGCTTGTCGGTCAGCCGGTGGGGCACGTTCAGCACCTCTTCTACGCTGTGGATAAAGGTATTCCGCGCATGGGTGACCCCCAGCAGCAGGATCTTGCCGTGGACTGCCCGCAGCCGGTCGTAGCAGCCGCCGGGGGCGCAGGGGGTGGTGGTCTCCAGCTCTCCCGCCAGATACTCCGCCGCTCCCCTGCCATACGCCGCCAGGCTGTGGGTGGGATGGAGCGAGCGCACCACACCGGGGCGCTGCCGGAACAGCTCCGGCAGAATGCCCACGCAGCAGGGACTGTTCCGGACATCAAACACCGTCTGCGCCCCATCCACGAACCGCCAGGTATGGGTGGGCAGCAACAGCAGCCCCTTTGCAAAATACTCCATCAGTGCATCCAGAACGGTATCTGCCCCGCCCTCCACCGCGCCGATGGACTTCATGGAGGAGTGGATCAGAATGGTCTCGGTGCCGGTCAGGCCCATGGCTGCAAGGTCCTGCTGGAGGGTATTTTTTGTGTATGCCATATCGTTTCTCCTTTTTTAGGGGGATCGTTTTTTACTTTTTCTGCTGTGTTGAACCCAGGCACAGAAATGTGGACCCCAGGCAGAACCATACGACCGCCATGGAACGATCCTCTCCACCGGCAAAGTTCATCATGGCCACCAGATAAAACAAAACCGCGCTCAGATAAAACAAATTGAACTTTTTCATGCAGTACACCTCGCTTCCCGCTCTGCTGCATTCAGTATACCATGCTTTTCCACCGCAGGAAAGTGTCCGCCTGCAAAGGGCGGAATGCTTCTTTCAGATTCATCGTCTTGCTCCTTTCGCCGCCCTGTCCGAGCCACCTGCTCCCAGGTGTATCAGCTCCGCCGCCGGGCTGTCAAGCTGGCGGCGGCACAGCACAAAGCGCCCACCCCGGCATGGAACCGGGATGGGCGCTTTGTGTTTGCTGTAATACTTTTTCAAGAAAATGTCAGAGTTCAGCCGGCCTTCCGCTCGTCGCGGCCTGCCTCCAGCATGTAGCGCAGGAAGCCGGTGACATCGGCGGGGTCGGTAACGGTGATGTCAAAGCCCTTTTTGGGGGTGGTGTCCATCATCCGCAGCATGGAGCGTGCAGTAGCATCCTCTTTCAGGTCGCAGGTCTTGCCGTTGTCCAGATGGAGCAGCACACTGCCGTGGCTGGCAGAGACCTGACGCATAAAACGATCTTTATCAAAATATTCGATACGAAGCATAAGAATACCTCCTTGGGAAAATGGTTTATGTTACATGTGCCGCCCTGCGGCGCAGCCGGAAGCGGCGGAAAAATGCGGTACGGACCGGCAGAAGAAGCGGTGCCGGGGCTTGTGCTCCTTCTGTTTCGGTGTTATACTGAGCTTGGAAGCTCTGGTAGAATAATACCACAGAACAAGCACTTATCATAGAAGAAAACCGCATATTTTATGCAACAAAACCGGCATTGATAAAAAATCTTCAATGTATTGCGGAAAGGAACTGGTCAATATGGCATATCAGCCGAACTGTGTATCCGCCACCAGAGGCCGTGTAGGGCTTAGCTGCGCATCCGAGGTCGTAGCCGATGCGCAGGGCAGGGAGCAGACCCAGCATGGCAGCCCGCTGTTTCCCATTGCCTGCTATGCAGAGGACCTTTCCTGCTACTCGGTAGCCTGGCACTGGCACGAGGAATTTGAGTTCATCCTGGCCGTGCAGGGGCCGATTTATGTAGATATAAACAAGACCCGCCTGACCCTGCAGACCGGGCAGGGCGTATTTATCAACTCCGGTGCGCTGCACGCAGTGGAGCAGACCGAGGGCAGAGCCGTGCTCCACTCCGGCGTGTTTCAGCCCCGGCTGATCGGCGGCATGGATACTATCTTCTGGCAAAAGCTCATCCGCCCGCTGCTCCAGCCGGGGACCCCGCTCTTCTTTTTGCTGGACGAAGCCGTTCCCTGGCAAAAGCAGGTACTGCTCTGCCTGGGCGAAGCCTGGAAAGGGGTGGCGGACGAACCTTTTGACTACGAGAACCGGGTGCGGTATCATCTTACCGCCGCCCTGCGGCTGCTGATCACCCAGTGTGTGGGTGGCAAGGTCAAGGTCTCCGAGCAGGAGCAAATCGCCTCGGAACGGATGAAGCAGATGCTCCGCTATGTGGAGGAACACTACGCCGAGGAGCTGACCGTAACCAAGATCGCGGACTGCGTAGCCCTCAGCGAGAGCGCCTGCCTGCGCAGTTTCCGGCAGTTTCTGGGCATTACGCCCATCCAGTATGTCAAGCAGTTCCGGGTGGAAAAAGCCGCCGAGCTGCTCCGCTCCACCCGGCTCAAGACCGGCGAGATCGGGCTGGAATGCGGCTTCTCGGACGGCAGCTACTTCATCAAGACATTCCGGGAGATCAAGCACTGCACACCCCGGGAATACCGCATCCGTTTTTGCTGAGCTGCTCAGTACAGATGGAACTTCCGGCTGATCTGGTGGGCGATCTCATCCGGCAGAGGGCGGAAACCGATGCAGGTCAGGGTCATGCCCTCGCCGTTTTCATCAAATTCTTCGGGTTCCAGCTCGGTATGGCAGGCATCCCGGATAAGAAAAAAATCCCGCCCCTCCGCAAGCCCCAGTTCTTCGGCCATGGTCTTTGCCTTTAACAGCTGGTTGCGGTTCTTTGCGCCGCAGACGGTTTTGGTAAAGGAGCCATCGAACCACCTTTCATAGGTTTCCTTGTCCAGTGTGATGGTGGCGCGGTAGGCGGTCTCGCCGTTGCGTTCCACCGGCTCCACCCCCTGCCCCATGGCGATGGGGTCGGTAAGGAAGGCCAGCGATGCATGGCAGCACTGTGCCGCCAGTTTGCCGGGGGACATCTGCAGATCTTTTCGTGCAATGATAAGTTGACGCATTTGTGTTATCTCCTTGTCCGGGCAGCTCGTTTTTCAAGCTGTCCGCGCGTTGCTTTTATCCTCTGTTTTTCAGTATAGCGGATCCGTGCACACCCTGCAAGGTATGCGGATCCGCTATCTCGCCTTTTTCCTCGTCTTGACAAGCCTGTTTCTTCTGATTACAATACAGAAATACGAAAAAAAGAGGCCGCAGACGGTCGCTTTACAACCTGCAGCCATCGTTTCCGGGAAAGGAATTTTGTCATGGAACCAAAAACAAAACAATATCTGCTCGTAACCGTTGTGGGGGTAACGCTTTTTGTTGCGTTGCTGCGGTTTTCTGCCGTTCTGGCCTTTGCCGCAGAGCTTGTGGATCTGGTTTTGCCCATTCTTGCAGGCGGCATTCTTGCGCTTTTTATCAATGTGCCCATGACCGGGCTGGAAAAGCGGCTGAAAAGCCTGTTCCGCAAGGCCAGAAAACAGCCATCGGATAAGAGCATCCATCTTCTCAGCTTTTTCCTCACGCTGGTCGGCGTTATTTTTGTGCTGGTGCTTGCCCTGACGTTGCTGATCCCGGAGCTTGTCAAATCTTTTCACAGCCTCTATATGCAAATCGAGGCGAACATCCCCCGCTGGACCGCCTATCTCAGCGCACAGGATACCGACATGGACTGGCTGATGGGCTGGCTGGGGAGCATCAACTGGGAGCAGCTGCTGCACAAGATTACCGCCAGCATCGACACAGTGCTGGTCAATGCGGTAGGCGCTGTATCTGCCACGGTGAACATCGTGGTTACCGCCTCCTTTGCCCTGATCATCTCCATCTACATGTCCCTTGGGACGGAAAGCCTCTGCCGCCACGCCCGCACACTGGTGTGTGCCTACCTGAAACCCGGCCACGCCGCCGGGCTGCTGAAATTCTGTCGGCTGTTCCGCCAGTCCTTCGCAAATTTTCTTACGGGGCAGTGCAGCGAGGCGGTGATCCTCGGTGTCCTTATGACCCTTGCATTTTCCGTTTTCAGGATCCCTTACGGCAGTCTGGTGGGGGTGCTTACCGCCATCTGCGCCATCATCCCCTATGTGGGCGCGCTGATCTCCTGCGTGGTCAGCGTCTTTCTTGTGCTTTTGGTGGATCCTGTGCTGGCGGTGCGCTGCCTCATCGTTTACCTTGCCGTGCAGTTTATTGAAAACCAGTTCATCTATCCCCGTGTGGTGGGAAAATCCGTAGGTCTTTCCCCGCTTTACACCCTTGTTGCCGCCATGATCGGCGGAGATCTTTTTGGTATTATCGGCATCATCTTCTTTATCCCCCTGACTGCGGTAGTCATCGAGCTTGTAAAAGAGGATGCCTGCCATCGCCTGCGCACAAAAGAAACCCTGCAATAACAACGAACAAGCCCCGGCTTCCTGTAACGGAAACCGGGGCTTTTCAGATGTTTTGTTTATGCGTTGTACCGGCTCAGCCTGCCTGATGCAGCAGCGACTGGAACCATGCGCGGACGCCGTACTTGGTCTGCAGGGTCTTGAACATCGCAACAGTGGCGGTGTGGACCTTTTCGCTCATGGCATTGCTGGCGGTGGTGGCGGCCTTCTGCTTTGCTTCCAGGCTGTCCGCAGCGGCGACCTTCGCCTTGGTCTTCTGGAAGTCTTTCAGGATCTGCTTCTGGAGCTTGGCGTAAGCCGTCTTGACGCCTGCCTTATCCTGCTCCGAAACATTGCCGTAGGTCAGCAGGTTGGATAGTGCATCCCGTGCGCCGTAGAAGGAATCCGTCCAGTTTTCCGGGTAGGTGTAGTATCTGCCCTTCTGGTCCTTGTACCAGACGCCCTCCGTGGGCTGCTCCTCAGAGCGGGTCACGGTGCCGGGAGAAACCTTGTAGCAATCGGCAGTATCGGTGGTCAGCAGCGGATAGTAGGGTACAAACACGTTGTAAGCGTTGTCATCAAAGGCAGTCCATTCCACAAGTGCGGTGTTCAGCGCACCCTCTGCGCTGACCTGGAAAACATGGGTCTCCACATTGCCGGTCTTGGCGATGGGTTCGGTCTCAAAGAAGCCCAGAACATCCTCCACAGAGAACTTTTTGGTCAGTTTGATGTTGGACCAGACCGGAACGATCTGCCCATTCTCGTCCACATTGCTCATCGCAAAGTCATTTTCGGTGTAGTTGTCCTCCGTAAAGGTATCCACGCCGTTCAGGTAGTTCAGGCCTGCAGCCATACGGGGAGAGGCGCTGTCGCCGTTGTAGGATGCGTTCAGGTCGATGACATTGGCGGCGGCATCGCCCACAAAGGTACCGGCCTTCTGTGCCACCTCGATCAGGTTTGCAGAGGCAACAACATTATCCGTGTCGTCCAGATCGATCTTGCCAATAGCGGCAACATTGGGCTGCATAAAGGCCACGCTGGAGGACAGCTTGAGTGCAATGTAGGTGTGGCCGGTCAGGTTCTCCACGAACCAGGTCTCGTTCTGGTCTGCAATAAACACGCCAGAGCCACCGGCTGCACCGGCTGTATCATAGATAGAGGTCAGCAAGGCAACACCCTCCCGGGCGGTAGCGGCCTCGCTGAGCAGAACGGTGGTGATCTCGGCTTCTTCAATGCCGTTGTCCACATAGGGATCCACCGCCTGAACGGCCTTCATGCCGTAGAGCGTTTCGGTCGCAGAGACCATGACGCCCTTTTCGTTGGTACCTGCTTCTTCATACGGGGTATGGTCGTGGGTGCCGTCACAGTCCGGGCAGACACCTAAACCGTTGTCGTCCCGGCGTGCCGTATAGCTATAGCTATCGTGGGTGAAAGTGTAGCTAAAGCCATAGCATCCGTTGTAAACTTCTCCTGCTGTGTGCTTGCCTGCTGCGCTGACGTAGTACAGCTTGTTATAATCGTTGGTGCCCAGGTCCTCGATGCGTCCGAACATCGTGGTACCATCCTCGGTCAGGTCGCTGCCAACATAGAGCGCCGTGCAGGCCGATGCCGAACAAACCATGCTGAGCGTTGTCATCACAACGATAGCCGCCGCAGCGATTTTTTTGAATGTCATAACATTTCTTCCCTCCAGTTTCTTTTCAACATACCTTGTTGATGTCACGCATTATACACCCATCACGAATAAAATGCAAGTATATATGAAAATATAGTTGCAATATTCATGTTTGAATGAAATATATTCACAGCATGTGTTTAAAGCCGTCGTTCTGCACGCTGCCTTTGCAGCAGTCCCACGCCCATTGCAATACTTCCGATACAAAGCGTTTGCTCCACAAACAGCTGTGGAATGGGTTCAGTCTGGTCGGTAGTTATACATGCAGCCTGACGAAAATCCTACTTTCTCGTCAGGCGTGACTTATTGTCTGTAGATTCATTGTGTTCAATGCAGCATAATCATATTATAACAATTTGATTTCTTATGCCACCGCAGCAACATTGAAGTACATTCTATACTATAGTGTTTTAATGTTGCACTGATTTTTTGCCTTGCGATAATTGGAGGAAAGAACTTGAAATTGATTCACATTTTCGCTGTCAATGTTCGATTTTATCGTTTAAAGGCTGGCTTATCACAAGAAAAATTAGCCGAACTGGCAGGCTTGCATCGAACATATATCAGCGCTATCGAACGGGAACGTAGAAATATTTCAATAGAAAACATTGAAAGCATTGCGGGTGCATTACATGTGGAGGCATATAAACTTTTGCAGCCTTTGAACGAAGAGGATTAAAACCATGAAAAGAACGAGCACGGAAACCCGAAACAAAAAAGTTACGGAGCATCTTAAAAAGTTATATTTATTAGCTCAAAATCAAGAGTATATAACAAATAGTTCTTCCTATGCCAAACAATTGAATCTGGTGTTCAAATCTAAAACCATGAGTTATAGAGAAATTATCCTTGTAGCTTTGGTCGGGCGGGAGCTTGATGATGCGTATCGGGCATATTTGAACTTTTACGGTTGTAATCCACGATCTGTTTTTGAAAATCCCATTAAAAACTTTTTTGATGCTCATGGCTTTCCACATACCAAATCCGGCCCGTTGAATATCGCCAAGGCATCAACCATCAATGAAGAGTGGGCGGCTCGACGCAATCCCAAAATTGATGCCGATTATGTTGTGGAACTGGTAAGGCTTATTGATTCACAAGAGAAACCGTTCCGAACTGATCTTGGTGTGGATCTAATGCGAAAATATATTACTTCTGCACAACATATCAAAGATTTGACAGTTCAAATCACCCCGTCAACAGATCCAATCTATCTTGAACAATTATGCAGAAAAATGATAGATTCTGCTCCTGATACAGGAAATACTCCGCAGCGCATTGTGGGATATTTGCTAGAATCTTATCACAGTGCGTTACATACCGGAGTTATCGTAAGCGGGACAAACGATAGTGCTTCCGCAACAAGCACAACAAGTAAAAAGCCCGGTGACATCAATGAAGAAGGCATAGATGGTTCAATTTACAAAGTATATGAAATTACGATCAAACCATTTGATCTTTCACGTATAATAGATTCATATGACTGCGTAAGGAAGTACAATACAGAAAACAGTATTCATCTCAATGAAGTTATTGTGATCTGTCAGAAGAAAGATTGTCCATTTGACACAAAGCAAAGCCGATACAGTTTCTGCATGGGTAAATATGAATATCAAGATATTATCTACTATTATTGGGACATCTATGAGTGGGTGGCCTATATGCTCCAGCATATGATTCCTTCTGCAAGAGAAATGTTTTATGAGCGCTTTAATGCTTATGTTAACAACATTAACACGCATGAATCTGTAAAAACATTTTGGAAAACACTCCATTGAGAACAATTGTCATCAATAATAAAGCGGACAGAATATCAACTTCCGTCCGCTTTATTATTTGTATTCTTCTAAATATTGAATGGTTGCATTTGCAACTGCCTCAGCCAATTTGCTAGGAACCGCATTTCCAATCTGCGTGTAAATACTCCCATTATTCCCACAAAAAACATAGTCATCCGGAAACGTCTGGATCCTTATAGCCTCATTAATAGTAAGCCGCCGCAATCTTTCAGGCGCCTCTCCAAATTCTGGCATAGTAGTTCCATTTAGAAGTCCGCGATGGTACCCCATAACCCAATCTTCACTAGCATCACCATATAAATAATCTTCATCAAGAAAAGGGGTTTTATTTCCCCCCATAGATGCAGGAAGTGTATTAGAGTAATCATCAATATTAATAGGACGCCCTTGTCCGTTGAAGTACATGCCTGCATAGGGTGATTTACGCATAACAGGATTTGTTGCAAATGTGATTTTTGCTGTGCAGGTTCTAGGGTTTCTCTCAGTACCCGCCGGCCCAAGTGATTTCAACAAATCTCGAATTACTGGAGCCTTTACTTTTTGTTGCTCCAGTAAATCATTCATATGGTATTCAAAAAAAGCATCCTGGTTCTCTTTTATACCGATAAAAAAGACTCGTTCTCTTTTTTGAGATACGCCGTATTCTGTTGCATTCAAAATGAATGGACAACAATTATAGCTCATTTTACGAGTGCGTTCAAGATATTTTTTTCTAACAGGCTCCCATTTTTCCAATAATCCAAGCGCTTTTACGTTTTCCATTACAAAAGCCTTTGGCTTTACTTTCTCAACAACATCTAAAAATGTAAAAATCAATTTGCTTCTGGGATCCTCAGGATCCATTTTGCCTGCAACAGAAAAGCCTTGACAAGGTGGTCCACCAAATACAATGTCTGCACCTTCAAAATTATTCATATTTTCGAGAATATTGTTAATATCCTCAATGATGATCGTGCTATCAGGCCGATTTGCCTTATATGTCTGGGCGGCTTCTTTCATGATTTCATTTGCAAAAACAACTTTGACACCCGCGCGTTCAAAGCCGATATCCATCCCGCCTGCGCCTGTAAACAACGAAACAGCTGTTAATGTGTGATTCATTGAAATTCCTCAACGCAATATGATTTACCGAATATCTTTTTATTATATCATATATATGATCTTTCAGCAATATTATGAGCAGAATCTTTACAAAAACATCAGTTTGCATCTTTAATGCACAGACAACATCCGTAACCTGCTATATTTTACACGCCAAACACTGTTTTCGTCAGCCGGATGCCCGCCTTCGTTTTCATGGTATGTTCCATAAAGGTCCGGATGGTCTGCTGGCTGTACCCGCTTTCGGACGCATTAACGATGTAATCCGCCTCGATCAGGATCTGATAGTCGATCCCGTCGATCTGCGCCGGGCTGTGGTGGTGCCCTACCAGATAGGCCACCCGGTCGATCTGTGCCGCCGTCATGCCAGTATCCGCCAAGAACGCCCGTACCAGCGGGTCGCCCTCCTGCTCCTGATACCTACCGTTGGTGTTGCCGTACTTTTTGCGGCAGAGCGGGCAGGCGATGTCGTGGGTAATGGCCGCCACTTCCAGAATAAACTGGGTGTCTGCGTCCAGCCCTTCCAGTTCGCCAATGGTTTTGGCATAGGTCCACACGCAGCTCAGATGCGTGATATCGTGAATATTTCCCTCGGAAAAGGCGATCATCTTTTCCATGATCTGTGCAATGGTCATCATTTCGTTTTCCCCTCCATACGATCATAAAAACGATCATAAAAACGATCATAAAAGTTCTGTAAAACCAGCGCTGATTCCTCCGGAGATTCTATTTTGCTTCATGGCCTGTTTTCAAAAGTTCATGGAAGCAGGAATTGCGCAAGCCCCACTGGGGATTTCATTGTTCTGCTTTGCTCCACAAAATTCCAATTTTCCGCCCTCAGTATACCACGCTTTCTTCCTACAGAAAAGCGTCTGCACGCAAAAAAGGCTCCTGCAAGCGTTCGAGCACTCGCAGGAGTCCGTTCATTTCTTAGAGTTTCGTCATCCACAGACCATGCAGGTTGCAGTAGGCGTAGACCGCTACCGGCTTTTCGCTGCCCAGTTCAAACACCGCCTTGGGTGCCTGACCGGGAGCGAGGTAGCGGAGCTGTCCGCCGTTTTCGGTCTCCACAAAGAGCCACTGGATGTGGTGCACATCCACCATGGGGTGCTCCACTGCACCCACCGTGACGGTGAGGGTGCTGCCGGAAAGCTCTGCCACCGGCAGATGCTTTTCGCCGCTGGCTTCCACGGTGTTGGGGAGCAGCTCCTTCATCTTTTCGCCGCAGCAGACCAGCGGGACGCCTGCGTTGTGGATGGTAGTGATCAGGTTGCCACAGTGCTCACAGATATAAAACTTTGCCTTCATATTAAAATCCTCCATCGGAATGTTGTTGGTGTTTTCAGTGACTATATGATAACATTTCCTAGTTAGATTTTCTGTGACCGGGTCACCGTTTTACCATATTACCTCCTGCCATTTGCCGCAAGCAGCCCTGTACTGTGAGAATGCTGTCAGCTTCCCATGGCGAGGAGCACCAGCACGACCACCACCGCAATGGCGATAAGGCAACCGCAGCCGCTGCCATCTCCACCACCGCCGTTGTTGTGGCCACCGCCGCCACCGCCGGACGAGCCGCCAAAGTTGCGATTGAACGCCGTCATGTACTGGGCATAACCCGTGGAACCCTTGCCGAAATAGCCGTAATCACCGTTTGCCATTGTGTTTTCCTCCGTGTGAAGTGTGTTTTGCTTCTTTCTGCGCTTATTCTACCAGATGTTATGTCCCATAAAAATCTCTTTCAGGATTTTCTTTTTCCGATGCACCCGTTGTGCAAAAAGCTGCACTCTTGTTGTATCTGCTTCATATGTCCTGTTTCTTTTCCAGTGCTTCAAAGTGATACCGGGGCTTGCCTTTGCTCTTTTTGCCGTACTCGATGGCTTCTTTCGGGCAATAGCAGATGCAGGCCATACAGTGGGTGCAGTTTTTGCCCCAGACCGGTTTGCCGTTTTCCAGACGGATGTTGTTCAGCGGGCACAGCTCCACGCACCTGCCGCAGCCGATGCAGGCATCCGTTGCCCGGAAGGCCTCCGCTTTTACAAAAAAGCGATAGAACACCGGATTCACCGGGCCGCTCATAAAGCGGTCGTAGAGGTTTTCTCTCGGCGGGGGAAATTCCTGCCCGGCTCTGAGCCGGGTCAGCACCTTCTGAAGCGCAGGCTCTGCCCGCTCCACGATGCTCCGTGCCTGCTCCTTTTGCGGGGCATTAAACATGGCAATGTAATTTTCCGGCATGATGATCTGGGCTGTGCCCATGTACTGCAGCCGCTTTTGCATCGCAAGCTGCCGATTATAGCCCGCTGCATTGCCAATCTCACTGCCGCAGTCCATCACAAACCAGATGCGCTCTGCCCCGGTCAGCGTGATCTTGCCCAGCCACTCGGACACCACCCGGGGGATGCGCCATGCGTAGGTAGGCGTGACCAGCACCACATCCCGCCCGGTCTGCACCGGGGCGGCATCCCCTGCCTTGATGCAGGCGTTCAGGTCGTAAAGCGGCATATCCAGCCCTTCGGCAATGCGCCGCGCCAGATACCGGCTGTTGCCGGTTCCCGTAAAATAAAGTACCATGGCTGCTCCTTCGTTTTTTGTGTGGTTTTCAGTTGCCTGTCTGCCCGGCAAACTGGAAATTGTCAAATTCTTTGTAATAGGGTAATCCTAATCTATAAATTACCATTTAGTCATTGCATTTTTTATAAAGAAAAAC
>CAKTFD010000048.1 GCA_934553285.1 uncultured Faecalibacterium sp. | reverse complement strand
CTGGGTCTGGCACTCTGCTTCTGGCTGAGCTGGCGGGGGGCAAAGCGGCTGGAGACCGTGGCAAACGGTCTGGATGCGCTGGCACAGGGGCAGACCATCCAGCTGCCCACCGATGGTTTTGCCGGGGAACTGGCAGAAAAGCTGAACCAGACCGGGGCGCAGCTGCAAGCCAAAAACGAGATGCTTTCCCGGCGGGATAACGCCCGCACCCAGTGGATCGCAGGGGTCAGCCATGATGTGCGTACCCCGCTGGCGCTGATCTTAGGCTGGGCGGAGCAGCTGGAACAGGATGCACTTTTGCCGGACAGCTCCCGGCAGAAAGCGGCCGGCATCCGCACCCAGTGCGAAAAGCTGCGCACCCTCATTGATGACCTGAACCTGACCAGTAAGCTGGAATACGGTGCCCAGCCCCTGCGCCGGAAAGACCTGCGTGCGGGGCCGCTGTTCCGGCAGCTGGTGGCGCAGTTTTGCGAAAGTCCGCTGGCAGAGCACTGCGAGATCACGCTGGAACAGGAAGAACCGGCAGAGCAGACGGTGCTTTCGGTGGACGAGGCGCTGCTGGCACGGCTGCTGGAAAACCTGCTGAACAACAGCGTCCGGCATAACCCGAAGCCGGTGAACATTACCGTGCACACCCGGCGGGTAGGGGAGCGCTTCTGCCTGACCGTGGCAGATGACGGCATCGGCTATCCGGCTGCCGTTCTGGCAGCGCTGAACGCTGCGGAGCCTGCCGAAAATGCGCCCCATATCCTTGGCCTGTATGTAGTGCAGCAGATCGCTGCCGCCCATGGCGGCAGGGCGGTGTTCGGGCAAAACAGCCCCTGCGGCGCAAAGGCAACGCTCTGGCTGCCAGCCGGTAGCAGCTCTGAAAAAAGAAAGAGTTTTTCATGTTGATGCAGGAGATAGGATGGAATTTTGTCAAATACATGGAAAATTGCAGAAATATTTGTGAAAACCTGCCAACAGATATACCCAAAACGTGTTGATATTGAGAAAAAAGACGGAATAATGTTTACAAAACGATTACAGGCTGGTATACTTTGAAGCGGTGAATCCGGAACGAGATCCGCCAAGAAACCAGAAAGGAAACATCGTACCGTGAATACCGCCGCACAGACCATACTCCGTAAACGACTGCTGACCCTGGCTGTGAGCCTTGCGTTCCTGCTTACCTGCCTGCCTGCTGCCCTGGCAGTGGACCTGAACGTGGATGCGGGCTTCTACTTTAAACAGAGCAGGGGAGGCACCTGTACACTGGCTTCTGCAGCCATGATGCTGCGCCGCCGGGCCTACTTTGATGGGCTGAACGACTGGGCAGCTGTTACCGAAAACAGTGTGCGCTCTACGGCATGGGCGAACGGCCTTTCGCATAGTTTTACATATAAGGAGATGCAGGTGAGCTACGCCACCCTGCCCTCTGCGCTGCAAAGCAAAACGGCGGTACTGATCGCGCTGCTTGCAGAGCACCCGGAGGGCATCGTGCTGTACGACCGCACCCAGCCCCATGCGGTGCTGCTGACCGACTATACCAACGGCATTTTTTATTGCTCAGACCCGGCGGGCAACATCAGCTCCGGTCGTATCCCGCTTTCCAGCTCCAGCGTGTCCATTGGGCGGTCGTCCTGCTACTGGTACGTTACCACAGACCAGAACAGCACAGTGACGCAGAATGACAGCCTGCGGCTGGAAGGGATGTGCTACCCAGTCAACCTCCGCACAGGCAGCGGCATGGCGCTGACCGGCACTGCCAACAGCGCCAGCGGTACCAGCCTGACCGAGGTGCAGGTTGCGATCCTGAATGAAGCAGATCAGACTGTGCAGAGCGCACAGGCACAGGTAAATGCCGCCAGCTTCTCGCTGAATGCGCTGGACAGCCAGATCCGCTTTGGGGAGCTGCCCGAGGGCAGCTACACCTACATGGTGCTGGTATCTGATGCCAGCGGCGAGAGCCTGTGCTTTGCATCGGACTTTACGGTGTCCGGCAATGCAAGCAGCACCGAGACCTACTGGTCGGTAAAGGACGCAGAGGGCACCAAGCTGCAGGATACGGTAGAACAGGTGGAAACTACGGTAGAAACTGCTGCCGAAACGACCGTAAGCTGGTTTGCAAAGCTGTTTGGCTGATAAAAAGTCCCGTTATACAAAACAAAAAAGGCATCTGCAGCATCCGCTCCTGGTTTTCAGAAACGCAGCGGATTTGCGGCAGATGCCTTTTTATTGCAATTCAACTTTTTATAGCGGTTTGCGCTTTTGATACACAAGCAACATCCGCAAACGGCATCTTTTCGGCGGCGGCAAAACATGATACAATAAAAGTGCCCCGGCAAGCGCCTGCAATCATTGCCTGCGCTCATTCGTATTCAGGATAAAGGAACGGCATTTTGCAAAAGGAGGCATCACGATGGCGATATTTGAAAAGACCATCCGCAACCAGAAATTTGACACCCTGCTGCACAAGCTGGAACGGGCCATCCCGGACAGCAGCTGGTCGGCGGAGCTGGAGGCCAGCAGCGACTTCCGGGACGGCGATGCCCGGTGCAGCGTGCGGGTGTTTGAGCGGTACAGCATGGTGGGCGGCAACCGCCTGAGCCTGACGCTGACCCTGTTCCAGAACGGCGAAAGCCCCATCCGGCTGTCGGCCATCGCAGCGGGCGGCAGTCAGGCGGTGTTTTTTAAGCTGAATACCCTTGGCGAGGACGCTTTTCTGGAGGACGTAAAGCAGCTGCTGGAAGAAATTTTGGAGGGATAACATGTTTTATAGTGGGTTTGACGCACTTTTCAGCATCCTGTTCCCGCTGGTATTTCTGGTGGTGCTGGGTATGATCCTGTTTACTGTGGTGAGCAATCTGCGCACATGGAGCAAAAATAATGCCTCCCCGCGCCTTACTGTTTCGGCCGCTGTGGTGGCTAAGCGGATGAACGTTTCCCGCCATCATACGGACAATACGATGGCGCATACGTTTACGACCTATTATGTCACCTTTCAGGTGGAAAGCGGCGACCGCATGGAGCTGCAGCTGAGCGGCACAGAATACGGCCAGCTGGCAGAAGGTGACACCGGAAAGCTGAGTTTTCAGGGTACGCGCTACTTGGGGTTTGAACGGAAAGGTACGTGAGTGTATGCAGGCGGCTGTTGTGCCGCTGCAAAAATAAAACGATGACAGAGATTATTTTTGGAAAAATCGCATAAGATGTGTTAAAAGTATTATTCTTTTATGAATTTTAGCACTCTGCACTTGACAGTGCTAATAAATCGTGCTATAACAGGGCCGTGCTCAGGAGGAAGGGCAAAAGGAGAGCCGCAAGGCCCCCCGGAAAGCCCGCTCCGCTGGACTTCAAATTTTTTGTCCCGACCCGAACGCCGGGATTGGAGGAATGATTTATGCTTATGCCGACTGTTTTCCATGAAAACCTGTTCGATGATTTCTTCGATCCGTTCTGGAATGACGCTGCACTGGAACGTATGATGAACCGTGAGGCTCGTGATACCTTTGGTAAGCGCGGTGCAAACATGATGAAGACCGATGTCAAACAGACGGACAACGGCTACGAAGTAGCTGTTGACCTGCCGGGCTGCAAGAAGGAAGACGTTCAGATGGATCTGAACGATGGCTACCTGACCATTCAGGCAGTGCGCAGCCACAGCAACGATGAAAAGGATAAGAATGGCCGCTATGTGCGGCGCGAGACCTTCTCCGGCAGCTGCGCCCGCAGCTTCTATGTGGGCGATGTGAAGAAGGAGGACATCCACGCAAAGTTCGAGGATGGTGTCCTGCACATCCAGCTGCCCAGCTCTAAGCAGACAAAGGCTTTGCCTGAAAACCCGAATCTGATCGAGATCGAGTAAAAAGCCGGTCGTGTGCGCCAAGACACAACACATACAGGATGCCCCCGGGGAGCCGCAAGGCTCTCCGGGGGCATTTCTGCATCTGCAAAAGTACCGGCAAGCGGTATCACGGCATAAAAAAGAGGGCGCTCCCGTATTGTGCGGGAACGCCCTCTTTTGCGTCTATGGGATGATTCTGCTTTTTGGGTGGCAGCAGGGCGGCTTTATCTGCGGCGGGTGAGCCGGTTCAGCACCATTACCGTCAGCACGATGAAGCCGATGACAAGGATGATGCCGGCCATACCGATCAGCATGATGGGCAGGGTGGTCATCCAGGAAGAAAGATGAAGCATAAAGGCACCTCCGTTAAGCCATCAGGGTAAGGATCAGCCCGCCTGCAAGGACGGATGCGATCTGCCCCGAAACATTGACGCTGATGGAATACATCAGCAGGAAATTCTGGCTGTCCTCTGCCAGCCCCATTTTGTTGACCACGCGCCCGCTCATGGGAAAAGCGGAGATACCGGCGGCACCGATCATGGGGTTCAGCTTTTTGCCCTCCGGCAAAAAGAGATTCAGCAGCTTGGCAAACAGCACGCCGCCTGCGGTATCAAAGATAAAAGCCACAAGCCCCAGCGCTAAGATCAGCAGCGTGTCCGGGCGGACGAAGCGGTCGGCGGTCATCTGCCCGGCAACGGTCAGCCCCAGTACGATGGTGATAAGATTGGTCAGCACATTCTGGGCGGTCTCGCTCAGGGCGTTCAGCACGCCGCACTCCCGCAGCAGGTTGCCGAACATCAAAAAGCCGACAAGGGCCACGCTGGCAGGCGCTACCAGACCGGCGATGATGGTGACCACGATGGGGAACAGGATCCGCGTCAGCTGGGTGACACTGCCTTTTTCGTACGGCATACGGATGCAGCGCTCCTTTTTGGTGGTCAGCAGCCGGATGACCGGCGGCTGCACGATGGGCACCAGCGCCATGTAGCTGTAAGCAGCCACCATAATGGCACCCAGGTACTGGGAGTTAAGGGTGTTTGCCACAAAAATAGCGGTGGGGCCGTCCGCTGCGCCGATCACCGCGATGGACGCAGCGTCTTTCAGGTCAAAGAAGAACCCGGCCACAAACAGGGTGAAAAAGATGCCGAACTGCGCAGCTGCGCCAAACAGCATCAGCCACGGTTTTTCCAGCAGCGGGCCAAAATCGATCATGGCACCGATGCCGATGAAGAGCAGCAGCGGAAACAGCTCGTTTGCCATGCCCGCCTCAAACAGGGCGGAGATGGGGCCTACAGTATCTCCCTGCGTGATGGCACCGGACAGGGGCAGGTTGACCAGAATGGCACCAAACCCCATGGGCAGCAGCAGGCTTGGCTCCATCTTTTTTGCGATGGCAAGGTAGATGAGCAGGGCACCGATGCCCCACATCACCACCATCTGCCAGGTAAGCGCTCCAAAATTGGAAAAGAGCGTGGCGAATGTGTTCCAGAGATCCATAATGTTCTTGCCTCCTTGTGTTCTGGTACTGCGGCAAGAAAAAAGACTTCTGCCACAGCACATGGTCTGTGACAAAAGTCTCAAGCGAACACATGACATCGGGCATTGCTGCCGTGATGACGCTGCCATGCAGCAGCCTGCTCCCATCACGGAAAGCAGGCTGCCCTTTACTCCCTTTTATCTCCTTTATTGATAACAGGAACCGGGAGATTTGTCAAGGGGAAATAACGATTTTCGGGTCGATTTTTTGCGCTCAGTCCACCACCGGCACATCCAGCCCAAATTCCAACGGACGGAACCGGGGGCAGACGTTCTCAGTGATGCAGATGACCGAAGCCGCCAGGCGGCTGCCGATCTCGCAGGATTCCGCCAGGGTCTTGCCATAGGTCAGGCCGATGACGGTACCGGCAAAAAAGGCATCGCCTGCACCGGTGGTATCGATAACATCTACCTTTTTGGCGGGCACGATACCGCAATCGCCATCTGCGCAGGCGTATACAGCGCCCTGCCCGCCCATGGTCACCACCATGCTGGGAATGTTGGCGCTGCGCACATTGGCTCCCAGCACGCGGCACATCTCCTCCGGCGAAAGATGATCGTACTCGTTTGAGAACAAAAGCCCGGCCTCCTGCTGGTTGCATACAAAGCAGTCGATCTGCTGCAGAAAATCTCTGCGCTCCATGGCGATGCTCATGTTGGAAACCACCGCAAATACCTTTTTGCCGTACTTTTTGGCGTAGCGCAGGGTCTGCTTGACCGTTTCTTTTTCCAGATCCAGCTCCAGCGCAATGGCATCACAGTCCGCAAAAATGGCATCGCCCTGCTCCTGCAGCAGGCCGGTCAGCGGGGTGGTATCCGGCCGTTTGGAGATGGCTGCGTGCACATCGCCGTCATTGTCAAAAATAGCAAGCCAGGTGCCCATGCCGTCCGGCACTTTCTGGATAAAGCGGGTGTTCACCTTGTGCTTGGCCAGCTTGTCGATAACGTCCTGTCCCATGCCGGTGTCGTCCACCAGGCCGACAAAGGTGGGGCGCAGCTCCACATTGGCAATGTCCTCCACAACATTGCGGCTCACGCCGCCGTGTACCTGCTCGATGCGTCCGGCGTTGCGCCCGCCGGGGATGTAGGTGGAAAGGGGATAACCCTTGATATCCACAAAAACAGCTCCGATGACTACGATGCCCATAAACGATAGACCTTTCTGCATACAGAAGCTGTTTTTGTACGCCGCGCAGGGGTGTGCAGCGCTTATAAAAACAGCTTCCAATTTTAATTTTACCTGTATTATACAGGAAGCAGGCAAAAAAAGCTATCCATTGCCGCAAAATTTGCAGAAACGCAGCTTTTTATCGCAATATGCTGTTTTAAGAGGGCTTTTCCAGCTCTGCGGTAAAGGGGAATTTGGTCACAGGGCAGTGCGGGCCGTGCGCACCAGATACTCCATGGCCTGCACCGGGTACTGCCCGGCGGCGGTCTCGCCGGTGAGCATCAGGCTGGCGGCACCGTCCAGCACGGCGTTGTAGATGTCGCTCACCTCGGCGCGGGTGGGGACAGCGCGGCTGTGCATACTGTCCAGCATCTGGGTCACTACCATAAAGGGCACCCCGGCCTGCCGGCAGGCGGCGGAAAGCTGCTTCTGGCAGCGGGGCAGCTCCCATAGCGGCATGGCGTTGCCCAAATCGCCCCGGGCGATGACGACCTCATCCACCAGCGGCAGAAACTCCGGCAGCGCCTGCACGCCCGCAAGGTTTTCGATCTTGGCAAAGACCTGCAGCTGCGCGGCCCCGGCGGCCTGCAGGGCCTGCCGCAGATCCCGGATGTCCGCTGCCCCGCGCACAAAAGGCAGCATCACGCCGGTCACACCGCAGTCTGCCGCAATACGCAGATTTTCCCGGTCCTCGGCGGTCAGGGTAGGCAGCTCCACATGGGCACCCGGCGCAGCAAGGCTCTTGCGGCTTTGCAGCACACCGCCCCGCACCACCGTACAGCACAGGGCGTCCGGCTCCACGGTATCCACCCGCGCCAGCATCTTGCCGTCATCCAGCAGCAGCTCCTGCCCGGGCTGCACGGCCTGCACCAGTGCGGCAGGGCAGGGGACCCCGCCTGCGCCCAGGCGGAAGGTCTGCCCCGCAGCCAGCGTCAGCGGCGCAGGCAGGCGGCCGATACGCAGCTCCGGCCCCTGCAGGTCGATGAGCAGTTTGCGCACCCCGGCTTCCTGCAGCAGCGCCAGCCAGTCCCGGTGTGCTGCCAGCGGACCATGCGAAAGATTCATGCGGATGCCGGTCATACCGGCCTCCACCATCTGCCGTAAAAGTTGTACATCGGCACAGGCCGGGCCGATGGTCCCGTAAAAATCCATAATTCCTCCTGCAGTTACGTTTTTTCTATTGTAACATGCCCGCGCAGCAAAAGAAAGCCCGTTCCGCCCGGAAGCACCCCTTAAAGGCAGTGCCGCCGGCATTTTTGCGCAAAAAAACACCGGAAGCTGATGCAAAACTTCCGGTGCCTTTTTATGATGCCTTATGGGGAAAACTGAAACGCCCTGCACCGCCTGCGTTCGGTCCAAGGTTACAGCTCCCTCTATTTTTAAAGGTTGTACTTAGTTTACAGCATTCCGGGCGGTTCGTCAAGGGCTTTTGCCGGAGTTTTTCTTGAAATGAATGAATATCACAACATTATCACAACTTCTGCCGGAAAAATCATCAAAGACGTTAAAAGTAATACTTTTTTCAGCGAAATCTCTTGACAGTCTGCTGGAGATGTGGTATCCTGCTGACGTTGCAGGCTGCGTCTATACGCACAGGCAGGAGAGGCAGGCTTGCAGATCGCACCGCTGCATACCGGAGGGCGGACGCCCCTTGCAGCGCGATAGGATACGATCCTAAAAACCGTGTGGATTTTTACAGCAGAATGCTACTTTTCGCCACACAATGGCCTTTCGGGGGGCCATTGTGTGGCTTTTTTGTGCGCAAAAAACTGTGCACAGGCTGTTGTGTGCGCTGCATGGTTTGCGGTTAGAGTTTTGCAAGAATAGCAGGTGAATTTTACCATGAACGAAACTTTTATGAAAGAAAAGCCCGTGCTGCCGCTGCTGGTCTCCATGGCGCTGCCCAACGTGATCTCCATGCTGGTGAACAGCCTGTATAATATCGTGGACAGCCTGTTTGTGGCGCGCATCAGCGAGGATGCCATGACCGCGCTGAGCCTTGTGTTCCCCATCCAGAACTTTGCCAACGCCATCGCCATCGGCTTTGGCATCGGCATCAACGCCATGATCGCGCTGTACCTGGGTGCAGGAGACCACCGGAAAGCGGAAACTGCCGCTACCCACGGCCTGGTGCTCAGCCTTTTGCACGGCATCCTTATCACAGGGGTCAGCATTGCCATCATGCCTGGCTTTTTGCGCCGGTTTACCGCAGATGAAGCGCTGATCGCATCCGGCGTTACCTATTCCACCATCGTGTTCCTGTTTGGCACCATCAACATGGCGGCGCTTGCGTTTGAAAAGATCTTTCAGGCAGTGGGCCGCATGAAGGTGACCATGACGGCACTGATCTTTGGCTGCGTGTGCAATATCCTGCTGGACCCTGTGCTCATCTTCGGGCTGGGGCCGGTGCCTGCCATGGGCATTGCAGGCGCAGCGCTGGCCACCGGCATCGGCCAGCTGCTCAGCCTGATCGTCTACCTTGTGGTCTACCTGCGCACCGGGCTGCCGGTGCGGCTGCGCCGCAGCTGCCTGCGTCCGGACGCTGCGCTGGACGGCAGGCTGTACGCCATCGGCGTCCCGGCGATATTGAATCTGGCGCTGCCCTCGCTGCTGGTCACCTTCCTCAACGGTCTGCTGGCAGCGTTCTCCCAGAGCTATGTGGTGGTGCTGGGCATCTACTATAAGCTGCAGACCTTTTTGTACCTGCCTGCCAACGGCATCGTGCAGGGGATGCGGCCCCTTATCGGCTATAACTATGGTGCCCGAGAGCATGCCCGTGTGAAAAAGCTGTTCGACTGGACCCTGATCATGAGCGCAGCCATCATGGCGGCGGGTACGGTCGTCTGCATGTTGGCCTCCGGCCAGCTGATGGGGCTGTTTACCCAAAATCCTGAGACCATTGCCGCCGGGCAGACCGCCCTGCGCATCATCAGCCTGGGCTTTGTGATCTCGGCCGTGTCCACCACTGCATCCGGCGCACTGGAGGGGTTGGGCAAAGGGGCGGAATCTCTGGTCATCGCACTTTGCCGCTACATTCTGTTCATCATGCCGCTGGCCGCGCTGCTCTGCCGCAGCCTTGGGGCGGATGGTGTCTGGCATGCATTCTGGATTACCGAGGTGCTTGCCGCTGTGGTATCCGGCGTGGTCTACCGCTGGGCAATCAGCCGCAAAAACTGAGCGCTGCCTGCGGGAAACGCTGCCGCTGCTTCAAAATCATTGCCGAAAGTGTTCCCCCAACGCCGGTCCTGTTGTATAATAAACCTGGATGGGCAGCTGCACCCTGTGCGAAAAGCCCTATAAAAGAGCCAGGCATCGTGGATACAAAGGATGCCAATGGCAATATCGCTGGGAGGGTTGTTTCATGAATGCAACGCTGCGAAAGGATGCGGATACGATCATCCGTTCCAGCCTGGACGCTGTCCTGCCGGACGAGGCGGTGCGCCGGGCTATGAGCGCCTTTGCGCCAAAGGGCGGCAGGGTGCTGCTGGTGGCGGCGGGCAAAGCTGCCTGGCAGATGGCGCACGCGGCTGTGGCGGCGCTGGGCCGTGTGGACGGCGGCGTGGTGGTGACCAAATACGACCACGTAAAAGGGGAGATCCCCGGCGTAAGCTGTTATGAAGCAGGCCACCCCGTGCCGGACGCCAACAGCTTTGCGGCCACTGAAAAAGCGCTGGAACTGGTGCAGGGGCTTACCGCAGAGGATACGGTGCTGTTTCTGCTCTCCGGCGGCGGCAGCGCGTTGTTTGAACAGCCGCTGCTCCCCGGTGCAGAGCTGCAGGACATCACAAACCAGCTCCTTGCCAGCGGGGCGGACATCGTGGAGATGAACACCATCCGCAAGCGGCTGTCCGGGGTCAAGGGCGGGCGGTTCGCGCAGCACTGCGCCCCGGCAAAAGTGTTCAGCATCGTGCTCAGCGATATTCTGGGCGATCCGCTGGATATGATCGCCAGCGGCCCGGCGGTGCCGGATGCCTCTACCTGTGCGCAGGCGCTTGCCATTGCAGAAAAATACCATCTCCGCTTATCGGAACCGGCAAAAGCGCTGCTGGCCCAGGAAACGCCGAAAGCCCTTGACAACGTGACCACCCGGATCACCGGCAGCGTGCGGGAGCTGTGCGCTGCCGCCGCCAGAGCCTGCCGGGAGCTGGGCTATGCACCGGTACTCCTTACCGACCAGCTCTGCTGCGAAGCCCGGGAGGCAGGCAGCTTTCTGGGGGCCATCGCCCGCACCCATGCGGGACAGGGCAAAAAGCTGGCGTTCATCGCGGGCGGGGAAACGGTGGTGCACCTGACCGGCAGGGGACTGGGCGGGCGCAATCAGGAGCTGGCCCTTGCCGCAGCTCCGGCGCTGGCGGGGCGGAATGCAGCGGTATTCTCGGTGGGCAGTGACGGTACCGACGGCCCCACCGATGCCGCCGGCGGTTATGTGGACGGCGATACCGCTGCCGCGCTGGCCACAGCGGGCTGGAACGTGTTCGACACCCTGCAGAACAACGATGCCTACCACGCCCTGCAGGCGGTGGAGGGGCTGATCGTCACAGGTGCTACCGGTACCAACGTCAACGATGTGGCTGTGGTGCTGATCGGGGAAGAACGGGAAAATGCCTGATGCCCTGTCCCTCTGGTGCATGGCAGGCGCTGGCACGACCTCGCTCCCCGGCCGGAAAAGGCTTTGATTTCGGCAAATGTTCCATGTTTTGCGAGATATTGTGTTATAATTAAGGGGCTGCTGCACGAGAGCAATGTGCAGCAGCCCCTCTTTTGTCCATGGTCTTTTTTACAGCGCGGTTCACTGCCGGCGGAATAAAGCGGCGTGTTTACCGCAGTTCTGCCGCAAACTCCACTTCCTCGCCCACCATCCGGGCGCAGATGCTGCCCCTGTGGGCTTCGGCGATGCCCCGGGCGATGGACAGCCCGATGCCAAAGCCGCCGGTGGCAGCGTTGCGGGAAGGGTCGGCGCGGTAAAAGCGGTCGAACAGTTTTGCAAGCGTATCTTCCGGGATGGGGGCGCTGCCGTTGCGGCAGCGCAGCACAACGCCCCGGCGGGTCTTTTCCAGCGTCAGGGTGATGGCGCTGCCTGCCTGGGCGTACTTGACCGCATTATCCAGCAGGATGCTTACCAGCTGCCGGATGGCGTACGCATCGCCCTTATAGGTCAGGTCCGGGGCAATGTCCAGCACAAGATCGTGCCCTTTGCTTTGGGCAAGATCCCGGAACGGCTCGGCGGTGTCCGCTACGGCTTCGCTCAGGGCAAACGGCTCCATTTTCAGCGGCGATACCCCCTCGTCCATGCGGGACAGGGTGACCAGCGCGTTGACCAGCGCGGTCAGCTTTTCGGTCTGCGCCTGGGCTTTGTCGATCCATTTCTGCTTTCCGACCTCCATTTCCAGCACGCGCAGGCTGGTGGAAATGACCGTGATGGGGGTCTTTAGCTCATGGCTGGCATCGGTGATGAACTGCTTCTGCTTTTCGGCGCTGCGCACCACCGGGTCGATGGCGCGGCGGGAGAGCAGCACCACCAGCACCACCACCAGCAGGATGCAGGCGGCATCTGCAGCAAGGCTCCATAGCAGCACCAATCCCACAGAGCGCAGCTGCTGGTATCCGTCCAGAAATACCGCCATGCTGCGCCCCTCGCCAGTGCGGGTAACGTAGTACCGGTAGCTGCCGTAGCTGCCATAGCCTGTGCCGTGGGCTATGGCGGCAGCAAGATAGGGGGCGAGATCCTCCTCCGTGACCGAGGCGATGTTTTTCAGATCTGCCTGCACAAGGGTGCCGTCATCCTGATACCGCAGCACAAAGTACCGGGTGGAGTAGGGGGTCTCGGGGGTAAAGCTGCCGTCCCGCGGCGGCTCCGGGGCTTTGGGCGGGGCAGAGGGGGCTTCGGCTGACGGGCGGTAGGCGGGGATCGTGCCCTGATTGCTGCTGATGAGCTGCAGCATATCCCGCAGGTCGGCGGTAGTGGAAAGATAGTTTGCGGTGTTCAGCAGCAGTGTCAGAAGCAGCATGACTGCCGTGACCGACAGGGTGGCAATGCGGATAAACCGCCTGCGCAGCCGCCGGATCATGCTTCTTCCTCCAGCGCGTAGCCCAGCCCCCGGTTTGCCCGCAGCACGGCATGGGAGCCAAGGTTTTTCAGCTTTTTGCGCAGGTTGGAGATGTTTACCCACACCACATTGATCTCGGCATCATTCTCCCAGCCCCACACAAGCTCCAAAATGCGCTCGGCAGAAAACACCATGCGGGGGTTGCGCAAAAACAGCTCCATTACCTGATATTCCCGCCCGCTCAGCCGCACCGACTGCCCGCGGCAGGTCAGAAATCCGGTGCCGGGGTCCAGCGTCAGGTCACTGAATGCCAGCCGGGTGGGCTGATAGGCGCTGGCGCGGCGCAGCATGGCGCGCACCCGGCTCAGCAGTTCGTCCGGGTCAAAGGGCTTGGGCAGATAGTCGTCCGCCCCGGCATTGAAGCCGGTGATGCGGTCGTCCGTTTCACCTTTGGCGGTCAGCATCATGATGGGGGAGGTCACCTTTTCCGCCCGCAGCTTCTGCAGCACCTCAATGCCGTTCATCTTGGGCATCATCACATCCAGGATAATGGCATCGTAGTGGTCCTGGGTGGCGGCTTCGTAAGCATCAAAGCCGTTGTACACCGTTTCCACCGTAAAATGGTTCTTTTCAAAAAAGACGCTCAGCACCTCGGCCAGGTCCTCTTCGTCCTCTGCGATCAGCAGCCGCACTGCACATTCCTCCCTTTTTGCATTTCTGCTCCCAGTATAGCGCAGCAACCGCCTGCCGCGCAATCTTTTTTTACAGCATCTCCATGCCGGGGCTGCTCTCCCGCCCGCAGGTGATGTTCAGGTTGCCGTTGCGGCAGCGCAGCGCATCCAGAAATGCCTTGGGCGGCGCGTCCTCCGGCAGGACAATGGCATATTCCAGCTCGTACAAGGTGCCCATGTTGCTGGTCTTTACCCGGGTCAGGGTGCAGCGCCGGGTGTACTGGGCAAAGATATCGTCAAACAGGCCGTCATAATCCAGGTTTTCCGGGATGGTGATCTTCAGCACCCGGGCGGTGGAGTGCTTTTCGCCAAAGCCAAGGGTGGTCAGCCCCAGCAGTGTGCCCGCCAGCAGCACAAAGGCCAGCACCGCCAGCCCCAGCAGCCCCATGCCGGTGGCCAGCCCCAGCGCCATGGCCAGGAACAGCACCCCGATCTCCCGGGCAGTGCCGGGGGCAGAGCGGAAGCGCACCAGACTGAATGCACCTGCCACCGCCACACCGGTGCCGATGTTGCCGTTGACCAGCATGATCACCAGCTGCACCACGGCGGGCAGCAACGCCAGCGTGACCACAAAACTGGAACTTGTTTTTTGCTGATAGCCTGCCACAAAGGCAAGGCCGATGCCCAGCACCAGCGAGACCGCCGTGCACAGCAGGAAACTTTGCAGGGTAATGGACGTACCGATCACGGATTCAAGCACAGGGAAAGACCTCCTTTAAGGTAACGGGCTGCTCGCGCAGCAGATGATGGCAGTAGCAGCTGCCGTATTTGGAAAAGGATACCGGCACAGCGCCGGCATCGGCCAGCGCATGCGCCAGCCACAGGGGGCAGACCCCCGGCAGTTTCAACTCCAGCAGCACCCGGTCGTCCGGCAGCAGGGGTGCGCCGTGATCCCCGGCGCAAAGATCCAGCTGAGTAGTGCGCCAGCGGATGCCGGTATCAAAGGTGATGCGCAGTTCCGGGTCCTCCACGCCTGCAAAGGCGATACGGTCGTACCCGATGAACACCCGGGGGCGGGCATCGTACAGCTGCTGGAACCATGCGATCTCCCGGCCGATCTGCCCGTAGTCTGCCAGCGGCAGCTGCCCTGCCAGCAGGGGCTGCACCGCCGCAGCCGGTGCGGTGATGCGGCGTTTGTACACCACGCCCTTGTATTTCTTTTTCAGCTCGGCAAATACGCTGCCGTCCGGCGCGGGCACGCCGTAGCTGCGCACCCGCAGTTTTTCCTTATACACCGGCTTTGCCAGCGAGGCGCGGATGAGCCGCCAGTCCGGGGTGTCATAATAAAGGTTGCAGATGGTATATTTGCCGTAAAAATCCATTTTGACATACGGCGCAATGGTCTGCAGCAGGGCCTTTTGCCCCGCCGGGGTAAGAAAATACTTTTTCTCATACCGTTCAAAGCAGTTCTGAATGGGTTGGGACATTGCCTGTCACCTCCTGTGCATACAGGATACTGCCCCAACCTAAAAGCAACCTAAAGGTTTTTTGCCGGTTTTCTTTAGGTTCGTTTTAGGTTGGCCGGGTATACTCTGGGCATCCTCAAAGCAAACCATTGACCACAAGGAGGTTTTTCGATATGAAATATCCAAGCCGAACGCTTTCCCTGCTGGTGGCGGGGGCGCTGCTGGTCTCCATGGCGGGCTGCAGCAGCAATACCGCTTCCTCCAGCGCTTCTTCCGCCGCTGCATCTGTTCTTGCTGCGGAGGAGAGCACGCTCTCTCTGGCCGGTGCCACGGCGCTTACCTTTACCGACAGCGGCATCTCTGCTGCCGAGGGGGACTACAGCGGCTATGCCATCGAGGGCACGGCGCTGACCATCAACGCCCCGGGCACCTATGTGCTGTCCGGCAGCTGCGCGGATGGCAGTGTCACCATCAAAGCCGAAACTGAGGGGGTGACCCTGGTACTGAACGGGCTGGACCTGACCAGTACCACCACCGCCCCCATCGTATGCGGCAAGTCCACCGGGGTGACCATCGCGGTGTACGGCGGCACCCAGAACACCCTGGCCGATACCGCCGCTAACGATAAGGACGGCACGAACGCCAGCGCAGATGCCGAGAGCGCGGTGCTCAAATGCAAGGACGGCTCTCAGGTGGTGCTGTGCGGCAGCGGTACATTGAACATCACGGCTGCAGGCAAAAACGGCATCAAGTCCGGCACCGAAAACGAGGGCAGGGCAGCCAGCCTGACCATCCGGGAGCTGACGTTGAACATCGATGCCCCCGTGAACGATGCCATCAACGCAGAACAGACTCTGGAGGTGGAGAGCGGCACCCTGAATATCTCTGCCGGGGATGATGCCCTGCACAGCGACTATACCTTGAATATCGGCGCAGCGGACACCGCCGGGCCTGTCATTACCATTTCCGCCTGCAACGAGGGGCTGGAAGGGGCAGAGCTGAACATCTTTTCCGGCACCATCGATATCACCGCCACCGATGACTGCCTGAATGCCGCCAACGGCGATCTGACCGACTACGCTTTCAGCATGAACATCTCCGGCGGCACCATCAATGCCTACACTTCCGGGGGCGATGGCCTTGACTCCAACGGCAGCCTGACCATCTCCGGCGGCAATATCACGGTGTGGACGGCCAACACTGCCGACAACCAGCCGCTGGATGCAGACGGCACCATTACCATTACCGGCGGCACCGTGCTGGCGGCAGGCGGCAGTGCAGGCATGGGCTACACCATCGATGCCTCGCAGGGCTACGTGACCTACGGCGGCATGGGGGCAGCAAGCACCGTGCGCCTGACCAATGGCAGCGCCTTTACCATCACCGATGCCAGCGGCAGCACCGTGTACAGCGGTACGGCCCTGTGTGATGCAAACTATCTGTTCTACTGCGCAGCAGACCTTGCAGCGGATAGTGAATATACCCTTGCTGCCGGCAGCACCACCCTTGCTGCTGCCACCGCCCAGACCGGTACTACCCGTGCAACCTTTGGCGGGATGGGCGGCGGTACCCCCGGCATGACCCCGCCGGATGATGCCGCGAATGGGCAGACCCCGCCTGCCATGAACGGCGGCGCCCCCGGCGGGCAGGCTCCTGATGGGCAGGGCGGCACCCCGCCGGAGAAACCTGCTGGCACCCCCTCCGGCACCCCGCCGGAAATGCCCGCCCAGAACAACGCGACCTCCCAGGCTGAAATCGCAGCCGGTTAAGTTTCTTTTTTCTTTTTTCCAGCAGAACGCTCCGACCCACTGCAATGGGCCGGAGCGTTCTGTTTCAACAGATAAGGGGCTGCTGCACGGTTGAATGCAGCAGCCCCTCTATTTTTTATGCAGTCAGATGGAGCGGCCATTGGTGGCGGCAGCTTCACCATACCAGAATGCGCTGTCTTTCGGGATGCGCTGC
>CAKTFD010000047.1 GCA_934553285.1 uncultured Faecalibacterium sp. | reverse complement strand
GTGTCCATCCGCTACATCATCGCGCTGGGCATCTCCGGCTGTCTGATCACCACCGGCAACGACCTGTCCGCAGGCCGCCTGGCTGGTTTTGCTGCCTGCCTGGCCTGCATCTTTGCACAGACTGAGGGTGCTGCCGGCAAGTTCTACCCCAATATGCCCACCCTGTCCACCCCGGTGGTGTTCATTCTGGTCGTTGCTATCTGCGCCATCATCGGCCTGTGCAACGGTCTGGTGGTCAGCTACCTCAAGGTGCAGCCCTTCATCGCAACCCTGGGCATGCAGCAGGTGGTCTACGGTATCTGCCTGGTGTACACCGGCGGTACCCCCATTGGCTCCCTGAACAAGAACTTCACCTCCCTGGCCTCCAACACCATCATCGGCATCCCCGTGCTGATCTGGATCGCTCTGGTCGTGGCTGCCTGCTTCTGGTTCCTGTACAACAAGACCCGTCACGGCAAGTACATGTACGCCATCGGCGGCAACGAAGCTGCTGCTGAGGTGGCCGGTGTCAACGTGCATGCTACCAAGATCCGCATCTACATCCTGGCTTCCTGCATGTTCGGTCTGGCAGGCTGCCTGCTGGCTGCAAAGTCCGGCGGCGCATCCGTCAACACCGCAATGGGCTATGAGCTGGACGCTATCGCAGCCTGCACCATCGGCGGTGTTTCCACCACCGGCGGCGTTGGCACTGTTCCCGGCGTTCTGGTCGGCGTTCTGGTCTTTGAGCTGATGAAGGTCGCTCTGCAGTTCATGAACGTCAACTCCTCCTACACCTACATCGTCCAGGGCCTTGTCATTATCGTGGCTGTCGCCATCGATATCCGCAAGTACCTGGCTAAGAAGTAATCTCCTCATCATCCCCCATTGCACCCGCAGTCTTTGCACTGCGGGTGCTTTTTTTGTCCACAATTTTGTGGTATCATAAGGAAAAACAGGTTTTCACAGGAGGAGATCACCATGGCGCAGCCTACCCCGGAACAACAGACCGAACTTGCCCGCCGCGAGGCCGCACTGGCCGCCCGCGAGGCTGAACTTGCCCGCCAGCAGGCCGAGCTGCAGGCGCAGAAAGCCGATTTTGAGCAGGGCAAAAAGCGCCTGCTGGATAACGGCAGCAAAGATTTTGTAAACCCCAAGGAAAAACTCTACGATAAGTTTCCCCTCACCGTCCACCAGATGGATATCATCATAGGCGTACTGTTTGCCCTTATCGCGCTTTTCCTCATCCTGGGTGTGACCCACACCAGCTTTTTCGGCCTGTTCGGCGGCTGATGCCGCAATACCGGCAGGCATTTATCTGTAAAAAAAGTCCCGCAAAGGAGATCTGAAAAATGGCACATTATCCCGGCTATACCGTCCTGCGCACCGAGGACTGCCCCGAGCAGCACGGCACCCTGACCGTGCTCACCCACGACCGCAGCGGTGCCACCGTGCTGCTGGTGGAAAACGAGGATATCAACAAGGCGTTCGGCATCGGTTTCGGCACCTTTCCCTCCGATGACACCGGCGTATTCCATATCCTGGAGCATTCCGTGCTGGCCGGCAGCGAAAAATACCCGGTCAGCTCCCCCTTCGTGCAGCTGCTCAAAAGCAGCATGGCCTCCTTCCTCAACGCGATGACCTTCCCGGACAAAACGGTCTACCCCTTTGCCACCCCCAACGAGACCGACTTCTGCAACCTGATGGATGTCTACCTGAATGCGGTGTTCTGCCCGCTGGCCATGGTGGACTCTGCCGTGTTTGAGCAGGAGGGCTGGCACCGGGATGCAGACGGCACCGTAAGCGGCGTGGTCTACAACGAGATGCAGGGTGCGCTGGCCTCCCCGGATGCCCAGCTGCAGAACGCGCTGCAGCGTGCAATGTTCCCGGATACCGCCTACGGCTTTGTGTCCGGCGGCGACCCGGCCTCCATCCCTGCCCTGACCTATGAAAAATATCAGCGGGTGTACCGCCGCCACTACAGCGCCGACAACTGCTGCATCACCCTGTATGGCCGGATGGATATGGCCGAAAAACTGGCGCAGCTGGACCGGGACTACCTCTCCCGGATGCCCAAAACCACCACCCGCCCCCGCCTGACCCTGCAGGACGAGCAGCCCGGCGCAGCTGTGGAGCTGCCCTACTACACCGCGCAGCCCCAGCCGGATCAGGTGCAGTGCGCACTGGCCTGGTACACCGGTGCCTTTGCTGACCGGGAGCGGCAGCTGGGCGTGGAGATCCTGCTGGATGCCCTGCTCAGCACCAACAGCTCCCCCCTTAAGGCCGCCCTGCTGGCCGAAAAGCTGGGTGCCGATATCGACATCTGCTTTGACGACAGCACCCTGCAGCCCACGCTGGAGCTGCTGCTGCGCGGTGCTACGGTGGATTCTGCCCGTCAGTTTGCCCCCGCTGTGCGCCGGGCTGTGGACGCTATCCTGGAAAAAGGCATCCCGCAGGAGCTGCTGCTCGCCTCCCTGAACGCCGCAGAGTTTGCATCGCTGGAGCGCCCGGGCAGCCTGCCGGACGGCGTGCTGGATGCCATCAACGCTGCCACCGGCTGGCTCCACACCGGCGATGCCACCCTGCTGCTGCATACCGATAAACTGTTTGCCTCCCTGCGCAGCAAGCTGGCAGCAGGCTGGTTCGATACCCTGCTGCGGGAGCTGTTTGCCCCCGCCCCGGTACAGGTGCTGCAGGTGCCCACCGCCCCCAAGGCCGAGGATGCCCCCGCCCCGGTGCGCACCGATGGCAAACTGGTGCTGGAGCATCCCCTTACCGCCGCAGACCTGGGCGAGGGGGATACCGCGCCGCAGGGCACCCGGGAGCAGCTGGCCGGTGCCACCCTGCTGCGGCACCCCTCGGCAGGCAGCCTGTATCTGAATTTCTACTACGACCTGGGCGCTGTCCCCGCAGAGGAGATGCCGTACCTTAACCTGCTCACCGATGTGCTGGCCGAGCTGGACACCCCGGCGCACACCGCCCAGCAGCTGAACACCCTGCGCAGCACCTGGCTGGGCGACAGCCGCGCCCAGCTGGACTTCTGGACCGGGCGGCAGGAGGGCGCGCCCTGCCACGCCAAGCTGACCCTGCGCCTGAGCCTGCTGGAGCGCAGCTTGGAAAAGGCGGTGGAACTTGGCGGCGAGTGGCTGTACGATACCCTGCTCACCGGCCCTGCTGCCGAGGCCGCCTATGCCCGGGTGATCGCCCAGTTGAAGCTGCGCATGGAGCAGCTGTTCATCCAGCATGGCAACGAGTTCGGTTTTATCCGCGCCTGCTCCCACTATTATGTGGAGGGCGCGCTCAACGAGCGCTGCACCGGCGTAAGCTACTACCACTTCCTGTGCCAGCTGCTGGAACAGGCCGATTGGGCGGCGCTGGGTGCAAAGCTGGATGCACTGCGCACCCGTGTACTGCACCATGCCGCCCTGACCATCAGCCTGCACGGCACCGAGGCCGCACTGGCGCAGCTGCGCACCCTGCTGCCCGCCAGCCGGTTTGCTGCTGAGGCACGCTGCGCGGCGCAGCCCTGCACCGCGCAGCTCACGCCCCCGGTAAACGAAGCCTTTATCATTGACGGTGGCGTGAACTACGATGTACAGGCCTGGCCCATGGCACGAGACAGCCGCCGCAAGGTGCTGGCACGGGTGATGAGCTACGAATACCTGTGGCACAGCATCCGGGAGGTAGGCGGCGCCTACGGCACCGGTATGCTCTCCTCCGAGGAGGTGGAGCTGCTGTACACCTACCGCGACCCCCACCTGCAGGAAAGCTACCAGACCTTTGCACAGGGGCCGGCTGCACTTGCCGCCCGGGACTATACCGCCCGGGATCTGGATGAGTTCATCGTGGGCACCGCCGCCAAGCTGGACACGCCCCGCAAGGCGTGTGCCGCTGCCCGGGAGCTGGACCGCCGGTACTTCTGCGGCATCACGGATGCCATGCGGGCTGCGGACCGCAAGGCGCTGTGCAGCGTGGACGCCGCCCTGCTCAAAGCGCAGGCAGCCGCTCTGCCCGCCGCTATGGCCAGCGGTGTACGGGTCGCCTTTGGCAGCAAGGATGCGGTGGAAAACGCCCGTGACCTGTTCGACCGGGTGGAAGCGCTGTAAGCACCTGCTGCAGCGGAAAAATTATTTTTATAGCGCAACGGCGGAGAATTTTATTGGATTCAGGAGGTTTCTCATGTTTGAAAAGTTCTTTCACCTGAAAGAAAACCACACTGATGTAAAAACCGAGATCATGGCTGGTATCACCACCTTCATGACCATGGCTTTCATCCTCGCTGTCAACCCCAACATCCTGTCCGCTACGGGCATGGATTCCAAGGCTGTGCTGATCGCCACTGCGCTGGCATCCTTTATTGCCACTGCGCTGATGGCTGTGCTGGCCAACTATCCCTTTGCACTGGCTCCCGGCATGGGCCTGAACGCCTACTTTGCCTACACCGTCGTGCTGACCATGGGCTACAGCTGGCAGCTGGCTCTGATGGCCATCTTTGTAGAGGGCATCATCTTCATCGCACTGTCCCTGACCAATGTGCGTGAGGGCATCTTCAACGCCATCCCCATGCCCCTGAAAAGCGCCGTCAGTGTTGGCATCGGCCTGTTCGTTTCCTTCGTCGGCCTGCAGAACGCCAAGCTGATCGTCAACAACGACTCTACTCTGGTCACCTACCAGCACTTCAAGGGCGAAACTTTCCACAGCGTGGGCATGGGTGCCATCCTGGCGCTGCTGGGCGTGATCATCACCGCCATCCTGCTGGCCAAGAAGGTCAAGGGCGGCATCCTGTACGGCATCCTCATCACCTGGCTACTGGGCATCGTGTGCGAGTTGACCGGCATCTATGTGCCCGATGTGGAAGCCGGCATGTTCTCCGTCATTCCCACCGCCTTTGTCAGCTTCGACTTCTCCGCACTGGGCCAGACCTTTGGCCAGGTGTTCAAGACCGATTTCTCCGGTGTCAGCCTGCTGAACTTCTTCGCCGTCATATTCTCCTTCCTGTTCGTAGACCTGTTCGATACTCTGGGCACCCTGATCGGCGTGGCTTCCAAGGCCGATATGCTGGATGAGGAAGGCCGCCTGCCCCGCATCAAGGGCGCACTGATGGCAGACTCCATCGGCACCTGCGTGGGCGCTGTGCTGGGCACTTCCACCACCACCACCTTCGTGGAAAGCGCTTCCGGCGTGACCGAGGGCGGCCGCACCGGTCTGACCGCCATGACCACCGGCGTGCTGTTCCTGCTGGCTACCATCTTCAGCCCGCTGTTCCTCACCATCCCCTCTTTTGCTACCGCTCCGGCTCTGATCATCGTGGGCTTCTACATGATGGGTTCCGCCGTCAAGATCGACTTCAATGATCCCAGCGAGGGCATTCCCGCCTTCCTGACCATTCTGGCTATGCCCACCGCCTACAGCATCTCCGAGGGTATCGCCATCGGCATCATCTCCTGGACCATCATCAATGTGGTCACTGGCAAGGCCAAGGAGAAGAAGATCAGCCCGCTGATGTATGTGCTCACCGTGCTGTTCATCCTCAAGTACATCTTCCTCTGATCTTTTGATCGCATAAACCAGAGCACCCCCTGCGCCTGCCGTACAGGCCGCAGGGGGTGCTTTTTGTCGGAAAGAAGCGTAAAAACACAACAGCCAGACCCGCAGGTCTGGCTGTTGTGCGCTTTTATGGCCTTACTTTTTCCGCGGATGGATATGTACCTCCGGGATGGCTACATTCTCGTAATGGATGGGGCGGTCTGCCTCCGGGGTGCTGTCTGCCGCTTCGTGCCGCACCTTGCCGGTATGCACCTCCGGCACCGCCACCGTTTCTTCTCCGCTCTTTTTGCGCCGGCCCTTCTGCCGGAACCAGTTTTTCAGCTGCTGATGGATGGCCATAGCCTTTTCTCCTTTCCCGTACGGGAGCCTTTTTTCCTCCGTGCACACGCCGGATGGTTCAGATAAAGTTGATAAATACCGTGATGACCAGGCTGTTGAGGAAGTCCGCAAACAGGCTGCCCACCAGCGGGATCAGCAGATATGCCTTGACGGAAGGTGCATAGCGGTCACACACAGCCTGCATATTGGCCATGGCGTTGGGGGTAGCGCCCATGCCAAAGCCGCACAGACCCGAAACGATGACCGCTGCATCGTAATCCCGCCCCATAACGTTATACGCCACCACAATGACGTACAGGATCATGAACAGCGTCTGCCCTGCCAGCAGGATCACCAGCGGCAGCGCCAGTTCCGCCAGCTGCCAGATCTTCAAGGTAATCATCGCCATGCCCAAAAACAGCGACAGGCAGATGCCGCCGATATCGTTGATCTCGCCCATATACACGGTGTAGCCGCCGCCGTACTCGCCCACATTGCGGATGATGGCCGCCGCGATCATAGCGCCGATATAGATGGGGAAGGTCATGCCGGTCAGGGACAGCAGTTTGGAAAGCACCGTGCCGATGCCCATGGCAAGGATCAGCTGGAAACTGGCTGCAGGGTACATGCTGTGCCGCTCGTGCTTGATCTCCTCTTCCACCAGCAGGCTGTCGTCCTCCTGCACCACGGTGTCCAGCAGGTGATGCCGCTCAATCAGCATCTTGCCGATGGGGCCGCCCATCATGCTGCCCGCGATCAGGCCGTAGGTTGCGGCGGCAGTGCACAGGGTGGTAGCACCCCGGATGCCAAAATCCTCCAGCACCGGGCCAAAGGCGCCCGCCGTGCCATGGCCGCCCACCATGGGGATGGAGCCGGTGCACAGCCCCACCAGCGGATCCACCTGCAGCAGGCTTGCCAGCCCCACTGCAATAAAGTTCTGGCTGACGATCAGCACGATGACCACACCCAGAAATACCAGCATGGCCCTGCCGCCGCTTTTCAGCACTTTCAGGTTTGCCTGGAAGCCCACCGAGGTGAAGAACATCACCATGCAGACCTCCTTGAGGATGTCGTTAAAGGCAAACTCCGCCACACCGGTAACGTAGCATACGCAGGTAAAAATGGCAAACAGTACGCCGCCGATGACCGGGGCCGGGATGCAGAATTTTTCCAGCACCCGCACCCGCTCCCGCAAAAACTTGCCCAGAAGCAGCACCAGCACCGAAAGCGCCAGTGTCTGATACATATCCAGTTCTATCTTCATATCGTCTTTCTTTCCCTCTGTTTCCCGGCCGCATTCAGGATGCCACCGTGATGCCTGCCGCCTTATAGTAGGCCGCCGCTCCCTTGTGGAACGGGATGCCCACGCCCTCGGCTGCCTCGGCCTCGGTATCCAGCCGGATGCCCAGCTGTGCGCTCAGGCTCTCCCGCTCGCTGAACAGCAGCCTTGTCAGCTGCTCCACCTGTTTTTCCGGCAGCGCCTCGCTGGCCAGCAGCACCGCTTTTACGCCCACCGTCTGCACATCCTCTTCCTGGCCGGGATAGGTACCCGCCGGGATGGTACAGACACTGTAGCAGCTGTAGCTGTCTTGCAGGCGCTTTGCAGCCGCACCGTCCACGCACAGCAGCCGGATGCCGCAGTCCTCTGCCAGTTCGGCCACCACCGCACTGGGGGCACCCGCAGTGATGAACATGGCATCGATCCGGCCCGCTTTCAGCTGTGCAGCGGCATCTTCGTAATTCAGGTTGATGGTCTCCACCAGCTTCTCGTTCAGGCCGCAGGCGGCCAGGATCTGCCAGGCGTTCTGCTCCGAGCCGGATTCCTCCGCGCCAATACTTACCGTTTTGCCCTGCAGTTCTTCTACAGACCGGATATCAGAATCCGCCCGCACGATCACCTGGCAGGCCTCGGTATACAGCGCAGCAACCGCGTAAAAACCGTGCTCCATCTCCTCATCCTGGAAGATGCCGGTCTGCCCGTAGGCATCCTGCACAAGGTCTGCCTGTGCCACCGCCAGCTGCAGGTAATCCCCCATCAGCAGGCGCAGGTTTGCAGCAGACCCGGCGGTGTTTTTCAGTTCCACTGCGCCGTTCCCGCTGGCATTTTCCAGCGCTGCAAAGCTCACGCCAAAGTCGTGGTATACGCCGCCTTCCCCGGCTGCGCCCATGCGCATCCGCCGGGCCGTACCGGCAGACGCGCAGCCCGCCAGCAGCAGCGCCGCCAGCATAGCTCCCGCCAACAGCACTGCAAGTCCTCTGTGTTTCAATGTATGCACCCCGCATTCTCTCTGCCGCCATAGTGCGACAGTTGATTTTTCTTCAATTATAAGCAAGTCAAAGGTGAAAATCAATCATCTGTTTTATTTTTGCCCAAAAATCTCTCTTTTTGGGGCCGGAGGGCGCAGTCTCTGCAAAAAGAAGAGCAGACTGCCTGTAACAAAAAAGCACCTGCAGCAAAACCTCCCTGCTTCCAAACCGTAAAAGCGAAGAAGTGAACGCTGCAGATGCTTTTCTGTTTTTTCAAAAAATTGATGCTTTGGTCTTTATACCCGCTCTGCCTTTTCTGCGCGGGTAGAGATCCCGAACAGCACAAACCCGATGACGAACAGGACTGCTATGGAGCCAACGCCCACGTTGGCACTGCCGGTCAGCTGGCTGCCCACGCTTACGATCATGGTGCCCAAAAAGGATGCGCCCTTGCCACAGATGTCAAACAGGCCAAAGTATTCGCCGGATTTTTCCTGCGGGATGATCTTGGCAAAGTGGCTGCGGCTCAGCGCCTGCACACCGCCCTGGAACATGCCCACCACCACGGCCAGCACCCAGAACTGCCACTGGCTTTTCAGGAAAAAGGCAAAGATCGCAATGCCGGTATAGGCCACGATGCACACCGGGATCAGGGTCTTGGATTCATACTTCTGGCTCAGGCGGCCGAAGATCAGCGCTGAGGGGAAAGCCACGATCTGGGTGACCAGCAGCGCCAGCAGCAGGCCGGTGGTATCCAGCCCAAGCGCCGTGCCGTAGGCCGTAGCCATATCGATGATGGTGTACACGCCGTCGATGTAGCAGAAGAACGCCAGCAGGAACCAGAATACCTGCTTGTCCTGCGGCAGATGCCGGAGGGTTTGGCCGATGCGCGCAAAGCTCTGGCGGATGGCGTGTTTTTCCACCTCCACGTAGTTGATCTGACGGTATTTTTTCAGCAGCGGCAGGGTGACCACCAGCCACCATACGGCGGTGATGAGCAGCGCCACCGACAGTGCTGTCATCTGGCTGATGCCCACTGCACTGCTGCCCAGCACCAGCGCCAGGCACACCACAAAGGGTACGCAGCTGCCGATATAGCCCCAGGCATACCCGCGGGAGGATACCATGTCCATCCGCTCCGGGGTGGTCACATCACCCAGCATGGAGTCGTAGAACACCAGACTGCCGGAGTAGCCGATCTTGGCAATGACAAAGATGACCAGAAAGGCAAGCCAGGTGCTGGCTGCACCCATGGCACAGCAGCCCACCACGCCCACGAACAGGCAGAGCATGAAGATGGGCTTTTTAAAGCCCTTGGTATCGGCCAGGGTGCCCAGGATCGGCCCCAGAATGGCGGTGACCACCGTAACGATGGAGCTGGCATAGCCCCAGTAGGCCAGATAGTCCACCTTGCTCACGCCGCCGGCCTCGGCCAGCGCGTTGAAAAAGATGGGTACCAGCGTGGCGATCATCAGCACAAAGGCCGAGTTGCCCACATCGTACAGGATCCATGCCCGCTCCAGCGGTGTCACCTTGAATTTTTCCGTTTTCATCGTATCTTTCCTCGTTTTCCCTCGCACCGCCGGGCGGTGCATCTCATCAAAAGTGTTTTTCAGTATTCGCCAAAGGTATGGTCGTAGGCTGCATCCAGCGGTTCCCCGGTACCCAGCTTTGCCACATACTCCAGGATCAGCCGCTCTGCCAGCGGCAGGGCTTTGGCGTACAGCGCATCCAGCTGGCGGCAGCTTTCCGTGCACCGGGGGTTCGGCTTGGGGTTTGCCACCAGCCCGTGCATCACCTCGTACTTGCCCACGACCCGCATACCGGTCAGCACCACCCAGCGCTTTACGGGGTTAGACGCCTGCAGCAGCCTGTGTACCGAGAGCATCCCCTGCAGCGATTCCAGCATAGTCTGCGTGGTGATGCCCTCGTAAAACGGCGCGATGACTGCGGCATTTTCCTCGCTGGGGTGGATGTGGCTCGCGGTAAAAAACTTCAGCGGGTCGCAGCCATCCCGGCGCAGCAGCATGTTGTCGAACTCGGTCTCGATCTCGCAGTGGCTCACACCGCTCTCCCGGGTAAAGCGCTCCACATAGGGATGGCAGGTGCTGTCCAGCGCAAAATGGCACACAAAGCCCAGTGCGTAGGCCAGTGCAGCGTCCCGGTCGGTTTCTGTGTGCACCACATGGCGCGCCCGGTCAAAGAATTTTCTGCCCGGCTCGTCGTGCATGGCATTGCCCAGTGCACTGACCGGGGTGGACTTTGCCGCATGGTAGTAGAACAGCACATCCGGCCCGTGCAGGCCGATATCGTACAGTTCCCGGTGCGCTTCCAGTTTTTCCTGCAGCGGCGCGGGCAGATGATCCAGCACATTTGCGCCAAAGCGGCGGTGTGCGTAGGTAGAGGGCATATCCGATTCCTCCTTCTTGCTTTCGTTGCCTGCTGCCGCCTTCTGGCAGTTGGCAACGGACCCCATTGCTTCCAGTATAGCAGAAAGTTTACCAACCTTCTACCCTTATATGTCTGTTTTCTGTAAAAAGTTTTAATAATTTTACTGCATCTCTGCGTGCAAACACAATAGGACGGCCCCCTGTAAAGCAAAAAAGCACCTGCAGCATTCGCTTCTGCGTTCTCAGCAGAACAGCGAATTTTTACTGCAGATGCTTTTGGGGTTCGTTTGCTTATCCGCAAAGTCCTCTGCGGTTACAGCCTATGGCCTGATAAAACAGCGTTTGCGTTTACATGCTCTCGTAGCCCTGGGGCATCTCGCTCTTGCGGTCGCGCGCCATCAGGTTGCGCAGTGCATCGCTGGCGCTCATGCCCTCCTTGACGATGGCGTTCACGGTCTGCGCGATGGGCAGTTCCACATGGTACTTTTCGGCCAGCTCCATGGCGGCGGGCAGGGCGTTGATGCCTTCCACCACCATTCCCACTTCCTTCACGGCCTGCTCCGGGCTTTCGCCCTTGCCGATCAGGATGCCGGCGCGGTTGTTGCGGCTGTGCATACTGGTGGCGGTCACGATCAGGTCGCCGATACCGGCCAGGCCTGCAAAGGTGTGGATATTGCAGCCCATGGCCACGCCCAGCCGGGCGATCTCTGCAATGCCGCGGGTGATAAGGGCAGCGCGGGCGTTATCGCCGTAGCCAAGGCCGGTGGAGATGCCCACGCCCAGGGCGATGACGTTCTTCATGGCACCGCTCAGCTCCACGCCCTTGATATCGGCGTTGGTGTACACACGCATACAGGTGTTGCTGAACACATCCTGCACCACCTCAGCAGCCTCCAGATCCGGGCTGGCCGATACGATGGTGGTGGGCAGGTCCAGCGCCACCTCCTCGGCGTGGGTGGGGCCGCTGAGCGCTACCAGACGCACCCCCTTGGGGCCGCCCTCCTTGCCCAGCTCATCGGCCAGCACCTCGGTCATGGTATATAAGGTATCCGGCTCCATGCCCTTTGCCACATCCACAATGATCTGGCCGCAGCGGATAAAGGGCCGTGCCTTGGCCGCCGTGGCGCGCACGAACACCGATGGCACTGCAAACAGCAGCACATCCTTGCCGGTGCATACTTCCTCTATGTCTTTGGTAAAACGCAGCTCCTGGGGGATCTGCATCCCCGGCAGGTTAGGGTGCACACGGGTGGTGGAAAGGTTATCCACCTCGGCTTCAATGGCCGACCATACCTGCACATCATTGCCGCTTACGGTCAGCATCCGTGCCAGAGCCATGCCCCAGGTACCTGCACCCAGAACACCAATGCTATACTTTTTCACGTTCGTATCCTCCGTGTCTGCACCGGGCAAAGGGGCAGCCCCCTGCCGGTGGATTTGCGCCGCACCGGGCAGTGCCCGGCGCAGGTGCACTGTTATGTCCATTGTACACGAAAGCGTCCGCACCGTCAAGCATCTGCCGCATTGCACAAACTTTTAACAACTTTATGCCATTTTTCAGGCACATCACACGTTTTGCGCAAACCATTTGCGCTGCGGGGCATTTCATGCTATAGTATTCTGGTAGGTTTTGTAGGGATTTGTGACGAAGTCTCTTGACTTAGACCATGGTTCAAGGTGTATACTGCCTTATCCGATGCTCCCTGCAGCCTTTGGTCTGCACCTGTTTTTATAAGTATCTGAGGAAGTTTTTCCATGTTTGAAGCTCTTTTATCCAGCCGCACGGTCAGCGTGCTGGTGGAGGCGCTGCCCCGCATCCTGACGGCAGGCCTTACCATGACCATCCCGCTGACCATCATCTCCTTCTTTTTTGCCATGCTCATCGCTGTGGCGGTGGCGCTGGTACAGTACGCCAACGTGCCTGTACTGCGGCAGATCGCCCGGTTCTACATCTGGGTCATCCGTGGCACCCCGCTGCTGGTGCAGCTGTTCATCATCTTTTACGGCCTGCCCAGCGTGGGCATCATGCTGGATGCCTTTCCGGCGGCAGTCATCGCCTTTGCTTTTAACGAGGGTGCCTACTGCGCCGAGACCATGCGCGGCGCGCTGGAAAGCGTGCCCCAGGGCCAGCTGGAAGCCGGTTACTGCGTGGGCATGAGCTGGTGGCAGATCATGCGCCGCATCGTGCTGCCGCAGGCACTGCGCACCGCCGTGCCCGCACTGTCCAACTCCCTCATCGGCATGGTCAAGGATACCTCCCTGGCCTCCAACATTACGGTGGCAGAGCTGTTCATGGCCGGGCAGCGGGTAGCCGCCCGCACCTACATCTTCCTGCCCATCTACTGCGAGGTAGCCGTGGTGTATCTGCTGTTCTGTACCGTCATCACCAAGCTGCAGGCACTGCTGGAAAATCAGCTCAGCGCCCGCGGCTTTCAGTAAGCAAGGAGGGGTGCACCTATGGCCATGCTTGAGATCCGCAATGTGCAAAAGACCTTCCACACCTATGCAAAGCCCGGCCTTTTCCACCGCCCTGCGGCGCAGAAGGCCGCCAGCACGCTGCAGGTGCTGCGCGGGGTAGACCTTACCGTAGAAAAAGGCGATGTGGTGGCCATTCTGGGGCCTTCCGGCTCCGGCAAGACCACCCTGCTGCGCTGCCTGAACTTTCTGGAGACCGCTGACGCCGGGCAGCTGGTGTTTGACGGCGAAAATTTTGACCTGGCCCATGCCAGCCATGCCGACATCGCCCGGCTGCGCAAAAAAACGGCCTTCGTGTTCCAGAACTACAACCTGTTCCGCAACAAGACCGCCTTGCAGAACGTGACCGAGGGGCTGGTCGTGGCGCGCAGGATGCCCAAAGCGCAGGCAGAAGCCATTGGGATGCAGATGCTGACCAAGGTAGGCCTTGCCGACCGCGCCGGCTACTACCCCCGCCAGCTCTCCGGCGGGCAGCAGCAGCGGGTGGCCATCGCCCGCGCCCTTGCCACCGACCCGGAGATCATCTATTTTGACGAGCCGACCAGCGCCCTGGACCCGGAGCTTACCGGCGAGGTGCTCAACGTGATGCGGCAGCTGGCCGAGGAGGGCATGACCATGCTGGTGGTCACCCACGAGATGGGCTTTGCCCGCAACGTTTCCTCCAAGACCGTGTTCATGGAGGACGGCGTGGTGGTGGAGCAGGCCCCCTCTCAACAGTTCTTTGCTTCCCCCAGGGAGGAGCGCACCCGCGCTTTCCTGCGCAGGATCGCCCACACGGCGTAAGCGCTGCCCCTCCTGCTTTTGTATTTTTACAACAGAAAGGAATTTTACCTATGAAACGCAGAACCTTTATTTCTCTGATGGGTGTTATGGCCGCAGCCGGGGTGCTGGGCCTGACCGGCTGCGCCGACAAGGCCACTGCCTCCAGCACCGCCGGTTCGGCACCGCAGGATAAGCTGGCCAGCATCCAGAGCAGCGGCAAGCTGGTGGTAGCGCTGGAAGGTGCCTGGCAGCCCTGGAGCTACCACGATGCCTCCGACACGCTGGTGGGCTACGATGTAGAGGTATCCCGCGCCATTGCCGAAAAGCTGGGCGTAGAACCGGAGTATGTGGAAAGCGACTGGGACAGCCTGTTTGCCGGTCTGGACGCAGGCCGCTACGATATGGTGTGCAACGGCGTGGAGGTGACCGAGGAGCGGGCCAAGACCTACGATTTTACCACCCCCTACGGCTACATCCACACCGCACTGGCTGTGCGCAAGGATAACGAGGATATCCACAGCTTTGAGGACCTCAAGGGCAAGACCACTGCCAACAGCCTGGCTTCCACCTACATGGAGCTGGCCGAGAGCTACGGCGCCACCGTGCAGGGCATCGACACGCTGGAGGAGACCATCCAGCTGCTGACCGCCGGCCGCATCGATGCCACCCTGAACGCGGATGTTTCCTTCTACGACTACCTGAACGTCCACCCGGACGCAGACTTCAAGCTGGTAGCACAGACCGCCGAGGCCTCCCATGTGGCTATTCCGGTGCTCAAGAGCGCAGACACCGCCTATCTGGACGCGCTGAACACCGCCATTGAGGAACTGCGCGCCGATGGCACCTTAAAGACCCTGAGCGAAAAGTATTTCGGGCAGGATATTTCTTCTGAAAACTAAGAAGCTCGACCCTCTCAGTCTGCTCACTTCGTTCGCATCCAGCTCCCCCGAAAGGGGGAGCTTTTTTGTTAGGAACGAACTCCCTCAGTCAAAGCCTGACGGCTTTGCCAGCTCCCTCGGAGAGGGAGCCTTTGGCGAAACCGGAAACTTTGCGCTTGCACCAGAAACTGTACCGCTATGCCAAAGGCCCCATCCCAGAGGATGACTTCCCCCGGCCGGGGGAAGATGTCGCACAGCGACAAAAAGGGGAATCTGTCGAGCGAATGCGAGACTGGGGGAGTTCAAGTCCCCTTCGGGGGAGCTGTCGCCGCAGGCGACTGAGGGGGGACAAATCACCTATTGACTTATGCAATATTATATGATATATAATATTATAGAAGGATGCCACACAGAAAGGAGGCTGTTTCCATATGAGTTTCCCCATCAGTGCCGCGCTGCTGGATGCCATTGTGCTGTCTGTGGTGGCGCAGGAGCCGGAAGGCACCTACGGCTACAAGATCACCCAACAGGTCACCCACACACTGGAACTGAGCGAATCCACCCTGTACCCGGTGCTGCGCCGGCTGCAGAAAGACCAGCTGCTCACGGTCTATGATGCACCCTTCAATGGCCGCAACCGCCGCTATTATCAGATCACCTCCGCCGGGCGGGCACAGCTTGCCGCCTACGCGCAGGAGTGGAGCCGCTACCGTTCTTCTATTGACACATTTTTCAGAGAGGTGGAATGATCTATGACCCGTACTGCATTTCTTGCTGCGCTGGAGCAGCTTCTGGCTCCCCTGCCGGAGGCTGAGCGCAAGGACGCTTTGAGTTATTACGAGGATTATCTGGATGCTGCCGGGCCGGAGAACGAAGCCCGCGCCATTGCGGAACTGGGCAGCCCGGAGGAGGTCGCCCGCAAGATTCTGGACGAGCAAAGCCCGCAAGGTGCCTCTGCCGCTCCGGCATCCCCTGCCCGCAAGCCGCGTTCCCGCTGGCGCATGGTGCTGGGCGGCGGGCTGGCGGTGCTGATCCTTGTCTGCTTTTTCTTCCAGCACTCCAAGGCCACCCCGGTGCAGCCGGTCGAATCCGTTTCTCCCGCTTCGGAAATACCCACTTCCTCTGCGGAAGTACCTGCCGAGAGTGCCTCAACGCAGCCCGCAGTTCCCGTTTCCACCTCAGACGGCCTGACTTTCTCCCTCTCTGCTGAGATGGTCAGTGATAAACTATCGCTGAAGTTGGATTATGGTACTGTTCTCTTTGTTGTTGACCCAACCGCTTCAGATATCACTTTACAGTTTGATGGCTTTAGGACCCGGTACCTCACCCATTCCAGCAAAAAAGACGGTACCACAGAGTTTTCCTATCATATTTCAAAATACTACGCTCTCCCTGATATTGACAGTGCTGTGCTCACCATTACGGCTCCTGAAAATATCCTGCATGAGATAGACATTGATCTTGCTATGGGCGACGTTGACCTCGGCACGCTCTCTGTGGAAGAACTGGATCTGGAACTTGCCATGGGGGACGTCTCTGCCGACAGCCTAACTGTGAAGGAAGCAGATTTCAATCTTGCCATGGGTGACTGCCACATTGACTATCTGTCCGCACCGGAATTTGATGCCGAACTTGCCATGGGTGACTGCACGATCGGTATGCTGTCCGGTGCTCAGGATGTCAGCATCTCGGTCATCACTGGCGATACCGACTTGACTCTGGAAGGCAGCGCCTCGGACTATTGCCTCGTCACGAATGGGCTTAAGGGCAGCTCGATCCATAATGGCAAGGCAAACGCCTCTCGTAAAATTGCCCTCGATTCTGTCACCGGCGATTTCTCCATCTCCTATACGAATTAACCCCTAAAAGCAGAACACCCCCGGCATCCGTTTTCGTTTTGTTCGGATGCCGGGGGTGTTTTTATGCTTCCCTGTGAAAATATTCGTAGATGGTCTGTGCCAGCTGCCTGCCCACACCGGGGGTGTTTTCCAGCTGGTCGGGGGTGGCTTCCTTCACCGCGCCCACGCTCTTGAACTGCGCCAGCAGGGCTTTGGCTGTTTTGGGGCCTACGCCCGGCACCTCGGT
>CAKTFD010000046.1 GCA_934553285.1 uncultured Faecalibacterium sp. | reverse complement strand
TCGCCCGGATGCAGCTCCTGCGGAGCTTTGCCCCATTCCTGATAGTAGCCCCGGCCTGCCACGCAGACAAGGATCTGTCCGCCGCCTTTTGCAGCGTGGTGGATGTGCCAGTTGTTCCGGCAGCCCGGCTCAAAGGTGACGTTGTAAATGCCCACCTGTGCGGTGGACAGGGGGGCCAGATAGCTTTTTCCGCTGAAATATTGTGCAAAGCCATCGTTGGGTGCGCCGATGGGGAACACCATCTCGCGCTGGTGCTGTGCCTTGGCATCCTCCGCAGCGTCCTCTGCCCAGACCTCCTTTGCCATGCGGAAAGCCGCCCACGCCTTGGGCCAGCCTGCATAAAATGCCGCATGGGTCAGGATCTCTGCGATCTCAGTCCGGGTAATACCATTGTTTTTCGCTGCCGTCAGGTGATACCGGAACGAGGAGTCCGTCAGTCCCTGTGCCATCAGTGCTGCCACCGTCACAAGGCTGCGGTCCCGGAGGGAGAGTTTGTCCTCCCGGCTCCACACCTGCCCGAACAGCACATCATCGTTGAGTTCTGCAAACTTCGGCGCAAATTCGCCCAGAGCGTCCCGCCCTGCCGTCTGTTTTACTGCCATTGTTGTACTCCTGCCTTTCTGTGCAAACGCTTAAACCTGCTTTTTCCCGCTGAACACCGGGAAAAAGCTGAATTCTCCGTAGTTGGCAATGTGCTCCATCTGCAGGAGCGCAGCCATATCTTCTGGTGTGAGGACAAAATCCACGGCGGCATTTTCTGCCATGTGCTGTGGGTCTGCCGTTTTGGGCAATGCCACTGTGCCAAGCTGAAGAACATAGCGGACACACAACTGTGCCGCAGATACGCCGTATTTCTTTGCCATCTGTGTGATCACAGGGTTCTTGAGTGCCTCGCCGTGGGCAATGGGCGAATAGGCTTCCACCTGAATGTGCTGCTCCTTACAGAAATTCAGCAAGTCCTGATCGGTGTTGCTGATGTGGAGCAGGATCTGGTTCACCATGGGCTTTACCCGGCAATCGGACAGCAGGTTCTCCAAGTCATCCTTCAGAAAATTTGATACCCCGATGACTCGCACTTTGCCCGCCGTCTGCGCATCCTCCAGCGCACGCCAGACGGCTTTGTTCTCTGCAAAGTAGCGCTTGGTGTCCCGGAATTCGTTCCACGGCTGGGGTGCATGGATGATCATCTGGTCCAGATAGTCCAGCCCCATTTTTTCCAGCGTTTCCTCAATGGAGGCGGCGGCTGCCTCATAGGTTTTCAGTTCTGCGGCCACCTTGCTTGCAACGAACAGCTCCTCACGGGGAACGCCGCAGCTTCGGATGCCCTCGCCAACGCCCTGCTCATTTTTGTAGGCCTGTGCGGTATCAATAAGGCGGTACCCCAGCGCAACAGCGGTGCGGACTGCCTGCGCCGCCTTGTCGTTGTCAATGCACCATGTACCAAGCCCCAGCTTGGGAATCTTTACGCCATTTTCCAGTTTGTAGGTTTCCTGTAAGATCATCTGATTTCCCTCCGTTTATACATTCTTGACAGCGGAGCGTATCCGCATTATGATGTAGTTGAAGTTTGGTCTTATCATACAACTTGGAGTGCACTTTAAGTTAAGGGCTTTTTGAAAAAATTCGGAGGGTTTCAGATGATCTATACCGTGGGCGAAATGGCACAAAAGCTGGGCGTACCCGCCTCCACGCTACGCTACTATGACAAAGAGGGCTTGCTGCCCTTTGTGGAGCGTTCCTCCGGCGGCATCCGGATGTTCCGAGAAAGCGACTTCGAGTGGCTGCAGGTCATCCGCTGCATGAAAAAAGCCGGAATGCCCATCAAAGACATCCGGCAGTATATCGAGCTTGCCATGCAGGGAGATGATACCATCGACACCCGGCTGGAGATGTTCCGGCATCAGCGAGAGGTGCTCACCCAGCAGATCCAGCAGCTGCAGCACACGCTGGAGACCGTGGAGTATAAATGCTGGTTCTATGAGACCGCCAAAGCTGCAGGGACAGTGGATGCCCCCGGTGCAATGACCGATGCGGATGTGCCGGAGCAGTTCCGTGCCATCCGGCAGGAACTGCGGGGACAGAAGATGCCGGATAGCAAAAAATAAGAAATGCCGTTCCAAAAGCAACTGGAACGGCATTTTCCTTAATCTTCTAACCCATGGCTCCCGGTTACATTTTTCAAATACTCCTTCGGATCACCGTTCAGAATCAAATCTGCATAGCCCAGCGGGTCATTGTAGATGAGGTAGTCCAGCTCTGCCCTCTGCGCCATTGTTACATCCAGCACATCCTCGACCCCGGTGCAGTCGATGGAGATCCTTCTCCCATCCCGGAGCAGCAGTTCTACGCATCCGGTATCCATGTTGAACTTACAGGCTTTTTCATCGTACTTCATAATCGCATCCTCCAAATCTTGTTAGTGGCTTACGGTCTATGACAAGGTATCGGAGTTTTGCGCCGTCCACGGGAACCTTCGTTGGCCGCAAGGGCAGTACCAGCATTTTACCTGCACTTCATCTATTGCGGCATACAATTCGCAGTTGTTGCCAACGAATTAAATATGCGAATTGCTATCATACCCGAAGAAAACGAAAAATCCGAACCCTTCTCCAATCGGAAACAGGTTCGGATTTTTCTTGTTTGGTGGGCGCGGGTGGATTCGAACCACCGAAGCTGAAAGCAGCAGATTTACAGTCTGTCCCCATTGGCCACTCGGGAACACGCCCATATTCTGTTTTTTGCGGTCTGAACGACTGCCTGTATATGTTACCACCGAAAGCGTGTTTTGTCAACCCATAATTTGGGCGGATGGCAAAAAATTTGGGAAAATGCTGGCAGCAGGGGAGAGGAATGCTCTATAACAGCAAGACCCTCCCGCCCGGCAACACTTTGCAGCGCCCGGGCGGGAGGGTCTTTAAGCCTGACTGAAAAACAGATCAGGAGAAGATCACTTCTGGTTCTTCATGTAGATATGATGCGGCAGACCGGCGATGTACAGCGGGGTCAGCTCGGCCTGGATGAGGGGACGCGCATAGTCCAAAAAGTCCTCGGTCATCTGGGTGTGGTTCTCGTTCATCCAGCTCATGGGGACCTTCTTTTCCAGGTTGGCTACTTCGCTGATGGGGTGCAGCTCGGTGGTGCACTGGTAGGGATTGTTGGAGATGCGCTTCAGGGCCACCATCTGGCCGGTAACGCCCTCAAAAGCTGCCTTGGCAGCAGCACCGCCCACCTGATATGCTTCGGTGATGTCGGTGCGGCTGGTCAGGTGGCCGGCGCAGCGCTGCAGGGTGGAAAGCTCGATGCAGCGGGTCTTGGTGTCCAGATTGCGGGCCACCACGTTGGCCAGATACCGGGCGGTGCCGGTCAGGGCCTTGTGGCCAAAGGCGTCCACAGCGTGCACATCGTCGGCCAGCTCACAGACGTAACGGCCATCCTCCAGCTTGACGCCTTCGGACACAGCAATCACGATGCTGGGCTTCTTTTCCTGCATCACGCGCACCTTCTCAATGAAGTGATCCACGTTGAAGGGCACTTCGGGCAGGCAGATCATGTCCACGCCCTCGCAGTCGTCGCTCTTTGCCAGAGCAGCGGCAGCGGTCAGCCAGCCTGCGTTGCGGCCCATGATCTCCACCACGGTGACGTACTTGGTGCCGTACACGGTGGCGTCGCGGATGATCTCCTTCATCACCACGCCGATGTACTTGGCAGCAGAGCCGTAGCCGGGGGTGTGGTCGGTGACCATCAGGTCGTTGTCGATGGTCTTGGGCACGCCCATAAAGCGGATGTCGCTCTGGATGCGCTCGCCGTACTCGGCCAGCTTGCCGATGGTGTCCATGGAGTCGTTGCCGCCGATGTAGAAGAAGTAGCCGATGTTCAGCTTTTCCAGGATGCCGAACAGCTTTTTGTACACGGCCTCATCGGTGCGCCAGTCCGGCAGCTTGTAACGGCAGCTGCCCAGAAAACTGGACGGGGTGCGCTTGAGCAGCTCGATGTCCAGGTCGTCGGTCAGCATGGTGGACAGATCCACCACGCGCTCCTCCAACAGACCGGCAACACCGTTGCACATACCGTACACGATGTCTGCGCCGCGATTCTTGCAGCTCTCAAAAACACCCGCCAGGCTGGCATTGATGACAGAGGTGGGGCCGCCGGACTGACCGACAATTGCATTTTTTCCCATGATGATTTCTCCTTTTTTGTTTTTTCTGTTTCGGCTATAAAAACGTGCAGGTGCACGAAAACAGACGCGGAAGCGGGGGGATCACAGACGGATGTGGCGGGGGGTACCGTTCACATACACGGGGGTCACTTCGTCCAGGATCAGCGGACGGGCGTACTCCTCAAAGGCGGCGGTGACCTGCATCCCATCCGGGGCGATCCACTCCAGCGGGACCTTCTTTTCCAGGTTGGCCACCTGCTGCACATCCACCGACTCGGTGATGCACTGGTACGGATAGTTAGAAATGCGCTTGAGGGCGATCATGCGGCCACTCTCGCCCGCAAAGGCTGCTGCTGCGGCGGCACCGCCTACGGCGTAGGCCTCGTTCACATCCGTGCGGCTGGCCAGATGGCTGGCGCAGCGCTGCAGGGTGGAAAACTCGATGGCGCGGCTCTTGCAGTTCAGGTTGTTGTGGATCAGATCCGAGAGGTAGCGGCTGGTACCGCTGAGGATGGCCTTGTGGCCGAAAGCGTCCAGCTGCCCGGCAGTGGATACCAGGTCGCACAGGTAGGTGCCGTCGGCGGTCTTGACGCCCTCGCTGGCTGCGATGATGACATTGGGCTTTACCCGCTGCAGGGCATCCACCCGTGCCAGGAACTTGTCCTGGTCAAAGGGCACTTCCGGCAGCAGGATCAGGTCGGGGCCTTCGCAGTCTTCGCCGCCGGCCAGGCAGGCCGCACCGGCCAGCCAACCGGCATGGCGGCCCATGATCTCGGCCACCGTCACGCTGCGGAGGTTGTACACAGAGGAGTCGCGGATGACTTCCTTTAAGATAGTAGCGATGTACTTGGCTGCCGAGCCGTAGCCGGGGGTATGATCGGTCAGGCACAGGTCGTTATCGATGGTCTTGGGCACACCGATAAACCGCACGGCGCTGCCCACCCGCTGCCCATAGCGGGACAGCTTTGCGATGGTATCCATCGAATCGTTGCCGCCGATGTAGAACACGGCACAGATGTCGTACTTGTCAAACAGGGTAAACAGCTTGACGAACGGGGTGGCATCCGTGTCCGGGTCGGGCAGCTTATAGCGGCAGCTGCCCAGATAACTGGACGGGGTGCGCTTGAGCAGCTCGATGCTCATGCGGTCGTCCAGCAGGATGTTGAGCTCCAGCAGTTCTTCCTTGAGCAGACCCTCGATGCCGTACTTCATGCCGTACACCTTGTCCGCACCCAGGCTGCGGGCGGCTTTGTACACGCCCGCCAGGCTGGAATTGATCACGGCGGTGGGACCGCCGCTCTGACCAATGATGATGTTCTTGGCCATGGGAACCTCCTTCAAATCATTTGTATGTGTCTGCTGCCGGAAAAGCGGTTTTCCGCGCCGTCCGTCAAAGTGGTCTGCCGGCCCTGCACTGCCAACAGACCGGAACGGCAAAACGTCCGCCTGCCGCAACTGACACAAAAATACCTGCAGCATGTGTATTGGCTTTTTGTAAAATGCGCAAAATATGCTGCAATCCTATTGTACCCGTTTTACCTGTTGTATGCAAGACCCAATTGGTTGCACAGGCAAACAATTTATGATAAAATGAGGGAGCATTCCGTAATTACCGGGCAGTTTGGGCTGCCCTTTGCGATAAGATCAGAAAGCTGGACAGAAAAATGGGCATTTCACACGAGTATCATTCGGCACCCCGGCGGCGCGCCCGCGGGGGCATAAGCAGCAAACTGCGGCTGGCGGGGGTCATTGTGGCCATCCTGCTAGTATCCTACGCAGTGACCGCCATCCTGGAAAAAGGCGCACAGGCAGAGCAGACCACCCCGCAGACCAACGCAAGCGGCATTGCACAGAACATTCTGGCACCGCTGCCCATGCAGGGCGAGGCGGCTTCTGGCAGCGACAGCGCTGCAGCAGGGGCGGACAGCACGGCAGTGCAGGCGGTGCAGCGGGAGAACTTTGGCCCTGCGCGGCAGAGCGCCGGAGCCTATACCATAAAGGCGTATGATGCAAGCGTCATTCGGCAGCCCGCCTGCGGGCAGGTGGATCTGAGCTACTTTTCGGATGCCGCTTTCCTGGGCGACAGCCTGACGGTGGGCTTCTCGGATTACCAGATCAATCTGAGCGGGGCGCTCATCTGCGGTTACACAGGTGTTGGCCCGGATGCTATTGCCAACCGCGCAGCGGTAAAAAGCCCCACCCGTGGGCAGGAGGTGGCGCTGGATGTGCTGGCCGCTGCCCAGCCCAAAAAACTGTATATCCTGCTGGGTACCAACACCCTGACCACCCTGGGCGCGGCGGATCGCTTCCTGGCGTATTACGGCCAGATGCTGGACGAACTGCGCCAGACGCTGGGGGAGGGGTGCACCATCTATGTGCAGTCCATCCCGCCGGTGCGGCCTGCAGCGGCAGAAAAAAAGCCCGGGCTTGCCTCGGATGTGCTGCGCGGCGTCAATGAACAGCTGGCCCAGCTGGCCGCCAGCAAAGGCTGCGTGTATCTGGATCTGTGGGAAGCGCTGGCGGACGGAGAGGGCAACCTGAAAGAGATGCTTGCTGCGCCGGATGGCGTGCATCTTTCCGCCGGTAACGGCTATGGTGCCTGGGTCACCTACCTGCGCAACCACGCAGCTTATTCTGCGGACAATCCCTGGATCATGGGCAGCGCATACAGCGCGGAATAAAAGACAAAAAAACCGGGAGCAGCCACGCAGAATTGTGCGGCCGTTCCCGGTTTTCTGATAGTTACAGATTGAGCAGTACATTGACCCGGAAGATGCAGTTTTCGGTTTGCAGATCCAGGCTGCCGTTGTATTTGTGCACGGCGATTTCAATGGATACCAGCCCGATGCCGGCCCCTTCGTGCTTAGTGGAGCGCAGGCTGCCGCTCTGCTTTTTCAGCACGCCGTTGTAGCGGTTTTCCACCACAAGGCCCAGCATGGCAGGGCTGAGCATCCGTGCCATCACCTTTACCTGCCGCTGGTCCGGCGGCAGCTCCTGGCTGGCGTGGAGGGCGTTTTCCAGCAGATTGCCCAGAATGGTGCACAGGTCGGCTTCCGGCATGGGCAGCTGCCGGGGCAGCTCCAGCTTCCACTCCACAGGGATGCCCTGCTGCCGGGCCTCATGGTCGTAGTATCCGGCCAGGGCATCCACGGCGGCGTTGGCGCACAGGGCAGGGCGGTGCTCGCTCAGCTCGTTTTCGTACTGGTGCAGATAGCTTTTCAGCTCTTCCAGCTGCCCGGCCTCGGTCAGCCCTGCGATCACATGCAGGTGCTGCCGGAAGTCGTGCCGCAGATGGCGGGTGTTATCCAGATAGTTCTGCAGCTCCATATACCGGCGGGATTCCATGGCCAGCAGCTGATTTTCCCGGTCCAGCTGGGCGCTGTGGGTATACTCCCGGGCAACACGGTACATCTCGTACAGCAGCACAAAGATGCCGAACAGCGAGATGGAGACTGCCAGTACCGAGATGATCATCAACCGGCCGATCAGCACTACGGCGGGATTCAGCGGCATACAGTACAGCAGAAAAATGGCGTAGATGGCGGGCAGCGGCCAGGCGGACTGCCAGAACGCCTCGCCGTGGTACTCCCGCAGCAGCCACCGGCTCCACTGCACTGCAGTAAACCAGAACAGCACCGCCAGCGCAATGGCCATGCCCAGCCGCAGCAGGGCAGTGGAGGGAAGGCAGACGATTTGAGGGTTGGCGCTCTCGGCCTGGGCGTTCAATATCATGGAGAGCAGAAGGCATACGGCCATCATCACGGCAGTAATGGAAAACAGGAAGGCGCTCTGGCTTACGGTAACATCCGATGTCACCTGCCAGCGCAGCAGCCAGAAAGCCACAAGTACGATGAGCGGCAGAAAATAGCTGCTGTGCAGCGCAAACACTGTGCACAGCCCTGCGCATACAAGGCACAGCAGCGTAATGGCCGCCGCTGTCAGCAGGGCTGTGCGCCGGGGTGCACGCAGCTTTTCCCAAAGCGAGGCCAGACACAAAAATGCACCGGGATACAGCAGCGCATACTCCAGGAAATAACGTCCGAACAGATCCAGATCCACCATGGCGGCTCCTTTCCTCAGCGCAGTTCCTGCCGCATCTGCCGGAACTGGTATTGGGTAAAACGGGCGAACAGGGCATTTTTATCCTTCTGCCGGACCGGCAGGCGGGTGCCGTCCAGCATCTCAAAACAGTCTTCCTCAAACCGCAGCACCTTGTCCATGTTGATGATGACGCCGCGGTTGCAGCTTAAAAAATTTTCCTGCGCGCATAGCTTTTCTTCTACCTGCGCAAAATTATATACGGCGCGGCACTCGCCCTCCTCGGTCATGATGCGGACGAAGTGGTTCTGCGCGGTGGCGTACAGCACCTTGCGCAGCGGCAGCTGGATGGTCTGCCGGGCGATACGCACCTCCAGTTCCGGCTCCGGGCGGCAGAGCACCCGCTGCAGTTCACCGGCCAGCAGGCGGAACTTTTCCTCCTGGTAGGGCTTGAGCAGATAATCAAAAGGGTGCACCGGAAATGCATCCCATACATACTCCGGCGAGGAGGTCACAAACACGATCAGTACGGCAGAGTCTGCCTGCCGCAGCTGCCGGGCGGTCTGGATGCCGTTGGTGCCCTCCATGCAGATATCCAGGAACACCACGGCGTACCGCCGGGTATCCAGTGTCCGGAGAAAATCATCTCCGCAGGCAAACCATGTGCAGTCTGCGGGGGGCAGCTGCTGCCGGATCAGTGCTTCCAGCCGCCGGGCATCCGGCGCCAGGTCTTCTACGATGGCGATCTGTAGTGCCATCTTCATGCCTCCTTTGTGCATCTGTTACGCTCCTATTATAACACACCGCGCCGGGAAGGGAACGGGCATTTACGCATAAAATACCCCTGTTCGCGCACAGAGGGAGGGCAAAATGCCAGAAGTTGGCATACTGTGCCGGGCGCTGCGGCAGGAGATGGAACATAGAAATCGATTTTCCGAATAAAGGCTTCCCCCGGTCGGGGGAAGCTGTCACCGCAGGTGACTGATGAGGGCGCAGAACAGCAGCTGTTTACCTTAAATACCCCTCATCCGGCGCTGCGCGCCACCTTCCCCCCAAGGGGTGAAGGCTTTTGCCCCGGGTCAGGCGGCAAAAGTTGATTTCCATAGAAATGAAAAAGTTTTGGTTGACAGAACCCGGGATCCATGTTATTCTTTTGATGATTTTGAGAGACAACGCACTGCAGAGTCTTTTCAAAGCAATTTACTCGGGACCGCCCAACGGGGCTAAGGCCATACGGACAGCCGGGTCCACTGCCGACCGGCGGCGCAAGCTGCCATTATTGATTGAGTTTTTGCGCTTTGGCGCACAGCGCGGGCCAAACGCCCCTGTGCCGGAGCGCGTATCGCGACATTTTTAGCGGCAAGAACTCTAAATTTTATAAGTTGGTTCCTTTACAACCATGAAATTGCGCATCCGATGCGCAGACTTGTGAAACGGTCAATAAGAGTAGTAAAAGTGTAGTTGCTATATAGACTCTCATCATCCCGTCTTTTGGATCATGCCAGATACGCGCAGCCCGGCATTTGCAGGCCGGGTGCTTTGTCAGCGCGTACAGATGCGATCTCAAGCGCAGGTCTGCACAGGAGTGCAGGGCTGCGCTTTTTTGCTGCGCAAGGGAACCAGGGACGGAGGAAAAAATGAACGAGAACAAAGCGCGTTCCCGGCTGAACCAGAGCCGTGCGCCCATCTACGAGGCGCTGGAGCGGTTCCGGCAGATGCGGGTGGTGCCCTTTGATGTGCCCGGCCATAAGCGCGGCCGCGGCAACCCGGAGCTGACGGCTTTTCTGGGGCAGCAGTGCGTGGGCGTGGACGTAAACAGCATGAAACCGCTGGACAACCTCTGCCACCCGGTGTCGGTCATCCGGGAAGCAGAGGAGCTGGCTGCCGATGCCTTTGGCGCAGCACACGCTTTTCTGATGGTGGGCGGTACCACCAGCAGTGTGCAGAGCATGGTGCTTACCGCCTGCAAGCGCGGCGATGAGATCATCCTGCCCCGCAACGTGCACCGCAGCGTGCTGAACGCGCTGGTGCTGTGCGGCGCGGTGCCGGTATATGTAAACCCGGAGGTGGATAAGCGCCTGGGCATCTCGCTGGGCATGAAGCGGGAGCAGGTGGCCAAAGCGATCAAGGAGCATCCCAATGCCGTGGCAGTGCTGGTAAATAACCCTACCTATTATGGTATCTGTTCAGACCTGCGTGCCATCGTAAAAATGGCCCACGATGCCGGGATGCTCTGCCTGGCTGACGAAGCCCACGGCACCCACTTTTACTTTGGCGGCGGCCTGCCGGTATCAGCTATGGCGGCAGGCGCAGACATGGCCTCGGTCTCCATGCACAAAAGCGGCGGCAGCCTGACCCAGTCCAGCCTGCTGCTCATCGGCCCCAATGTGCACCCGGGCTATGTGAGGCAGATCATCAACCTGACCCAGACCACCTCCGGCAGCTACCTGCTGATGTCCAGCCTGGATATCTCCCGCCGCAATCTGGCGCTGCGGGGGCGGCAGGTGTTCCACCAGGTGGCAGATATAGCTGAGTATGCCCGCGAGGAGATCAACGCCGTAGGCGGCTACTACGCCTTTGGCAAGGAGCTGTGCAACGGCGACTCCGTATTCGATTTCGACACCACAAAGCTCAGCGTCCATACGCTGGATATCGGTCTGGCCGGCATCGAGGTCTACGATATCCTGCGGGATGAGTACGATATCCAGATCGAGTTCGGCGATATCGGCAATATCCTGGCCTACCTGTCCATCGGCGACCGCCCGCAGGAGGTGGAGCGCCTGGTCAGCGCACTGGCCGAGATCAAGCGCCGCTACCGCACCGATGGTTCCGGCCTGCTGAGCCAGGAATACATCGACCCCGTGGTGGCCGCCAGCCCGCAGGAGGCTTTCTATGCCCCCAAAAAGAGCCTGCCCCTGCGTGAGACGGAGGGCATGGTGTGCAGCGAGTTCGTGATGTGCTATCCCCCGGGCATCCCTATCCTGGCACCCGGCGAGCGCATCACCAAGGAGATCCTGAACTACATCGAGTATGCCAAGGCCAAGGGCTGCAGCATGACCGGCCCAGAGGACCCTGACATCCAGCACCTGAATGTTCTGGCATAAGGAGGGAATGGATATGGAATTTTGGTTTTCGGAATTTCACACCCCGGATGTGAAACACAGCATCCGGGTAAACAAGCAGCTCTACTCCAAGCAGAGCGACTATCAGCGCATCGATATCTTTGAAACGCCGGAGTTTGGCCGGGTGCTGACGCTGGATGGCAACGTGATGCTGACCGAGCGGGATGAGTTCATCTACGATGAAATGATCGTTCATGTGCCTATGGCCGTGCACAGGGAGGCCAAGGATATCCTGGTCATCGGTGCCGGTGACGGCGGCGTGGTGCGGGAGCTGACCCGTTACGACCGTGTGGAGCGCATCGACCTTGTGGAGATGGACCCGCAGGTGGTGGAAGCCTGCCGCGCCTACCTGCCCGGCAACGCCTGCCGCATGGACGACCGCCGGGTGCATATCTACTTTGAAAACGCCCTGAAATATATCCGCCGCTGCGAGGAAGAGTACGACCTGATCATCGTGGATTCCTCCGACCCCTTTGGCCCCTCCGAGGGCCTGTTCACCCGGGAGTTCTACGGCAGCTGCTTCAACGCCCTGAAAGAGGATGGCATCATGGTCAACCAGCAGGGCAGCCCCTTCTATGCCGAGGATGCCAGCGCCATGCAGCGCAGCCACAAGCGCATTGCATCCACCTTTCCCATCAGCCGGGTGTATCAGGCACACATCCCCACCTTTGCGGCGGGGTACTGGCTGTTCGGCTTTGCCAGCAAAAAGTATCATCCCATCGATGATCTGGACGCGGATGCCTGGAAGGCGCTGAATATGCGCACCCGCTACTACACCACAAAACTGCATATCGGAGCATTTTATCTGCCGGCATTTCTGGAAGAGATGCTGCGCGAAGTGGAGGAACCCAAATGATCCTGCCCAATATCGAGAACTTTATCGGCTGCGACAGCAGCTACCGCGCCGCCAGCATCGTGCTGTACGGTGCCCCCTACGATTCTACCACCAGCTACCGGCCGGGTGCACGGTTCGGCCCGGCAGCCATCCGGCACGAGAGCTATGGTCTGGAGACCTACAGCCCCTACCAGAACGCGGATCTGACCGATTTTGATGTGTTTGACAGCGGCGATCTGGAGCTGTGCTTTGGCTCCAGCGAGTCGGCTCTGGCGGACATCGAGGCCCGTGCAGCCGAGATCTTAAAGGACGGCAAGTTCCCGCTGCTGCTGGGCGGCGAGCATCTGGTCACCCTGGGTGCGGTACGCGCTGCGGTAAAAAAATACCCGGATCTGCACATCGTCCACTTTGATGCCCACGCAGACCTGCGGGACGACTACCTGGGCGCGAAGCTCAGCCACGCTTGTGTGCTGCGCCGCTGCCACGAGCTGGTAGGGGATGGGCACATCCATCAGTTCTGCATCCGCAGCGGTGACCGGGAAGAGTTCGAGTTTGCCGCCCAGCACACCGAGATGCATAAGTTCGATTTTACCGGCTTGGCCGAGCTGACCGCACAGCTGTGCGAGAGCAAGGTGCCGGTGTATCTTACCATCGACCTGGATTGCCTGGATCCGTCCTGCTTCCCGGGCACCGGTACCCCGGAGGCCGGCGGCGTGAGCTTTTTGCAGCTGCTGGAGGCCATCCGCACCGTGACCAAAGCCAACATCATCGGTGCCGACCTGAACGAGCTGGCACCTACGCTGGACACCACCGGCGTTTCCACCGCCACCGCCTGCAAGGTGCTGCGCGAGACCCTGATCGCGCTGGACAAGGGCTGGCCGGGATTTCAGGTATAAGAACAACCGTTTTTTACAGATAAAGGAGTGACCGACATGAGCAAAGTTCTGATCATCGGCTGCGGCGGCGTGGCCTCCGTTGCCATCCATAAGTGCTGCCAGGTGCCCGAGGTGTTCACCGAGATCTGCATCGCCAGCCGTACCAAGGCAAAGTGCGATAAGCTGGCGGCGGAGCTGGCCCCTAAGACTGCTACCAAGATCACCACTGCCCAGGTGGATGCGGACAAGACGGAGGAGGTCATCGCCCTCATCAAGGCCTACCAGCCGGATCTGGTGATGAACATCGCCCTGCCGTATCAGGATCTGACCATCATGGATGCCTGCCTGGCCTGCGGCGTCAACTATATGGACACCGCCAACTATGAGCCGGAGAACACCGATGACCCTGCATGGCGCGCCATCTACGAGAAGCGCTGCAAGGAGGCCGGATTCTCTGCCTACTTTGATTACAGCTGGCAGTGGGCCTACGCCAAAAAGTTTGAGGAAGCCGGCCTGACCGCCCTGCTGGGCAGCGGCTTTGACCCGGGCGTGACCCAGGCTTACTGCGCCTACGCCAAAAAGCACGAGTTTGATACCATCGACACCATCGATATCCTGGACTGCAACGGCGGCGACCACGGCTACGCCTTTGCCACCAACTTCAACCCCGAGATCAACCTGCGCGAGGTGTCCGCACCCGGCAGCTACTGGGAGAACGGTCACTGGGTGGAGATCCCGGCCATGAGCATCAAGCGGGAGTACAACTTCGATCAGGTGGGCGACAAGGATATGTACCTGCTGCACCACGAGGAGATCGAGTCCCTTGCCAAGAACATCCCGGAGGCAAAGCGCATCCGCTTCTTCATGACCTTTGGCCAGAGCTACCTGGACCACATGCGCTGCCTGGAGGATGTGGGGATGCTGTCCACCACGCCGGTCAACTTCAACGGCCAGGAGATCGTGCCCATCCAGTTCCTCAAGGCGCTGCTGCCGGACCCCGCAAGCCTTGGCCCCCGCACCAAGGGCAAAACCAATATCGGCTGCATCTTTACCGGCAAAAAGGACGGCAAGGAAAAGACCTATTACATTTATAATGTCTGCGACCATCAGTCGTGCTACAAAGAGGTGGGCAGCCAGGCCATCAGCTACACCACCGGCGTGCCTGCTATGTGCGGCGCACTGATGCTGCTTACCGGCAAGTGGACCACCAAGGGCGTGCACACCGTAGAGGAGTTTGATCCGGATCCGTATCTGGATGCGCTGGATAAGTACGGCCTGCCCCGTTCCGAGAGCCACAGCCCGGCTCTGGTGGACTGATGCGGGTGCGCGACAGCCGCCCGCCCTTTGCCGGGCTGGCAAACCTGTCCGATGTGCAGCTGGACCGCCTGCCCACCCCCTGCTACCTGCTGGATGAGGCGCAGCTGCGCCGCAATGGCGAGATCCTGCTGGGGGTGCAGCAGCGCACCGGCTGCCGTATCCTGCTGGCACAAAAGGCTTTTTCCAACTTCAATGTCTACCCGGTGCTGGCCCCCTATCTGGCAGGCACCGAGGCCAGCGGCCTGTACGAGAGCCGCCTGGGCAGGGAAGAACTGCCGGAAAAGGAGAACCATGTGTTCTGCGCCGCCTACCGGGCGGACGAATTTGCGGAGCTGCTGCAGTACGCGGACCACATCGTGTTCAACTCGCCCAGCCAGCTGGCAAAGTTTGGCCCGGCGGCAAAGGCGGCAGGCAAAAGCATCGGCCTGCGCATCAACCCCGAGTGCTCCACCCAGGAAGGGCACGAGATCTACGACCCCTGTGCCCCCGGCAGCCGTCTGGGCACTACCCGCGCCCAGTGGGATGCGGCGGTGGCCGCCCACCCGGAACTGCCTGCCCTTTTGGACGGCCTGCACTTCCACACCCTGTGTGAGCAGGATGCCGATGCGCTGGCAATGACACTGGCAGCGGTGGAGCAGAAGTTTGCAGACCTGCTGCCGGAGATGCAATGGCTCAACTTTGGCGGTGGACACCACATCACCCGCGCGGGGTACGCCCTTGCCACGCTGGAAAGCTGTATCCGCTCGGTGCAGGAAAAGTATGGCGTGCAGGTGTATCTGGAGCCGGGCGAGGCCTGGGCGCTGAATGCGGGGTATCTTGTCACCACCGTGCTGGACACCCTGCACAATGGCGATACCAGCCTTGCCATCCTGGATATGTCCGCAGCCTGCCACACCCCGGATGTCATCGAGATGCCCTACCGCCCGCCGCTGCTGGATGCGGGCGATGCAGGGGAAAAGGCCTGCACCGTCCGGCTAGGCGGCCCCACCTGCCTGGCAGGGGATATCATTGGGGACTACAGTTTTGATGCGCCGCCTGTGGAAGGGGATAAGCTCATTTTCGGTGATATGGCTATCTATACCACCTGCAAAAACAACACCTTTAACGGGATGCCCCTGCCGCCTATCTGGCTGCTGACCGCAGACGGCAGCTGCCGGGAGCTGGTGCACTTCGGCTATCAGGACTTCAAAATGCGTCTGGGCGCACAGGACAGTAGTTGTAGCGATCCAGCTTTTTGATGCAGCGGCGTTGAATTGAATGGCGCAGACAGGCCGTTTTGCCAGACACTGTTTTTGAAAATAGCGATAAACCCAAAAAGCGTTTGCCGCAGCCCTCTCGGGCCACGGCAAACGCTTTTTCTTTGCGCAGGTCTGCAACAAAAAAAGCACCACACATTGCTGTGCAGTGCTTTCTGTTCTGGTGGAGAATACCGGGATCGAACCGGTGACCTCTTGCATGCCATGCAAGCGCTCTCCCAGCTGAGCTAATCCCCCAGATGGTCTGTGCCGTGCCTGACGACATGCGTTATTATACCAGCTGGGAGGGCGGTTGTCAACTGTTTTTTGCAAATTTTTTGCAGCAAAGAACCCCGCAGGGCGGGTGCCCGGCGGGGTTTGGGGAGCGGGGGAGAGCCGCCCTGCAAAAACTTATGCGTTAGCGTGCTGGCGGTCAAAGATCTGGGGTGCTGCGCGGCACAGCAGCACGGCGGCTGCAACGGTGAGCAGGGTCTCGGGCAGCATGTAGCTGCCGTTGTACACCAGGCTGTAGGTCCAGGCGGACAGGCCTTCGGTCAGGTTGCCCCAGACGAGCACGCCGGACAGAAAGCTGCACATGAACCGCAGGAAACCGGAAACAAAGGTGCCCACGGCCACACCCAGGGTGCGGTTTTTAAAGGGGCGGGCAAACAGCTCGGCCAGGCCCAGGGCCATAAAGGCCAGCACGTAGTCCAGCAGCACCTCGCCCAAAAAGTAGATAAAGGTGGGCGTCGGGGGTGCCCAGAAGCCCAGCAGCATCTGCAGGCAGGCGTTTACCAGCCCTGTGAACAGGCCCCACTTGGTGCCGTGGCGGAAAGACACCAGCACAAAGGGCAGCATGCTGAGCAGCGTGATGCTGCCGCCGTTGGGCATGGTGAAGAACTTGATGTTGGAAAGCACAGTGCCAATGGCGATCATCAGCGCGCATTCCACCAGGATACGGGTCTTGGAATAGGTTTTGGACATGATGGAAAGATCCCTCTCTCTTAATAGTACACAAAAACAAAATGCGCCCGCTGGCTGCAGGCGCATGGAGGTTTGTTGAACGTACCGGACAGTTCCGCAAACTCCCTACGCCGGCATTGCCCGGATCAGGTAAAGGGTACTC